>NZ_CBFHNM010000001.1:0-537972 GCF_965657255.1 Nonlabens sp.
TAACTGGTCCTGCGTGCTTATGTTTCCATTACCATCATCATAGGTCCATGTGATTACAGACGTAGAAGTAATAGGGAACGTGGCCGTTCCTGTAACCACTCCGGCACAATTATCTGTTGCTGTTGGTGCTGTTAAACTAGTTACCTCACAATTAAATACAAGGTTTGATAATGAAACAGCATCAAGTACTGGTACTGTTATATCATCAATGATCACATTTTGTGTCTGTGTAGAAGTGTTTCCATTTCCATCATCATAAGTCCAGGTTACTACTGTTGTTCCTTGGGAAGTTATAGGGAAGATCGTTGAAGTTGTTGCTGTTACCGTTCCTACACAATTATCAGTTGCTGTTGGTACTGTTAAACTTAACACTTCACATTCTGCCGTTACATCTGCCAAAGTAGTGACATCTGCTACTGGAGCCGTAACATCATCAATAATCACATTTTGGGTTTGCGTCGAGGTGTTTCCATTACCATCATCATAAGTCCAAGTCACTACTGTAGTTCCTTGTGTTGTGATAGGTAAGATTGTAGTAGTTGTACCAGTGATTGCTCCAGAGAAATCATCAGTCGCTGTAGGGGCTGTTAAAGAGGTCATTTCACACTGCGCAGTCACATCTGACAACATAGCTACATCAGGAACAGGAGCAGTTGTGTCTGATAATACAACATCAAAACTACAAGTACTGGCATTTCCTGATGCATCGGTAACTATAAAAGTGTTTGTGGTTGCTCCTAATGGATAAGTGGCACCCGAAGGTAATCCAGCAGATTGATAAAATCGATTATTCGCCGATTGAAAAATATAAACAAAGCTTGAATTATTACTTGTATCATTCCAAAGCCCACTGCCAAATATATGCACATAATCCTCACCAGATCCTGAATTGTTAGGCTCACCTGAGTTGAAATTCTCATAATTAGACGTACTACCGTCTTGCCATACAAATGTCCCTTCGTTAGCCGCATCAGAATATCCGATGAAGGCATCTGATATACCTAAATTATTCAATGCTGTTATTATTTGAGAGTTAACAGTAGCATCTGTAATTGTCACTAGGTGACCGCCTAAACTTTGCGCATTTGCAAATGCGGCGGCACCTGTAAAAGGATTATCGCTAACATATAAATTTTTACCTCCGAAGAAACCTAAATAAGTCAATCCTGGAATAGGATCATTATTTGCGACGCCACCGAAAGGTATCGTATCACAATTATCAATAGCAGTTGGGTTAGTAAATGTTACTACCGGTGCGTTGCCTGTAATATTAGCAGGACATGTAATCACAGGAGCAGTCACATCATCTATAATAACGTTTTGAGTCTGTGTAGAAGTGTTTCCATTTCCATCATCATAAGTCCAAGTTACTACTGTTGTCCCTTGTGTTGTGATAGGTAAGGTCGTATCGCTGGTTGCAGTAATGATGCCGGAACAATTATCTGTGGCGGTTGGAGCCACTAAACTACTTACTTCACATTCTGCAGTTACATCTGACAATGTCGCTACCTCCGCCACCGGAGCTGTAACATCATCTATAATAACGTTTTGAGTCTGTGTAGAAGTGTTTCCATTTCCATCATCGTAAGTCCAGGTCACTACCGTAGTAGTTCCTTCTCCTGTGATAGGTAAAACAGCATCGCTGGTAACGGTTACTACTCCTGTACAATTGTCCGTCGCCCTTGGCGCCACTAAACTGGTTACTTCACATTCTGCTATTACATCTGCTAGTATGGCTATATCTGCTACTGGAGCCTCGTTATCGCTAACAGTTACATTAAAAGATTGTGTTGTTGTATTTCCTGAAATATCGGTAGCTACAAAAGTATTGATAGTAGTTCCTACGGGAAAGCTAGATCCTGATGGCAAACCTGCAGTTTGATTTATAACTGGTGCTGATAGATTGGCTGATAGATTGTACGTAAAATCCACTTGACTGACTGAACCAGAAGCCTCTGTCCAAAAAGTATTTTGAGGTGCCTCAATTTGATCAATAGGATTTTGTGTACCAAATCTTGTTATTTGAACAGGACTTCCGTCAATAGTTATGGAATTCGAAGAACTATATGCATTCACATTATCTCTGACCCCTAATATCCCAATAATATCCCCTGTATTAAGAGTAATATTGACTGGTATGAATCCGTCTATTGGATCTCTTGAAGTGTAAAAAAGTAATTCTGAATAGCTATTAGTGGTTGGAAAACTAGATATTGGATTTGCAAATCGCATAACTTGAATGCTTTGTGGTCCAGTAGAAGCGCCTGTTGGCACTCTCAAACCT
The DNA here is from genome assembly GCF_965657255.1 of Nonlabens sp. Taxonomy (NCBI): domain Bacteria; kingdom Pseudomonadati; phylum Bacteroidota; class Flavobacteriia; order Flavobacteriales; family Flavobacteriaceae; genus Nonlabens; species Nonlabens sp. The sequence continues at coordinate 2,285 of NZ_CBFHNM010000001.1, forward strand.
GTAATGACCATTGGTTGTGGGACAACAAAAGTATAGCCTCTCGCATTTCCTGAAAATAAACTAGGTCGATCTAAAAATGCTACTGTTTCATCAGGAAAAACACAATTATCGGATACTATTGGTGCTGCATAGTCAACTACTGCTGTACAGCTTCCAGAATCATTAGCAACAGTAATTTCTGATGGTAACGTGATTGATGGCGCAGTGACATCCTGGATAATTACATTTTGTGTTTGATTGAAAGTATTTCCATTTCCATCATCATAAGTCCAAGTAACTACCGTCGTTCCTTGTGTTGTGATAGGCAGCGTAGCGTTGTTAGTAATAGTAACCGTAACACCACAATTATCTGTTGCGGTAGGTGGTGTTAACGTTGTTACCTCACATTGTGACGTTACATCTGGTAAAGAAGCCACATCTGGAACAGGTGGTGTTGTGTCATCAATGATCACATTTTGATTTTGTGTAGAGGTATTACCATTTCCATCATCATAGGTCCAAGTCACTACTGTTGTGCCTTGGGCAGTAATAGGTAAGGTCGTTGTAGTTGTTGCTGTTACCGTTCCAGCACAATTATCAGTTGCTGTTGGTGCTGTTAAGCTAGTTACTTCGCATTGAGCGGTAACATCTACAAGTGCACCAATACCTGGTGTAGGAGCTTCATTATCAATAACCGTCAATGAAACTTGTGTGCTATTAGGACATATTCCAGCTGTAGCATAAGTTACTGTATATACTCCTTGAGTTGAAGCACTCAAATCTATTACTCCAGTAGTACTATTAATCGACAATCCAGTAGTACTTGAAAATGCTCCTCCAGTTAAACCAGAGATCGTCGGAGTAGGATCTGGTGAATTTGGACAAAAAGATACGTTTGAATAACTAAAACCTGCATCGTCTAAAGCGTTAATCGTTACCGCTGCTGTAGAACTATTCGAACAAGTTCCATTTGTCATGTAGGTAATAATATAACTTCCTGCTGTGGATGCTGATACATCTATTGCTCCTGTAGAAGCGTTGATGCTCAATCCAGTTCTAGCACTAAATATTCCACCTGTAAGACCTGTAATAGTAGGTATTGGATCAATTGCATCCGCACAATATGCAGCAACAGAATAACTAAAATTTGCATCGTCTAATTCATTGATCGTTATATTTTGTGTGCTTGAATTCTGATTAGGATTTTGGGTAGTATATGTAACTATGTAAGAACCTGGCGTACTCATAGAAATATCTATCGCACCAGAAGTGTTATTAATTGCCAAACCGGCTGTAGAACTAAAGGTACCACCTGTCTCTCCCGTTATCGTAGGAGTTGGGTCAGCACTATCAACACAATAACTAGTCGCTGCATATGTAAAAGAGGCATCATCTATGGAAATTGATGTAATAATTGATCCATAAACTGTTCTTACATCTTCAGATATTCCGCTTGCTCCAGGGCCGCCATTTCCACCACGACCACCACTTCCACCGCGACCTCCGAAACCTCCTCGACCAACTTCACATGTACTACAACCAAGTAATCCTCCGCTGGTTCCACCAATTCCGCCTCCATTTCCTCCGTTCCCACCAAAACCACCTAAACCTCCATTACTTCCTGGAGCTACTGTTGGGATATTGTAATTATTATTAACTGCATTTCCATCGCTACCAGCTGCGTAAAGTGCAAAAGCACCTCCAGAACCATAGCCGCCTTGACCACCTTCACCGCCTTGACCGCCGCCACCGCCGCCACCGCCAGCACCACCAGTTCCATCAGTACAAAAGAAACATCCTTGACCGCCGCCACCGCCGCCACCGCCACCGCCGGCACCACCAGTCCCATCCGTTCCATCAGTACTTTTATCAGAAGGTAACCAGTAATCTTCGTAAGTTGTAGAAGTAGAAACGGTCACTCCATTTGTTCCGTCATTTCCATCTGCTCCACTTGTACCGTTTAAAGCATTAACTGTAGAGCAGTTACCTGGGCTAGTACTACCATTACCATTACCAAATGCACCACCATTTCCTGCAGTTGCAGTAGCTGAGTTACCACCTCTGCCTCCGAATCCTCCACGATTATTTTCAGCTCCACCACTTCCTCCAGAACCACCGCTTCCTCCTTGCCTTGCATTTCCTGATGTTCCATTACTACCATTTTGTCCACTATTGCGACAACTGCCGTCAATATTAGTTGGTGCGCCAGAGACTCCACCTCCGCCGTGTCCGCCGTTTCCACCTCTATTAGTTGTACAGTCATCATTACAATCGGCTGCAGTACCTGTACCACCATTTACCCCATTTGATCCCGAAGCACCATCTATACCGTTAGCTCCTTGAGTAGCTTCTCCAACATTCATTACACAGTTTCTTACATCCCAACCATTTGAACCATTGAAATAGAAACCATAGACACTTCGTCCTCTATTACCAGTCGTGCCAGAAGCTACTCCGGACATTCCACCATCCTTAACGTTAAATATCAAATTTTCAAGAACAAAATCATCCACATTAATAGCTTCTACACCTTTATAAACACCTACTAGTATACCACCAGATTGATGTGGCACTTCTTCTAAAGAGGAGTCTATATTTAGCGTAGTGGTAACAGAAGTTGACTGACTTGCTACGCCCATTATATCTATCCAATTACCGCTTATTTCTATGTCTGCACACGTAATCTGTAATTTTTGCGATAGATTATAAGTTCCTGAAAGTAATCTGATTTCATCAATATTATTTGAGCAAGCATCATTATTGGCGCTAATCAAATCCTTAGGAGAACCAAGACTACCATCATTTAAAGCATTACCTGTAGGACTCACATAGTAAATATTTTGTCCAGCTACAAAATTAGCAAACACAGTTAATAAGAAGAGTGTAAGGGTTAATTTTAAGGTTGTGTTGTAATTATTTATCATGTTTTTAAAATTTGATTGCAAAAAATATGCGCTAGGTTTATGCCTGTACACAAATTTTTCACAAAAATAAGAGCAAAGGCTAATCAGATTATGTAAAAAAGCGACAAGTCGACAAACACTACGTATTTCGGATAAAAAACAAAAAAGTAGTTTAAAAAAAAACAGTCAAGAAAAGACCCTTAACTAATGTTAATAAAGTTTAAGTAAGTTGTCATGAAAAAAATCGACATTTAATTTGTAACCACGAATTACTCCTGTTTTGAGCTTATTTTAACGACAAATAGTAATCAAGTTAAAAAACGCATTAATAAAGTAACATGATTACATTTTTGAAATGATAACTGAACCAATCGTAATTAGCATCATAAAAAATTATGAATCAATTAGAAGACAGTTTTTCAAAAAACGGATCGTTTCTCAAAATTGATTGGACTTCAAATAAATGATCGTAAAGATCATATCCTATTAAATGTTCTACAAAAGATCTAAAATGATAACACTAGAACAGCTTTACATTTGCTCAGGAACTTCAATTCCTAATAAAGCACAAGCACTTTTTACTACTGCAGAAGTTTTGTAACATAACAACAAACGGAATTGTTTTAAATCTGCATTTTCTTCTTCTACTATTTTAGGCACGTTTTGATAAAACGAATTGAATTCTTTTACCAGTTCATAAACATAGTTAGCAATCAAAGCAGGACTATACTTATCTGCTGCATTTTGAATCATTTCTGGATATTGCTGTAGACACATAATCACAGCAGTGTCTTTATCAGTCAATTCAAGATTTGTAGCACTTTGTAGTTGGTTAGAATCAAAATTAGTTTTATGTAGTATGGATTTAATGCGTGCATGTGTATATTGAATAAAAGGCCCAGTATTTCCTTGAAAATCTACAGATTCTTTAGGATCAAACATCATGCTTCTTTTAGGATCTACTTTAAGCATGAAATACTTCAAAGCACCTAAACCTATAAGCTTGTAAAGCTCTTCTTTTTCTGTTTCAGACAGCCCTTCTAGTTTCCCTTGTTCTTGGGCTATTGCTTTTGCAGTTGCTGTCATTTCTTCCATCAGCTCGTCTGCATCTACAACGGTTCCTTCACGAGATTTCATCTTACCAGAAGGAAGTTCTACCATTCCGTAACTTAAATGATACAAGTTCTCTGCCCAATCAAAACCTAATTTTTGAAGTATCAAAAACAATACTTTAAAATGATAATCTTGCTCATTACCAACAGTATACACCATAGAATTTATATTGTGATCTTTTACTCGTTGTATCGCAGTACCTATATCTTGCGTCATATATACAGCGGTTCCATCACTGCGCAATACAATTTTGCGATCTAGTCCATCTTCTGTAAGATCAATCCATACCGATCCATCTGGATCTTTTTCAAAGACTCCTTTATCAAGCCCTTGCTGTACCACATCTTTTCCTAATAAATAGGTATTGCTCTCGTAATACAAACTATCAAAATCAACACCTAGATTTTTATACGTGGTTTCAAAACCTTTATAAACCCAACCGTTCATCTTTTCCCAAAGCGCAACCACATCAGCATCACCTTGCTCCCATTTTTGAAGCATTTCTTGAGCTGCTATTAAGGATGAAGCTTCTTTTTTTGCTTCATCTTCAGTTTTCCCGTCGGATATTAAAGTCGCAATTTCCTTTTTATATTCTTGATCAAACTTAACGTAGTAGTTACCTACTAGCTTATCACCTTTTAATCCAGTAGATTCTGGAGTTTCTCCATTACCATAACGTTCCCAAGCCAGCATGGATTTACAAATATGAATCCCTCGATCATTAATGATCTGTGTTTTGTTAACCTTACGACCAGTTGCTTTAATAATATTTGCTACAGAGTAACCTAACAAGTTATTTCTTACATGTCCTAAATGCAATGGCTTGTTTGTATTAGGCGAACTGTATTCTACCATCACACCAGGTTGTTTGCCATCTTGTTCCTTTATACCATAATTTTGATCACTTAGAATTCGGTTGAAATCGGTTAAAAAAGCTGTAGAAGAAACTTTTACATTTAAAAAGCCTTTGATTACCTCAATATTTGTTATTAAACTACTGTTTTCTAATAAATGCGTTCCAATTTGTTGCCCTATTACAGCTGGATTACCTTTAATATGACGCAGCATAGGAAAAACCATAATGGTAAGGTCTCCATTTTGATCTTTTCGCGTAAGCGTAATTTCCACATTTTCTAATTCTACAGAAAAAATAGATTTTACAGCATCTTTAGTAGCGTTTTCTAATTGTTGAAACAGCGTCATCGTAATAAAAATTTAAGCCTGCAAAGATAAGGATTATGAAAGGCTTTTAGAATCTAGCGAACTAATAACAAATATAAATAGTATTAAAAAGCACCTTTACTATATGCTGCACAATGTCTCATACAATAACCCAAAAATAGAACGTGAAATCTTAAAAGAAGTAGGTGCTGTTCTTACTTTAAAGGAAAGGTGGAAATTAAAGGGTTCTGGATCGCCTAAGTTAATCATGAACAGTTCTAGCATACAGATTCACAATCTCATGGTGCTCGATATCAATGCAAATACTTGTAATATAGAAATTAGACAAAATGGGATAATAGTACGTTTTAGATCCTTACTAGAAACCTACGCACTACCTATTCCCTATTATAAACTGACTATTTATAAAGGTCGCGCCCAGGAATATAGTATTCATAAGGATAATTACTTTGTGAAAATTAAGGCAGATCACAAAAGAATCCATAAGTTTTTTGAAAAGCTATCGCAGCTCAAAACAGATCAAGGATTTGAGTATATTGATGATCTTTAATTAGAAACCAGTATCTGAATAGAAGCCGTCTTTTAAATAGGCTGTTCTTAATTGAGGGCGGCAGTTAAAATACATCTTGTAGTAATTTGCACGCTGCTTTTAAGCTACAATGTTATTGTCTCTTGATACAGTACACCTAAAAGGCAACTAGAAACATAAACTCTTGAAGTAGATTTTTGTGCTAATCTAATTTATATTCGTCAAATGAAAAAAATGTGGTCTTTATTATTGCTTATAACTTTAGTTTATAGTTGTAATCCTGAAGATAGTAAACAAGAAGAAGCTTTTGAATCTGGTACTTTCTATAAAGGAATGGATCTCTCTTTTTTACCAGAAAATGAATCTTTAGGAGTTGTTTTCAAAGATGAAAATAATCGAGTTATTACCAACAACTATAGTTACCTAGCTAATCGTGGAGTAAATCTCGTGCGCATTAGGTTGTGGATAGACCATACCGATGAAGCTTATCACTTAGATAATTTAAAAGCTCAAGCCTTAAAATTAAAGGCAGCTGGAATGGACTATTTGTTAGATTTTCATTATTCAGATACTTGGGCAGATCCTGGGTCTCAACAAACTCCTGCAGCATGGCAAAACCTCAACGCCTTAGAACTTTCCATTGCGGTTGCTAGCTACACGACTGATGTTCTTAGAGAATTAAAAGTTCAAGGAACAGAGCCTGCGATTGTTCAAATAGGAAACGAGACTAACAATGGATTTTTATGGCCAGTAGGCCAAATTTACACTGGTCCAATAGAAAATTTTGATAATTATCTATTGATTACAAATGCAGCTATTAACGCTGTAAGAACAGTCTCGCCAGATACTAAAATAATGATTCATCGAGCAGGAATAAGTGATTCGGCTTACTTTTTTGATGAATTAAATTCTAGAAATATTGATTTTGATATCGCAGGATTAAGTTATTATCCTTGGTGGCATGGTTCTGATATTACCACCTCAGAAAATGAGTTGAGATCTTTTGCTGCTGGTATCAACCAAAAAATAATGATTGTAGAAACAGCATATCCTTTTACCATAGCGTGGAATGATAACCTAAACAACATCATAGGACTTAACAACCAATTGTCTTCTGGATTTCCTGCAACTCTTGAAGGACAACATGCTTTTATGTTACGCATCCATGATTTAATGAAGAACTTACCTAATGATCAAGGTCTAGGCTATTGTTATTGGTCGCCAGATTGGGTGGCGCATAATAGAGGAGTTGATAGCTTTATGAACGGCAGCAGCTGGGAAAATATGGCGTTGTTTAATTTTGACTATAAAGCAACTCCTGCTTTAGAGGTATTTGAATTAGAGTAATTTGCTGGGATAATTTGTAAAATAGAGTTCCATTTATTTGTGGCCGTTTGACAATAATCTGTCATAATTGAAAAACTGTTCAGAAAGCTTAGACTTTAATTTTGGTTTAAGTTTAAAAACATGTAACATATTGAATTAATGGAACACTAACACTTCAAACCATAAAAATTCAATTACATGATTCTTAGTTTAAAGAATGTTTCCAAAACATATAGCAACGGTGTTAAAGCACTTGATGATGTAACGATAGATATAAACGCTGGAATGTTTGGTCTTTTAGGCCCTAACGGAGCAGGGAAATCTTCCTTGATGCGTACTATCGCCACCTTACAATCTCCAGATTCTGGAAGTATTCATCTTGATGGATTAGACATTTTAAACAATAAGATCGAGTTTAGAAAAACACTAGGATATTTACCACAAGAATTTGGTGTGTATCCTAAAATGAGCGCCAAAGATTTACTACATTATTTTGCCAGTCTCAAAGGAATCACGAGTAAATCAGAACGTAATAAAATAGTAGAAAAGGCCCTTGAAGTAACTAATCTTAGTGATGTTCAAGATAAACATGTTGCTGGTTATTCTGGTGGTATGAAACAACGATTTGGTATTGCACAATTATTATTGAACAACCCTAAGTTAATCATTGTTGATGAACCTACTGCTGGACTGGATCCTGCAGAGCGTCACCGATTTTTAAACGTTCTTAGAGAAATAGGAACCAACCATATCGTGATATTTTCTACGCATATTGTAGACGATGTCAAAGAACTTTGTACCGACATGGCCATTCTTAACGGCGGTAAAATACTGGCGCAGTCCACACCTAAACAAATGGTTGCTACACTTGCTGGCAAAGTGTGGACAACAACAGTTAATCGTGAAGCCATTGAAGAAATGCAGCGCACGCACAATGTAATATCCTCTAGTTATAATGAAGATAACAATCTAGACGTGCGTGTTTATGGTGAAAGTAGTCCAGGCGCTGAATTTACCTCAGCAACTGCAACATTGGAAGATGTGTATTTCACCACATTAAATCGCAATAGTGATATTGTACAACCAGAAATCGCATAATCATGTTTACAACCATATTTTCACACGAGATAAAAACGTGGTTTAAAAAACCTCTTTTTTACATATTTGCAGCGATCTTCTTTCTTTTAGGTGGTATTATTATGGCAGCCGCTACTGGAGTTTTTAGTAGTGATAACGTAACTGTAACAAGTAATTCATATCTCAATAGTCCGTACAGCATATCAGGACTTATTTCTCAAATAGCACTGCTTGCCTATCTTTTGATACCTAGCTTTACAGGTGCTACCATACACAGAGATTTTAAAAACAATATGCATAATGTATTGTACTCTTACCCTATTAAAAAAATAGAATATTTGCTTGCTAAATTTCTAGCTGGTTTTTCTATCAATTTACTAGTGATAAGTGCTTTGGTTTTAGGATTAATGATAGGTAGTTATCTTCCAGGTTCAAATCCAGAATTATTAGGACCTTTTCACGTATGGAATTACCTACAACCATTTCTTGTAATTATTATTCCTAATGTACTTTTTTATAGTGCCATCGTCTTTGCGATTATAGTATTTACACGTAATATGAACATAGGTTTTATGACCGTTCTTACATTGATAATCGTACAGCTTATTACCACTTCTTATGTAGAACAAGTAGATGATCCGTTCTGGCTGGCTATGGCAGATCCTTTAGGGAATGTAGCTATCAGTGAAGCTACTAAGTACTGGACACCAGCCGAACAAAATGAACTAATGATTCCTTTTTCTGGTATGATCCTATGGAATCGTTTTCTATGGGCTGGAATTGCATTACTTGTTTTAGGATGGGTTATTGCTCGATTTAAATTTGCTCAAAATGCAATAACTATTAGTCTATTCAAGAGTAAAGCACAACGCATGACTAAAGAGAATACCAGTGGTATTAACAAAGTAATCATGCCTATTGCCAAAACTGATTTTTCTTTTTTAGGAAAACTGAAAACCCTATGGCATCTCGCAAAAAGTGATACCAAATACATTATTTACGGCTGGCCGTTTATCATCATCTCATTTTTAGCAGTTGTCTTAACCATGGTTTTAATGTTCAATACTGGAATTTTATTCAACACTAGTATTTTGCCTAAAACGTGGGTCATGCTGGCAGAGCCTGCTAGTTACATCACTCTATTTAGCTACCTGTTGATTCATTTATACTCTGGATTCTTAATGGATCGTTCTAAAGCTGCACATATCAATCAGATAGTAGATGTAACTCCTACAAAAAACTGGGTGTTTTTGCTTTCAAGATTTGTTGCATTGTTTCTAATGGTAGCCAGTTTACAAGTAGTCCTTATCGCATGTGGATTAACCTATCAAACTATAAGTAACTTTACAGATTATCAGCTGGATTTATATCTATTCCAGACCTTTATGTTAAATGTATGGAGTTTTATTCCGTGGATTTTAATGGCATTGATGATTCATACCTTAATAAAAAACAAATGGTTAGGACTGGCAGTATTATTGATAATAGCCGTGGCAATTCCATTAATTCAAGGAGCGGCAGGTGTTACTCAAGCAATTTTTGACTTCAATTCAGTAAGTGCTCCCAGCGCGTCAGACTTTATGGGCTTTGGAAATGCTTTACCACAGTATTATACCTATCGTGTTTACTGGATATTGTTCGGGATCATACTTACCTGCATTGCTTTACTTTTCTACAGACGTGGTATGAGTACAGATGTTAAAGGACGTCTCGCTTTCGCGAAAGCGAGATCAACAAAAGCCTTAAATACAGTTGCAACGATATCGATAGTAGGGTTTTTTGCCATAGGAGGTTATATATGGAAAATAAACAATGTAGACAATGAAAATTTATCTGGTAAAGAAGTAGAAGAGTTGCGTGTAAATCTTGAAAAAGATTTAGGGAAATATGATGGAATCCCTCAACCTAGGTTAATAGCAGTAAATACGTTTATGGATATGATTCCAGAAACTAGAGATTTTAAAGCTGGTGCCACTTACACGATGACAAATCAAAGCAGTAGCGCCATAGATACTTTACATGTAAATCTTACTGATTATCCAACTGAAATAACGCTGAATCGTGAAGCAAAAATCGTTTATGATAATGAAGATTATAATTACCGTATGTATGCTTTTGAACAAGCCTTACAACCTGGTGACACTTTAATTTTCAAATTCACTACTGAAAACGAGCCCAATAAATTTTTAGATAACAAGTCACCTATCAATACCAATGGAACATTTGTTAATCAAGGATTATTTCCTTCTATAGGATATAGTGATGCTTTTGAATTGCGCAATGTCAAGGTAAGAGAGAAATACAATTTACCTCCTAAAGACAGGTTACCAGCTCCAGATGCGCCCGGCGCAACAGATAATAATTATATAGGTGGTGCTAGCGACTGGATCGATTTTGAAGCAACAGTAAGCACAAGTCCAGATCAAATTGCTATTGCCCCTGGATATCTGATGAAAGAATGGGAAGAAAATGGACGCAGGTATTTTCATTATAAAATGGATTCAAAAATTCTGAATTTTTATTCATTTTTAAGTGGTAAGTACGATGTTAAAAGAGAAACCCATAATGGTATCAAACTAGAGATCTATCATCATCCAGATCACACCTATAATCTTGATCGCATGATGGATGGGTTAAAGCAAGGACTCGACTACTATAATGATAATTATACACCATACCAGCATAGACAAGCGCGTATTATTGAATTCCCTAAACAATATGGAAGTTTTGCACAAGCATTTGCAAACACGATTCCTTTTAGTGAAAGAGTAGGTTTCATTGCAGATGTAGATGAAAAAAAGAAAGATGCGGTAGATTATGCCCTTGCTATCACAGCTCATGAACTGGCACACCAGTGGTGGGCACATCAAGTTATAGGTGCAAAGGCAAAAGGTATGACTTTACTTTCTGAAAGCATGTCAGAATACAGCTCGCTTAAGGTTCTTGAAAAAGTATATGGCAAAAACCAAATGCGTAAATTTTTGAAGGAATCTATGGAAGGTTATTTAAGTGGTCGTACTGGAGAAACTATTAAAGAAAATCCATTGATGTATAATGAAAACCAGCAATACATTCATTACCAAAAAGGCTCTGTTGTGTTGTATGCTATGAGTGATTATCTAGGAGAAAAAAAGTTTAACGACGTAGCAAAACGCTTTGCAGAGAAGTATCAATTTAAATCTGCGCCTTACCCTACTGCTCCAGAATTTGTAAATGATATAAGAGCAGTAACACCAGATTCTTTGCAATATTTAATCAAAGATATGTTTGAAACCATTACTCTTTATGACAATGAGGTAACTGATGCTACTTATTCTAAAGTAAGTGATGATCAATATTTAGTGAACATAAACAGTTTAGTAAGTAAATACAGGTCTTATAAAAAAGGTAAAAAAAGCTATACATCCATATCAGGTGACAGTTTGAGTTTTACACCTAAGGATTCAAAGGAAGCAATCTCCTCTTTACCACTTGCAGATTATATAGAAATAGGAATCTTTGGCGAGGAAGATCCAGAGACTGGAGAAGAAGATGTTTTATACTTGAAGAAGTTGAAGATTACTGAAATTGAAAATAACCATTCTATCATGGTTTCTAAAAAGCCAATAGAAGTAGGAATAGATCCTTACTACAAACTTATCGATAGGAGAACCAGCGACAATCGTAAAAAAGTAAGTGAAACAAACAATAAGGATAAAGAAGAAGCAAAAGACAAAGAAGAAGAAGCTTAATTCATTTTCTCTACAATATATTCAAAATCGCCATCTCAACAGATGGCGATTTTTGTTTTAACAAACTTGTGCATTGATTAATCGCTGTGAATACTATCTTTAAACCTATGAAAGTATTATTAACAGGAGCAAACGGTTATATAGGAGTTCGTTTACTCTATGAACTTCTAAAAGAAGATCATAAAATAGTCTGTGCCGTGCGCAGTGCTGCTAGGCTATCTGTCCCACAAGAGATCAGAGATCAAATCAAAATTGTAGAAGTTGATTTTCTCAAAATAGCCGAGGCAGATCAATTGCCCAAGGATATAGATGCGGCTTATTACCTGATCCATTCCATGTCTTCCAGCACAGAAGACTTTGATCATATGGAAGCAGAAAGCGCTCAAAACTTTGTAAAACTCATTACTAAAACAGATTGTAAGCAGGTTATTTACCTTTCTGGAATTGTAAATGAGGACAAACTGAGTAAACACTTGCTTTCGCGAAAGCAAGTTGAAGACATACTTTATACAGGCAAATATAATCTGACGGTTTTGCGCGCGGGAATAATAGTAGGTAGTGGTAGTTCTTCCTTTGAAATCGTACGAGATTTATGTGAAAAACTACCAGTAATGATTACTCCAAAATGGGTCAATACTAAAACACATCCCATAGCCATACGTAACGTTATGAGTTTTTTAATAGGTGTTTTAGGTCGCGATGATTGCTATAATCAAAGCTTTGATATAGGAGGCAAAAGTATACTAACTTACAAAGAAATGATGACCGGTTATGCTAAAAATAGAGGTCTAAAACTTTATATTTTTACCGTACCAGTGATGACTCCTAAATTGAGTTCTTACTGGCTGTATTTTGTGACGAGCACTTCTTATAAACTCGCTCAAAATCTGGTGGACAGTATGGCAATAGAAGTGATAGCTTCAAAAAATAACCTCGCAGAAAGATTAGGTATTGAGATTTATGATTACCAACAAGCACTGGATATGGCTTTTGCTAAGATTGAACAAAATCAAGTAGTAAGCAGTTGGAAAGACAGTATGGTAAGTGGTCGTTTTAAATATAACCTGAACAAATATAAAAAAGTACCTAGTTATGGTTGTTTAAAAGATGGTCAAAAGCTTAAAACTGAAGATCCAGCTGCGGCTTTAGAACGCATATGGTCTATAGGTGGAAAAAATGGATATTACTACGCAACTTTTCTTTGGAAAATAAGAGGCTATTTTGACAAGCTAATAGGTGGCGTTGGTTTGCGTAGAGGTCGCACTAATCCAGATAAAATATATTCAGGTGATGCGCTGGATTTTTGGCGTGTTCTTGTTGCCGATCGTGAAGGAAAACGACTGTTGCTTTTTGCAGAAATGCGAGTACCAGGAGAAGCCTGGTTAGAATTTGAAATAGATGAGAATGACGTCGTGCATCAAACAGCAACTTTTAGACCACGAGGAATTTGGGGAAGACTCTACTGGTTTTCTATGTTACCGTTTCACTACTTTATTTTTGCTGGAATGTTGCGGCATATCGCTACCGGTAAATAACGAAGAAATTGAAAAAGTATATATCTCAAAAGAGGCGGAATTAATTCTGCCTCTTTTGAAATAAATAAATGGCTAAAAGTTTTAACTCTTAGGCAAAAACACCTCGGCCATCATACATCTTACAGAGCCACCACCTAAAGTTTCTATGGTAGAAATGGATGGATGCAAGATTTCATTATACTTTTCTAATTTACTTATTTGTGCATCAGTTAAAGAATTGTATGCTTGATCGCTCATGACTAGTAAACGATCTCCATTTGAATTATGAACTTGCATCATATTTCCTGCAAATGAGTTGACTTGATCTTCTGTGATGGTGATTACTTCTTTACCATCTTCTTTAAGATGTTTCAAAACATTTTTACGTTCTTTTTTATCATCAATACAATCTAGACAGATTACAGCATAATTTTCACCTAGCGCCATCATCACATTAGTATGATAAATGGGTAAGCGCTTCTCCTCTACTGTTTGATATGCGGTAAAAATTACAGGAGTAAATTCAAAATCTTCACAAAATTCTATCATCAACTCCTCGTCTGCGCGTGGTGAGATACTGCAATAGGCTTTTTGATGAGTACGATCTAGTAACAAACTTCCTGTTCCTTCTAAGAAAAAACCTTCATCTTCAGCACTGGTATAATCAACAATATTTTCAATTTTAAAACCTTCTTCTTCGATTCTATCCAGTACTTCTGGTCTTCTTTCTAAACGCCTGTTTTCGGCAAACATTGGGAATAAGGCAACATCACCATTTTCATGTGTAGAAATCCAGTTGTTTGGGAAAATAGAGTCTGGCGTATCATTTTTAACATCATCAGATATGATAATGACGTTGATTCCTTTTTCTTGTAACGCTTTCGCGAAAGCGTCAAACTCATCTTGCGCTTTTTGATTTTGATCTAAGATCTTAACGCCTTCATCTTGGTAATAATTATTTACAGCAGTTTGCTCGTTCAAACGGAACTGAGTAGGACGTACCATAAAAACGGTATCGGTAATTTGTTTCATTTAATCTCTAATTAAGGGAAGTGTAGAACATCTAAGAAGGCCTTCTTGCTTAGAAATTTCGGCATAAGGAACTTCTTCTACGGTAATATGATGACTGCGCAGCCAATTGTTCAATCTGGTAAAATTCTTTTCTGAAATTACCACATCTGGTGCAATAGAAAAGATGTTTGAATTCATAGCATACATCTCTTCTTGTGTTATTTGAAAACAGTTTTCCTTTCCAAAAAAGTCCACCAGATACTGGTATTCTTCCTCTTGTAAAAATCCGTTTTTATGAATGATGCATTTATCTTTCCCCACTGGCTGGAAACAGCAATCCAGGTGTAGCGCATTGTTATAAGGATCGAGGTTGTCTTTTCTCAAATTAAAAGAAACGACTTTTTTATTAGGAAAGGTATCTTTTAACCAGTCTATGGCTTCTAGGTTAGTGCGCGCAATGATATAATCTGCATAGTCTTCACCTCTATAAGTTCCTACAAAAATATAATCGCCGTGCAACATGACGTCACCACCTTCAATATGAACTTCTTCTGGTGGACGTATCACTTGATCAGGATTTATTTGATCAATCACGTATTGAATCGCCTCTATCTCCTCTTCTCTATCTGGAAGGATATTTGCCTTTACAAAAGTATTATCAATGACAAAACCTATGTCTCTGGTAAAAATCTGGTTGCAATCTTCTATATGTTTAGGACGGTACACTTTTACATCATACTTTTTAAATACAACATTAACTGCCTCCATTTCCTTTACCATATCTTCATTAGTAGGATATTCTCCTGCCAAGATGTATTTGCGAGATTTAGGATCATAAGCATCTTCTACAGCTGGAACCGGACCATTACTGGCTGCTGTTCCTAAGATGACCGCACGTAATCGCGAGGTCTCATCACTTACGTTAAGATTAAGTTTATTCATACTGCGAATTTAGGAATTAAGACTATGATATGTTATACTTTACGCAATCGTTTTATGAACTCTTTTTCAAACGCCAAATCGGCATTGAAACCAAAAAACTCCCTAAAATAGAAGCTTTAGGGAGTTTTAAAATTATTTGAGATATAAAGAAACTATCTTTCAGACACTTCTTTAAAAGCTCTATGGTTCTCACCAGTATATACCTGACGTGGTCTACCTATTGGTTCTTTATTCTCGCGCATTTCTTTCCATTGTGCGATCCATCCTGGAAGACGTCCTAATGCAAACATTACCGTAAACATCTCTACAGGAATTCCCATAGCTCTATAAATAATACCAGAGTAAAAATCTACGTTAGGATATAGTTTACGATCTACAAAGTAAGGATCATTTAAAGCTTCTTGCTCTAATCCTTTAGCTATGTCTAAGATAGGATCTTCAACACCTAAAGCTCCAAGGACATCATCTGCAGCAACTTTAATAATCTTTGCACGTGGATCAAAGTTTTTATAAACTCTGTGACCGAAGCCCATCAAACGGAAAGGATCTTCTTTATCCTTTGCTTTGGCCATATACTTTTTAGTATCTCCGCCATCTTCTTTGATAGCTTCTAGCATTTCAAGTACTGCCTGATTAGCACCACCATGAAGTGGTCCCCAAAGAGCATTAATACCTGCACTTAAACTTGCAAATAAACCTGCATGTGAAGAACCAACGATACGCACTGTACTTGTAGAACAGTTTTGCTCATGGTCTGCATGAAGAATTAATAATTTATCTAATGCATTAGAAACAACAGGATCAATTTTATACTCACTATTAGCCTTTTTAAACATCATTTTTAAGATGTTATCTACATAGCCTAGGTTGTCATCTCCATAATCAAGCGGTTGTCCTGTGCGTTTTCTTAATGCCCATGCAACAAGAACTGGGAATTTACCCATAATCTTTACAATAGCATTGTACATATCTTCTTCACTATCTACATTTACAGAAGATGGATTAAAAGCCATCAATGCACTTGTTAATGAAGAAAGAACGCCCATAGGATGAGCAGACTTTGGAAAACCGTCTAAAATTTTCTTTACATCTTCATCTACGTGGGACTGTGCTTTTATATCGTTATGAAACTTCTCTAATTGCGCAGCAGTAGGTAGCTCTCCAAATATTAATAAATAAGCAACTTCAAGAAAATCTGCTTTATCTGCTAATTCTTCAATAGAATAACCTCTATATCTTAGAATTCCCTCTTCACCATTTAAAAACGTTATTGCACTAGTACAACTACCTGTATTTTTATAACCAGGATCGATAGTGGTAAGCCCACCTGTTGCACCTCTCAACGTTTTAATATCAATTGCCTTTTCATTTTCTGAGCCCGTGATTACAGGAAAATCGTATTTCTTGCCATCAAACTCTAATGTTGCCTTGTCTGCCATTTTTAATTTTTGGATTTAATTAATACGAAAATACGCCACAGTTAGTGATTTTCATAAAATTTGAGATATGATCTTGATCACTTTAGGAAAAATTTAGTTTTTAATACATCGTTAGAGTTGATTTAATTATAAACAGTCATAAAATTAACATGGTAAATTAATTTTAATGTTATTTTACCGTGTCGTAAAGTAACAATAAAGTGCTTTTTTAAAGTGATACTTGATGCTATTTGATACCATTTGCATCATTGTTCTGATTCATTACCTTCAAACTAATCACTATTTACAAATCAACTTATTCAGCTCGATTAAATGAAAATCACTAATTATAGTATGCTTTACAAGTAAAAAAACCACCTCTTAACAAGGTGGCTTTTGTTGTTCTCGCTTTCGCGAAAGCGGTAAGATATAAAAGTACTTTACAGTTGAAAAGCCTTTCTTCCAGGATAGTATGCAGAACCTGCTAATTCTTCTTCAATACGCAGTAATTGATTATATTTTGCCATTCGATCGGAACGAGACGCAGAACCTGTTTTGATCTGACCTGTAGAAAGTGCTACGGCAAGATCTGCAATAGTATTATCTTCAGTTTCCCCACTACGGTGAGACATAACGGATGTGTATCCTGCTTTATGAGCCATAGTGACAGCAGCTATAGTCTCTGTTAATGTACCAATTTGATTTACTTTAATCAAAATAGAATTTGCAATATCGTTTTCTATACCTCTAGATAATCTTTCCACATTAGTAACAAAAAGATCATCTCCTACAAGTTGTACTTTATGTCCTGCTTTTTCTGTGAGGAATTTCCATCCATCCCAGTCGTTTTCATCCATACCATCTTCTATTGAAATAATAGGGTATTTATCTGCAAGGTCAGAAAGATAGGTGGCCTGTTCTTCTGAAGTACGTATAACACCTTTGTTACCTTCAAACTTTGTATAGTCGTATTTACCATTTACAAAAAACTCTGCTGCTGCACAATCTAAAGCGATCATTACATCTTTTCCTGGAGTATAACCTGCGTTCTTAATGGATAATAAAATTGTATCTAGAGCATCTTCAGTACCTTCTAAGGCAGGAGCAAATCCACCTTCATCGCCTACTGCCGTACTAAGACCACGGTCATGAAGAACTTTCTTCAAATGATGGAATATTTCTGTCCCCATTTGTAAAGCATGAGAAAAACTTTCAGCTTCTACAGGCATCACCATGAACTCTTGAAATGCAATAGGTGCGTCACTGTGCGATCCTCCATTAATAATATTCATCATTGGAACTGGAAGTGTACAAGCACTTATCCCACCTATATATTTATATAATGGTTGATTTAGTTCTATCGCAGCTGCTTTTGCACATGCAAGCGATACGCCTAAAATTGCATTAGCGCCAAGTTTTGCTTTGTTGGCGGTACCATCTAGGTCGATCATTAATTGATCGATATAAGCTTGTTCAAAAACAGAGGTTCCTAGAAGCTCTTGTGCAATAAGTGTATTCACATTATCTACGGCTTTTGAAACTCCTTTGCCCATAAAAGACTTACCACCATCTCTTAACTCCACAGCTTCATGCTCTCCAGTTGATGCTCCTGATGGCACGGCAGCTCTACCCATTACTCCATTAGATGTAAACACATCTACTTCCACCGTAGGATTTCCTCTTGAATCAAATATTTGTCTTGCGTGTACTTCTATTATTGTACTCATATGTTAGTTTCTTTTGAAATTTTAATTAAATTGATAAATTCATCAAACAAGTAGGTGGCGTCATTAGGACCTGGACCAGCTTCTGGATGGTATTGGACTGAAAAAAAAGGTTTTGAAATATGTTTAATACCAGCTACTGTGTTATCATTTAAATGATAATGGGTTATAAGAATATCGGGATTAGCCTCTGTATCATTTCTATCAATAGCAAAACCATGGTTCTGTGAAGTTATTTCGCCTTTCCCAGTTTCCACATTCATAATAGGATGATTAATACCTCTATGACCATTATGCATTTTATAAGTAGAAATATCATTAGCTAAAGCGATTACTTGATGACCTAAACAAATACCAAATAAAGGCTCTCCACCAGAGATAATATCTTTGGCCGTTTGAATTGCATTTGTCAAAGGTTCTGGATCACCAGGTCCATTAGATAAAAAATATCCATCTGGTTTGAATTTTTTCATATCCTCAAATGTTGAATCATAAGGATACACCTTGACATAAACTCCTCTGGAAGCCAAATTTCGTAATATATTTTTCTTGATACCTAAATCTAATGCAGAAATCCTAATTGCAGCATCTGCGTCACCAAAATAATAAGGTTCTTTACATGAAACTTTGGAGGCAAGTTCCAAACCTTTCATAGAAGGAATGTCACTGAGAAGTTTTTTTAAAGATTTTAAATCATGAAATTCAGTAGAAATGACAGCATTCATACTTCCATTATCACGTATATAAGAAACGAGAGCACGTGTATCTACATCTGACAAGATAATCAGCTCGCTTTCAAGCAACATAGAGTGAAGATCCCCATCTGCAAGTTCACGTGAAAAAACTTCTGAAAAGTTTTTACAAACTAGGCCAGCGATTTTAATCGAATCAGATTCATCGTCTTTACTTGACACACCATAATTACCAATGTGTGCATTTGTGGTAACCATAATTTGACCAAAATAAGAGGGATCTGTGAAAATTTCTTGATAACCAGTAGTACCAGTATTAAAACAAATCTCTCCTGTAGCAGTTCCGCCTTTACCAACTGCCTTACCGTGAAAGATAGTTCCATCTTCCAGCAAAACAATAGCGTCTTTTTTTTCTAAGTAACCCATAATCTATTAAAATTCAAAAATAATTTAAAAAAAAAGGATCAATGAAAAAATCATTGATCCTTTTATTAAAATTTATAAAGAAAATTATTCTTCTTCATTTGTGGCGTTTTCAGTAGTAGCAGGAGCTGCTTTACTTGATTTACCTCTTCTACTACGACGTGTTGATGATTTTTTTGTACCAGCATCTAACTTGTAAACATCATTATAGTCCACTAACTCTATCATTGCCATATCTGCATTATCACCAAGTCTGTTCCCTAATTTGATAATTCTAGTATAACCACCTGGACGATCACCTACTTTAGATGCCACTTCTCTAAAAAGCTCTGTAACAGCTTCCTTACTTCTAAGTTTAGAAAATACGAGTCTTCTATTATGAGTTGTATCTTCTTTAGATTTAGTAATTAGAGGCTCAACAAATTGTTTAAGAGCTTTAGCTTTAGCGACAGTTGTATTAATACGTTTATGCTCAATTAGAGAACAACTCATATTAGATAACATAGCATTTCTATGCGCTGTTTTTCTGCTTAAATGATTTACTTTCTTTCCGTGCTTCATTATATATAGTATTCTTGAACTAGGTTGAACCTAGTCACGGTCTAATTTATATTTAGCTAGATCCATACCAAAGTTTAAACCTTTAACATTTACTAACTCTTCTAATTCTGTTAATGACTTCTTACCAAAATTTCTGAATTTCATCAGATCATTTTTATTATAAGAAACCAGATCACCAAGTGTTTCTACTTCCGCCGCTTTTAAACAATTTAAAGCTCTAACTGAAAGCTCCATATCTACTAATTTAGTCTTAAGAAGTTGACGCATGTGCAAACTTTCCTCATCATAAGTTTCAGTTTGTGCTATTTCATCAGCCTCTAAAGTTATTCTCTCATCAGAGAATAACATAAAGTGGTGAATCAGAGTTTTTGCTGCCTCAGTAAGCGCATGTTTTGGATGAATACTACCATCTGTAACAATTTCAAAAACCAATTTTTCAAAATCAGTTTTCTGCTCAACTCGATAGTTCTCTATACTATACTTAACATTCTTGATAGGTGTAAAAATAGAATCTATAGCAATCGTTCCAATTGCAGCATTACTATTCTTATTTTCTTCTGCAGGAACATATCCTCGACCTTTCTCAATCGTTAACTCAAGATTTAAACTAACTGAAGAATCTGTATTACAAATTACCATATCTGGATTCAATACTTGAAAGCCTGAAATATGCTTTTGCAAATCACCAGCAGTAAACTGGTCTTTACCTGAAAATGAAACATTCACTACTTCACTATCTACCTCGTCAATTTGTCTTCTAAAGCGTACTTGTTTGAAATTAAGAATAATTTCTGTAACATCTTCTACAACACCTTCAATTGTTGAGAATTCGTGATCTACACCTTCAATACGAATCGAAGTAATAGCAAACCCTTCTAACGATGATAAAAGTACTCTTCTAAGTGCATTACCAACGGTCAGTCCATAACCTGGTTCCAACGGTCTGAATTCGAATTTACCTTCGAAATCAGTTGAATCAATCATGATCACTTTATCCGGCTTTTGGAAATTTAATATTGCCATAAGATTACTTAATGTGTTGGTTATTATTTAGAGTACAATTCAACTATCAACTGCTCTTTTATATTTTCAGGAATCTGTAGGCGTTCTGGAACACTTACAAAAGTACCCTTTAATGAGGACTTATTAAAAGTAATGAAATCGTAAACACGATCATTACTAGACAATGCGTCATCAATGGCAGTTAAGGATTTTGATTTTTCACGAACCGCTACTTCATCACCTGGTTTCAATTGGTACGAAGGAATGTTTACAAGCTGTCCATTAACAGTGATGTGTCTGTGAGAAACTAATTGCCTGGAGCCTCTACGAGTTCTTGACAATCCCATTCTGTAAACAACATTATCAAGGCGTGATTCACATAATTGTAACAATACCTCACCAGTAATGCCTGTACTTCGAACCGACTTCTCAAACATTAACCTGAACTGCTTTTCCAATACACCATAAGTATATTTAGCTTTTTGCTTTTCTTTTAATTGAACTGCATACTCAGATTCTTTTCCACGGCGCCTTGCGTTACCGTGCATACCTGGAGGATAATTTTTCTTCTCCAAAGCTTTACTAGGGCCAAAAATTGGTTCTCTAAATCTACGAGCTATTTTTGCCTTAGGACCTCTATATCTTGCCATTTGTTATGTATTTTGAAAGATGTATCATGAATTCAGGTCTGTATCCTCCGATGATCTGGTAATCTTTCGATATTAAAATTAAATATTTTTAAACTCTTCTTCTCTTTGGTGGACGACAACCATTGTGCGGTAAAGGTGTAACATCTACTATTTCAGTTACCTCAATACCAGCATTATGGATTGATCGTATCGCACTTTCACGTCCATTACCGGGACCTTTCACATAAGCCTTAACCTTACGTAAACCAGCCTCGTGAGCAACCTTAGAACAATCCTCTGCTGCTAACTGAGCAGCGTAAGGAGTATTTTTCTTTGAGCCACGGAAACCCATTTTCCCTGCAGATGACCATGAAATCACTTCACCCTTCTTATTTGTAAGCGATATCAAAATGTTATTGAAAGATGATGAAATATGTGCTTCACCAACACTATCAACAATTACCTTGCGCTTTTTAGCTACTGTTTTAGACTTTGCCATATCAGTTACTTAATTATTTAGTTGCTTTCTTCTTGTTAGCAACAGTCTTACGTTTTCCTTTTCGTGTACGAGAATTATTTTTAGTACGTTGACCTCTTAATGGAAGGCCAGATCTATGACGGATACCTCGATAACAACCAATGTCCATAAGACGTTTAATGTTAAGTTGGACTTCCGAACGAAGCTCACCCTCTATGGTAAACTCTCCAATAGCAGCACGGATCTTACCAATCTCATCATCATCCCAGTCGCTAACCTTTTTGTTAATGCTAACACCACTTGATAAAAGAACTTCCTTGGCACGATTTCTTCCCACACCATATATATAGGTTAAAGCAACCTCTCCACGTTTATTTTTAGGTATATCTACCCCTGCAATTCTAGCCATAGCTTAACCTTGTCTTTGTTTAAATTTAGGATTCTTTTTGTTAATGACATAAAGTCTACCCTTACGGCGGACTATCTTACAGTCAGCACTTCTTTTTTTAATTGACGCTCTTACTTTCATATTAGTATCTATAAGTTATCCTTGCTTTTGATAAATCGTAAGGACTCATTTCTAATTTTACTTTATCTCCTGGTAATAATTTAATATAGTGCATACGCATTTTACCAGATATATGCGCTGTTACAACATGTCCATTCTCTAACTCTACCCTAAACATGGCGTTGGAAAGAGCTTCTATGATTGATCCGTCTTGTTCTATTGCCGATTGTTTTGCCATTATGCTACCGCTTTTCTATTCTTGCCAGTTTTTATTAAACCATCATAGTGACGGTTTAACAAATAGGAATTAATTTGTTGCATCGTATCGATAGCAACGCCAACCATTATTAGTAACGAAGTACCACCATAGAAAAGAGCCCACGATTGTGTAACCCCAATCAACGAAATAACAGCAGGAAAAATCGCTACAGCCGCTAAGAATAAAGAACCGGGAAGAGTGATTTGTGACATAATGCGATCCAAATATTCAGAAGTTTCTGTCCCAGGTCTAATTCCCGGTATAAAACCACCATTTCTTTTCAAATCATCAGCCATTTTATTAGTAGGCACTGTAATCGCCGTATAAAAATATGTAAAGATAATGATTAATAAAGCAAAAGTAAGATTATACCAAAACCCAAAAATATCTGAATAAGCATTACCAATTGATTTAGCCCACGAAGCATCAATTTGAGATATAGCAGAAGGAACAAACATAATTGCCTGAGCAAATATGATAGGCATCACACCTGAAGCGTTTAATTTCAATGGTATGTATTGACGAGAGCCGAATACATTCTTTTCATATCCACCAGTGGCAGATCGTCTTGCATATTGCACAGGAATCTTTCTAACACCCATAACCAACATGATACATGCAGCTATAATCAGTAACCAGAGCACTATCTCAACGATGATAAGAAACCATCCACCAACACCGTCAACTCTCGAACCAATCTCTTGAATGAACGCCTGAGGTAGTGTAGCTATAATACCGACCATAATTAATAAGGATATACCATTACCAATACCTTTATCTGTTATCTTTTCACCAAGCCACATTGCAAAAACACAACCAGTTACCAAAATTATAGTACTAAGAACGAGAAACAAAGTTTGTTGATCCTGCATCATAAAAGCAGATTCAGGTACTCCTAGTGAAGTAAGTGACAACATGTAACTAGGGGCTTGGATTAAACAAATACCAATAGTTAACCATCTAGTAATTTGATTAATCTTTTTACGTCCAGACTCTCCTTCCTTTTGCAACTTTTGAAGATAAGGGATAGCAATACCCATTAACTGTACAACAATACTGGCAGAAATATATGGCATGATACCCAACGCAAAAACAGAAGCTTTAGCAAACGCACCTCCCGTAAACGCATTGAGAATACCTCCGATACCATCTTTAAAATTCGAAGCTAACCCCACCAACTGAGTGGAATCAATACCAGGAAGAGTAATTTGAGCACCAAATCTGTAAACAAGAAGCAAACTGAAAGTCATTATTATACGATCTCTCAATTCCTCTATATTCCAGACGTTTTTTAAATTATCAAATAACTTCATTGGAAAATATTAAACTGTTTGTGTCTTACCACCCACTTTTTCGATAGCCGATTTAGCGGATGCTGTGAACTTGTTTGCAGAAATATTAATAGAGGCACTAATTTCACCTCTACCCAAAATTTTAACTAAATCCTTCCTGCCAACAAGCCTCTCAGCAACAAGATCCTCAATTGTGATTTCATCCGATAAACGACCTGCATCATGATAAGCCTGAATTACATCAAGATTAACACCAGCATATTCCTTTCTATTAATATTGGTGAAACCAAACTTAGGGACACGTCTCTGAAGTGGCATTTGACCGCCTTCGAAACCAACTTTCTTAGAATAACCAGATCTCGACTTAGCACCTTTGTGACCACGAGTAGCAGTACCACCTTTACCAGAACCCTGACCACGACCAATAATCTTAGCAGAACTTTTAACTGAACCCTCAGCTGGTTTTAAATTATGTAAACTCATTATAAATATATTTAAGCCTTCTCGACGGAGACTAGATGTTGAACTTTAGAAATCATACCCTGAATAACAGAATTATCCTCATGCTCTACAACCTGATTCATTTTTCTTAAACCTAGGGATTCAAGAGTCCTTTTTTGCCTAGCAGTTCTATTGATAGCACTACGCACTTTTTTTACCTTTAACTTAGCCATAATATACAATTAACCGTTAAAAACCTTATCTAATGAAATCCCTCTCTGTTTTGCAACTGTTTCAGCATTACGCAATTGCAACAAAGCATCAAATGTAGCCTTAACAACATTATGAGGGTTGGAAGAACCTTGATTTTTACTTAAAACATCATGAACACCAACAGCCTCAAGCACCGCTCTAATCGCACCACCAGCAATAACCCCAGTACCAGCAGAAGCAGGCATTAGAAGCACTCTTGCACCACCAAATTTACCCTTTTGCTCATGAGGAATAGTACCGTTTCTTAAAGGAATACGAATAAGATTTTTCTTAGCATCCTCTACTGATTTGGAAATCGCTTCAGATACCTCCTTAGATTTTCCTAAACCATGACCTACAACGCCATTCTCATCCCCTACTACAACAATCGCTGAAAAACCAAAAGCCCTACCACCTTTCGTAACCTTAGTTACACGTTGAACACCAACAAGACGATCCTTAAGATCTAGACCACCTGGCTTCACTGTTTCTACATTTTTATATTTTTGATACATTATATTGAATGTTTCTAATTAAAATTTTAAACCTCCCTCGCGAGCACCTTCTGCAAGTGATAGTATACGGCCATGATACAAATAACCACCTCTGTCGAATGATACAGCGTCCACTCCAAGGGCAACCGCTTTTTCCGCAACTACTTTACCAACCTGTTTTGCAGCTTCAATTTTTGGACCATTAACCTTTAACTCCCTAGACGAACATGAAGCGATGGTAACACCATCAACATCATTCACAATCTGAGCATAAATTTCCTTATTGCTTCGGAAAACAGATAACCTAGGACGCGATGATGTTCCATTAACCGTTTTACGAATACGCTTTCGTATTTTTAATCTACGTGCTGACTTTGAAATTGCCATAATGTTATAAATTATGCTGATTTACCAGCTTTTCTTCTTATTATTTCTCCTACGAATCTCACACCTTTACCCTTATAAGGTTCCGGTGATCTGAACGCTCTAATTTTTGCCGCAACCTGACCTACAAGCTGTTTGTCATGTGAAGTTAATTTAACAATTGGATTTTTACCTTTGTCAGATATCGTTTCTACCTTTACCTCAGGTGCTATATTTAGAACAATATTGTGAGAGAAGCCTAATGCTAGATCCAACTTTTGACCCTGATTTGATGCCCTATAACCAACACCGACCAATTCCAAACTCTTGGTCCAACCTTTACTAACACCTAATACCATATTACTAATAAGCGACCTGTAAAGACCGTGTTTTGCTCTATGATCCTTAGCGTCAGAAGGTCTACTAACAATGACAGTATCACCGTCCACATCTACTGAAACATCGGAAAAAGATTGAGACAATTTACCTAACTTTCCCTCCACAATTATTTCATTATTCTCCACTTTCACTGAAACACCTGAAGGTATTGCAACTGGATTCTTTCCTATTCTTGACATAACTTTTTATTAATAAACGTAACAAAGAACTTCCCCACCAACATTCTCCGAACGAGCCTGCTTATCAGTCATCACACCACGAGATGTAGATATGATAGCTATACCAAGGCCGTTTAAAACCCTTGGCAACTCACCAGCACCAGCATACTTACGCAAACCTGGCTTCGATAGACGCTGTAAATCCTTAATAACTGATTCCTTGGTATCACGATCGTACTTTAAGGCGATCTTAATATTCTGTTGTGCTGAATTATCTTCAAACTTATAGCTAAGAATATAACCCTGATCAAATAAGATCTTAGTTATCTCTTTCTTAACTCTAGATGCTGGAATATCAACAACTCTATGATTTGCTCTAACAGCGTTTCTAATTCTAGTTAGATAATCTGCGATTGGATCTGTATTCATAATTATATCTTTAAGCTATTACCAACTAGCCTTTTTAACACCTGGAATTAAACCTTGATTTGCCATTTGTCTAAACATTACCCTCGAAATACCAAATTGTCTCATGTAACCCTTTGGACGACCTGTTAACTTGCAGCGGTTATGCAAACGTACAGGGGAAGCATTCTTAGGTAGCTTTTGTAACTCCTCGTACTCTCCTGCCTCCTTTAGTGATTTGCGCTTAGCAGCATACTTGTCTACTAGGGCTTGACGTTTGCGCTCACGCGCTTTCATTGATTCTTTTGCCATCTCTTATTAGTTCTTTTTAAAAGGTAATCCTAACTCGGAAAGCAAAGACTTTGCTTCCTTATCCGTATTAGCACTGGTAACAAACGTTATATCCATACCAGAGATCTTATTAACCTTATCAATATTAATTTCAGGGAAAATAATTTGTTCAGTAATACCTAAATTATAATTACCTCTACCATCAAAACCATTAGCCTTAATGCCTTGAAAATCTCTAACCCTTGGTAAAGCAACAGTGACGAATCTATCCAAAAATTCATACATACGATCTCCTCTAAGTGTTACTTTAACACCAATAGGCATACCCTTACGTAACTTAAAAGACGCAACATCTTTTTTAGATAAAGTCGCCACCGCCTTTTGACCAGTTATAGTTGTGAACTCATCAAGCGCGTAATCGATTAATTTTTTATCCGCAACGGCACCACCAACACCACGGCTTAGTACTATCTTTTGCAGCTTAGGAATTTCCATAACGTTTTTATATGCAAACTCAGATTGAAGAGCCGCAGATATACGTTCCTTATATTCTCCTTTTAGTCTTGGTAAATACGACATGTTTATATAACTTCTTTAGTTGTTTTAGCAAAACGCACATTTTTACCATCCTTAGACTGATATCCAATTCTGGTACTTTTACCATTCCCATCTATTAAAGAAAGGTTAGAAATGTGCAGTGGAGCCTCTTTTTCTTTTATACCACCCTGTGGGTTTGTAGCACTAGGCTTCTCATGCTTAGAAACCAAATTTACACCCTCAACGATAGCCTTATTTTTTTCTATAAAAACTTTGGAAACTTTACCTTCCGAACCTTTATGCTCACCAGCAAGAACTCTTACGATATCTCCTGTTTTAATTTTCAACTTTGCCATAATATTATAATACTTCGGGAGCTAATGAAACAATTTTCATAAACTGACGGTCGCGTAATTCGCGCGCCACCGGTCCAAAAACACGAGTGCCTCTCATGTCTGATGTAGGATTAAGTAAGACACAAGCATTGTCATCAAAGCGTATGTACGAACCATCAGGTCTTCTTACCTCTTTCTTAGTCCTAACAACCACAGCTGTAGACACGGCACCCTTCTTAATGTTACCATTAGGTGTCGATTCTTTTACAGAAACAACTATCTTATCACCTACGGAGGCATACCTTCTCTTAGTACCACCCAACACACGAATACAAAGCACTTCCTTTGCACCGGTATTATCGGCTACTCTTAATCTAGATTCTTGTTGTACCATTACTTAGCTCTTTCTATTATTTCCACTAATCTCCAGTTCTTGGACTTGCTCAAAGGACGAGTTTCCATAATGCGGACAGTATCGCCCTCATTACATTCATTCTTTTCATCATGAGCAACATATTTTTTTGTCTTCAAAACGAACTTACCATACATAGGATGTTTTTGTCTTTTAACCTCAGTAACAACAATACTTTTGTCCATTTTGTTACTTCTAACGACACCTACACGTTCTTTTCTTAAATTTCTAGTCTCCATTATCGTACTATTTATTATTTATAGCAGTTTTAATCCTCGCAATAGTTTTACGCAACTTAGTTATCTGTGACGGATTATCAAGTGGAGACATACTGTGAGACCTTTTCAGTTCACCATACATTGCCTTCGATTCTGCAAGTTTATCTACTAATTCCTCTTGGGAATATCCTTTAACTTCTGATTGTTTCATAACTCAAATCTATTCTTGATAATCGCGGGCGACTACAAATTTAGTTTTAACAGGTAATTTCTGAGCGGCAAGCCTAAGAGCCTCTTGAGCAACAGCCTGAGGAACACCAGAAATTTCAAACATTATCCTACCAGGCTTCACAACGGCTGCCCAATATTCAACATTACCCTTTCCTTTACCCATACGAACCTCTAGTGGTTTCTTAGTAATAGGCTTATCCGGAAAAATTTTAATCCATAAAGACCCCTCTCTCTTCATAAAACGAGTAGCGGCAATACGTGCAGCCTCAATTTGTCTAGAGTTGATGAAATTAGAATCCAAAGATTTAATCCCAAAGGTACCGTAGGCTAGTTGATTACCACGACCAGAATCACCTTTCATACGGCCCTTCTGCTGTTTTCTAAATTTTGTTTTTCTAGGTTGTAACATTTCTAGCTATTATTATTTTCTACGACGACGATTACCACCACGATTGCTGGCTCCACCACCTTTATTTCCTTGTTGTTTTTTAGCAAGACCTACTAATGGCGATAACTCACGCTTTCCATAAACTTCACCCTTCATGATCCAAACCTTCACACCTATTCTTCCATAGGTAGTATGAGATTCGACTAGAGCATAATCAATATCCGCTCTAAATGTGGAAAGTGGAATACGACCATCCTTATAGGACTCAGAACGAGCCATCTCAGCTCCGTTTAACCTACCACTAATCTGAACTTTAATACCTTCAGCATTCATCCTCATGGCGGCAGCAATAGCCATCTTGATCGCAC
This sequence comes from Nonlabens sp., assembly GCF_965657255.1. NCBI lineage: Bacteria > Pseudomonadati > Bacteroidota > Flavobacteriia > Flavobacteriales > Flavobacteriaceae > Nonlabens > Nonlabens sp. The sequence goes on from NZ_CBFHNM010000001.1 coordinate 31,870, forward strand.
GTCTATAAGAAATGCGATTCTCAATTTGACGAGCAATACTAGAACCAACTAAGTGAGCATCTAATTCAGGCCTCTTAATTTCATGAATGTTAATTTGAACATCCTTACCTGATATTTTCTTAAGCTCTTCCTTCAAACGATCAACTTCCGAACCACCTTTACCGATAATTATACCTGGCCTTGCAGTAGTAATAGTAACAGTCACTAGCTTTAAAGTACGCTCTATTATTATGCGTGAAACACTAGCCTTAGATAAACGAGCATGAATATACTTACGTATTTTATCATCCTCAGCTAACTTATCTCCATAGTCATTTCCACCATACCAATTAGACTCCCATCCTCTGATGATACCTAATCGATTTCCTATTGGATTTGTTTTTTGTCCCATAATAAATTAGTTAGCCTCTGTTTTATTAGTTTGACCCAAAACAAGAGTTACATGGTTTGATCTTTTTCTTATTCTATGCGCTCTACCTTGTGGCGCAGGACGCAACCTTTTTAACATTGAGCCGCCATCAACTCTTATCTCCTTAATAAATAATCCTGCGTCGGCGACATCAGCATCCTCATTCTTAGCCTGCCAATTAGAAATAGCACTAAGAACTAATTTATCAAGTCTTCTAGCAGCCTCTTTCGATGAAAACTTCAAGATATTTAACGCATCTTCAACCTTCTTACCTCTAATATTGTCAACAACCAACCTCATTTTACGAGGTGATGTAGGGCAATTATTTAATTTAGCAAAAGCCACTTTACTTCTTTCTTCTTTCAGCCTTTCAGCCGTTTGTCTTTTACGAACTCCCATAGCTTAGCTTATTTTTTACCTTTGTTCTTTGCACCACCATGACCTCTGTAAGATCTAGTTGGTGAAAATTCACCTAGCTTGTGCCCTACCATATTCTCCGTAACATAAACAGGAACAAACTGACGACCGTTATGAACAGCAATCGTTTGACCTACAAAGTCAGGAGTAATCATTGAAGAACGCGACCAAGTTTTGATAACAGTTTTCTTTCCAGACTCAACATTTTGAGCCACCTTAGATTCAAGTTTATGAAATACGTAAGGTCCTTTTTTAAGTGAACGAGCCATAATTTATTTCTTTCTACGTTCTATTATATATTGAGTACTAGCTTTATTCTTATCACGCGTACGATAACCCTTAGCAGGAATACCATTACGAGATCTTGGATGCCCACCGGAAGATTTTCCTTCACCACCACCCATTGGATGATCAACAGGATTCATAACAACCGGACGAGTTCTAGGCCTTCTACCTAACCATCTAGATCTACCCGCCTTACCACTAACAACAAGTTGATGATCACTATTTGAAACAGCACCGATAGTGGCGAGACATTCCTGCAATATCAACCTTGTTTCACCAGAAGGCATCTTGACAGTAGCATATTTACCATCCCTTGCCATTAGCTGAGCAAACGAACCGGCACTACGAGCGATAACAGCTCCCTGTCCAGGTCTTAACTCAATACAACTAATGATAGAACCCAACGGAATCTTCGAAAGCTTCATTGCGTTACCAACATCAGGAGTAGCAGCATCACCAGAAACTATATTCTGGCCAACCTTTAAACCATTTTGGGCAATAACATAACTCTTTTCTCCATCCTGATAATTCACTAACGCTATAAACGCAGTACGATTAGGATCATACTCAATAGAAGCAACAGTAGCAGGAACTCCATGACGATTTCTTTTGAAATCAATAATACGATAGCGTCTTTTATGACCACCACCTTTGTAACGCATAGTCATACGACCACTAGCATTACGACCACCTGAACGTTTTTTCGGAGCGAGTAAACTCTTCTCCGGCTTATCAGTTGTAATGGCGTCGTAGCCATTTACAACTCTAAATCGCTGTCCAGGAGTTACAGGTTTTAATTTTCTTACTGACATTATTGTCTTTTAATTATAGATTACTATAAAGATCAATGGTCTCACCATCTTTAAGCTGTACAAACGCCTTCTTACGAGCACTTATTTTACCAACTTGAATCCCTGATTTAGTATATTTTGTATTTCGATTAATGCGAGTATTCATAGTTCTAACTTTCAAAACAGTTACACCATAAGTCGCCTCAACCTCTTTTTTAATCTGAACTTTATTAGCCCTTGGAGAAACTTCAAAACCAAAACGATTTAATAATTCACTATCTCTAGTTGCCTTCTCAGTTATAATAGGTTTTATTAAAATACTCATGACTATTTGCTTAAAGTTTCTTGTATTCCTTCTAGAGAACCCTCTAAAAGAACTACGTTTGTTGCGTTTAATATCTTATAAGTACTTAATTCCAAGTTAGTTATAACTTCAGTACCCTTTAAATTTCGCGAAGACAAATATACATTATTATTTGATTCACCCAACACAAAAAGGGATTTTTTATTATTAAGTCCTAAACTATTCAAAACTTGTATAAAATCCTTTGTTTTTGGAGAGTCAAAATTGAAATTCTCTACAACAGATAATGTACCTTCTGAAACTTTTTTGCTGAGCGCACTTTTTCTCGCTAACCTTTTCTGACCTTTATTCAATTTAAACGAATAACTACGAGGCACAGGTCCAAAAATACGTCCACCGCCTCTAAAAACACCAGACTTGATAGATCCAGCACGTGCAGTACCTGTACCTTTTTGTTTCTTTATCTTACGCGTACTACCTGTAATCTCAGCGCGTTGCTTAGCTTTGTGAGTACCTTGACGTTGATTAGCTAAGTATTGCTTAACATCTAAATATATAGCATGCTCACTAGGCTCGATACCGAAAATATCATCAGATAATTCTACCTGACGTCCAGTTTCCTTTCCTTTTAAATCTATTACTGCTACCTTCATTATTTCTGTACGATTACATAAGAATTTTTGTGGCCTGGGATACAACCCTTAACAACTAATAGATTCTTTTCAGAAACTACCTTTAAAACTCTTAAATTTTGAACTTTAACTTTTTCGTTACCCATTTGACCTGCCATACGCATTCCCTTGAATACACGTGCAGGGTAAGATGCAGCACCTATAGAACCAGGAGCTCTTAAGCGGTTGTGTTGACCATGAGTAGCTTGTCCAACACCACCAAAACCGTGACGTTTAACAACACCTTGAAAACCTTTACCTTTAGATGTACCTGATACATCAATGAACTCACCTTCAGTGAACATATCCACAGTGATCGAATCACCTAATTTGTACTCCTCATCAAAACTTTTGAATTCGGCAATCTTTCTTTTGACAGCAGTTCCTGCTTTCTTGAAGTGCCCTTGAGCAGCTTTAGAAGCATTCTTGTCTGATTTGTCATCGAAACCTAATTGCAAAGCAGCATAACCATCTACTTCCTCAGTTCTGACTTGGGTAACAACGCAAGGACCTGCTTCTATAATCGTACATGGTATATTTTTACCATTTTCGTCATAAATGCTAGTCATTCCGATTTTTCTTCCTATTAACCCAGACATATTTATAAAATTAATTATTGTTTATAATACTTTAGTAAAATTCCGCTTTTGCGAAAGCGGAACCTTACAAATTTAAATTGAAACGTAACTCTACACCTTAATCTCTACTTCAACTCCACTAGGAAGCTCGAGCTTCATAAGAGCATCAATTGTTTTAGAAGAGGAACTATAAATATCCAATAGTCTCTTGTATGAACTTAATTGAAATTGCTCACGAGATTTTTTATTCACGTGCGGAGATCTTAATACAGTGAATATTTTTTTATGCGTAGGTAAAGGAATAGGACCAGTTACAACAGCTCCCGTACTCTTTACAGTTTTTACGATTTTTTCAGCAGATTTATCTACCAGCATATAATCGTAAGATTTAAGTTTAATTCTGATTTTTTGACTCATCGTTTGAAAATTAGTTGTTACCTTTTGTTGCAGCTATTACTTCTTCGCTAATGTTACTTGGAGTTTCCGCATAATGAGAAAATTCCATTGTAGAAGTTGCCCTTCCTGAAGACAATGTACGTAATGTAGTTACATAACCAAACATTTCTGAAAGAGGGACATCTGCCTTTACAACTTTAGCACCATTACGGTCACCCATGTCATTCATTTGACCACGACGACGGTTCAAATCCCCTACTATATCACCCATATTTTCCTCTGGAGTAATTACCTCAAGCTTCATCATAGGTTCTAAAATAACGGCTCCTGCAGACTTAGCAGCTGCTTTATAACCCATCTTTGCAGCAAGTTCGAATGATAAGGCATCAGAATCCACAGGGTGGAAAGAACCATCTGTAAGGGTTACTTTCATACTATCCATTTCAAAACCAGCTAAGGGTCCTGCTTTCATTGCCTCACGAAAACCTTTTTCAATAGCAGGTATAAATTCTTTAGGAACATTACCACCTTTAATTTTATTGATAAACTGAAGTCCTTCTTCTACTTTACCATCTTCATTTTCCTCTGCAGGTTCAATAGTAAAAACGATATCACCGAATTTACCACGACCACCAGATTGTTTCTTATAGGTTTCTCTATGATCAGCCGCACGAGTTATAGCCTCTTTATATTCCACCTGAGGTGCACCTTGATTAAGTTCCACCTTGAACTCACGACGCATACGGTCAACAATAATATCTAAGTGAAGCTCACCCATACCTGAAATGATGGTCTGGCCAGAAGCCTCATCAGTTCTAACTTGGAACGTTGGATCTTCTTCCGCTAACTTAGCCAAAGCCATACCCATCTTATCAACGTCAGCCTTAGTTTTAGGCTCAACAGCTATACCAATTACAGGATCAGGAAAATCCATAGACTCAAGAACAATAGGATGATCTTGATCCGACATGGTATCTCCAGTTTTAATATCTTTAAAGCCTACAGCCGCACCAATATCACCTGCTTCTATAAAATCAATTGCATTTTGTTTATTAGAATGCATTTGATAAATACGAGAGATGCGTTCTTTTTTACCTGAACGGTTGTTTAATATATAAGAACCAGCATCTAAACGGCCAGAATAAGCACGGAAGAAAGCTAAACGACCTACAAAAGGATCGGTTGCAATCTTAAATGCAAGAGCTGAAAAAGGCTCTTTTACACTTGGCTTACGCCTTTCCTCTTTATCAGTATCAGGATTTGTACCTATTACACTCTCTCTATCTAATGGAGATGGCAAATAACGACATACAGCATCTAACAAAAACTGAACGCCTTTATTTTTAAATGCAGAACCACAAACCATTGGGATAATAGCCATATCCATTACAGCAGCTCTCAATGCATTGTGCACTTCTTCTTCTGTAATAGAATCTTCATCCTCCATAAATTTCTCTAGAAGATTTTCATCATAACTAGCTACTTCTTCAATGAGATTTGCGCGATATTTACGAACATCTTCTCTCATGTCTTCTGGAATAGGCACAACATCAAATGTAGACCCAAAGTTATCTTCATGCCATACAGTGGCTCTATTCTTCACAAGGTCTACAATACCTTTGAAACCATCCTCTTCACCTATATTTAAAACAATAGGCACCGCATTTGATTTAAGCATTGTCTTCACTTGAGAACAAACTTCTAAAAAATTAGCTCCCTGACGATCCATTTTATTTACAAAACCAATACGTGGCACTTTGTAATTATCAGCTAATCTCCAGTTAGTTTCAGACTGAGGCTCAACACCATCAACTGCACTAAAAAGAAATACTAAACCATCAAGTACACGTAAAGACCTATTTACCTCTACAGTAAAGTCTACGTGACCAGGAGTATCAATAATATTAAAATGATACTCTTGCGCTTCTGGAGTAGGCTCGCCATTTTCTTTAGGAAAAACCCATTCACATGTTGTAGCTGCCGAAGTAATTGTGATACCTCTTTCAGCTTCTTGCTCCATCCAGTCCATAGTAGAAGCACCATCGTGCACTTCACCTATTTTATGTGAAACCCCTGTATAAAAAAGAACACGCTCAGTTGTAGTTGTTTTACCAGCATCAATATGAGCAGCAATTCCTATGTTTCTTGTTAATTTTAAATCTCTTGCCATTTCCTTAGAATCTAAAGTGTGAAAACGCCTTATTCGCCTCGGCCATTTTATGTGTGTCTGTTTTTTTCTTTACAGCAGCACCTTCTTCCTTTGCAGCTGCAAGAATTTCTGATGCTAGACGTACAGAAAATGACTTCTCATTCCTCTTACGAGAATAACCTATCAACCACTTCATAGCGGTAGATATTTTACGATCTGGTCTGATTTGCATTGGAATTTGAAAAGTAGCACCACCCACACGACGGCTTCGTACTTCTACATGCGGCATTACATTAGACAATGCATCTTTCCACACCTCTAATGCAGTCTTTTCTTCATCTTGTTTTTTCTCTTCTACGATGTCCATTGCATCATAGAAAAGCTTAAAAGCAGTTGACTTCTTTCCGTGTAACATCATCATGTTAACGAAACGTGTCACTAGCTGGTCGTTAAAACGTGGATCCGGAAGGATAGGACGTTTCTTGGCCTGTCTTTTTCTCATTTCTTCTTGTTGAAATTGTTAATTAAAAAAACCTAAACAAAGTATGCTTAGACTTTTTAAAAATTGTTTACTTCTTTGGGCGTTTTGCACCATACTTAGATCTACGTTGTGTGCGGTCTGCAACACCAGCGGTGTCCAGTGCCCCACGCACGATATGATATCTAACTCCTGGCAAATCTTTTACCCTTCCACCTCTAACCAATACTATCGAGTGCTCTTGTAGATTGTGTCCTTCTCCTGGAATGTATGCGTTTACCTCCTTACCATTGGTAAGTCTAACACGCGCCACCTTTCTCATTGCTGAGTTAGGTTTTTTAGGCGTAGTAGTGTAAACACGAGTACACACTCCACGACGTTGAGGACAAGAATCTAAGGCAGCCGATTTGCTCTTCTTGGTTATTTTGGCTCTTCCTTTACGTACTAATTGTGAAATCGTTGGCATATTGTTTTACGCTAATAAATTAATCCCTATTTTAAGGGTCGGCAAAGGTATGAATAAAATTGAGTTATTCAAACCTCAGTTTCAAATATTTAGAATATATTTAAAAAAAAGAATAAGAACAACATAAAACCACACGTTATTCCTTAGGTTTAATCCAACAAAAATAATTGCACCGTGAAACAAGGTCTTGTCCTTATTATATATATGCTAATTTCTATACCTGCTTCAGGTCAACATGAACAGATAGCAGTGATCTATAAAAACAGTATAAAATCACCTATTGACTCTACAACATATATGAACATACCTAAAGATAACCACAACCTCAAAACAGATAGCATCGCAAATAAATTATTAAAAAAAGGGTACTACGACCATTTATTAAAAAAAACACTAAGAAATGATAGTGTTATAAGGTATGAATTCACGCTCAACAAAAGATACACGCATATCAAAATAAATGAGTATATAAAAACCAAAAGGAACACAAATAATCTATTCTCGCTTTCGCGAAAGCGAAACATCATCCCAATAAATGATATTGAGAATTATTTAAATAAGCTAAAAAAAGAACTGACTCAACAAGGATATTCTTTTACCGAAATAAATTTAGAACGAATCAAAATCACTGCTAGCGACACCATCGAAGCGCAAATCAATACGAATATCTCGAACAAAAGACATATAGACAAAATAGTTATAAAAGGTTACAAAAAATTTCCGATCTCGTTATTGAGAAATTTCACAAACAACAAAAACACCTTCAATAACCAAATAACTAATAAACTAGAAAAAAGTATCGCTAACATGCCTTTTGTCAAAAAGATTAAAGAATCAGAAGTTTTATTTAAAAAAGATAGCACGCAAATATTCTTATACCTAGAAAAAATAAACACAAACACAGCTGATGGGCTTATAGGATTCAACAACTCTGATAACGGAAAGTTGGAATTAAATGGGTTTATTAATTTAAAATTACAAAACAACCTAAACCGAGCTGAAACATTCCTTCTACAGTATAGAAACGATAACAACGATCAAACACTAATTAGTACCAGTTTAAGCATACCGTATTTGTGGAACGGTCCATTAGGAAATAAATCCAATCTTAATATCCAAAGAAGAGATAGCACTTATCAACGTACTGAATTCAAAACTGGATTATTTTACAAACCCAACTGGCAAAGTAATGTAGGTATCAACTATACCAACACAACATCTAACGCAACAGGTGAAACAATAGATAATGAAGACTTTACTAAAAATGGAATCGAATTATTTTATGAAGTAAGAAAAGAAACAACAAATCAACTCATGCCAGAAGATTTATATCTAAACACATCAGTAGGAGTTAACAAAAGAGAACTTTCGAATAAATCAGAAAATCAATTCAACTTTCACGCAACCTTTTTAAAACTATGGCATCTAAACAGTAGAAGTAAAGTTTTAAACAGACTGATAACTCACTATTTAGAATCAAATACTATTCAATTCAACGAACTTTATCAATTCGGAGGTTTAGGAAGTATACGAGGTTTTAACCAAAATAGCATAGACAGCTCTTTTTACACGACGCTCGCAACAGAGTACCGATACCGTTTAAACGATCAAATCTATGTTCACAGCATTCTTGATTTTGGGATATTTGAGAATTTTAACACAAAAAAGACAGAAAGTTTAGTCGGTTATGGAGGAGGAATTGCTATTTTAACACAGGCTGGTATATTAAATTTAAGTATTGCAAACGGCAAATTCAACAAAGCTAAAGTGGACCTATCCAGTACAGTAGCTCACATTAATTTAAAAATTTACTTTTAGAATGTTAGCTAATAGTTAAGCCGATCTTAAGAAATAGTATAAATAGAGTCTCAAAAAGTTGTTTTATTAACTTCTTTTTTTGATTTTTGGAGCTGGCTAATTCAAATAAATCTAAACATGAAAACAAAATTAAATGGAATTTTGACGCTTTTACTAGCGTTAGTTGTGCAAGTAGCTTTTGCACAACAAACTGTTACTGGAAAAGTAACTGGTCCCGATGGGGACGAAGTAATAGGTGCTGTTGTATCTGTAAAAGGTACTTCAACATTCGCTTCTACTGATTTTGATGGTAATTACTCCATTCAAGCATCACCAGAAAGTGTTTTAGTTATTTCTTACACCGGTTATACGACGCAAGAAATTACTGTTGGAAATCAAACAAGCATCAACGTTCAATTAAAAACAGATGCTTTAGATACAGTTGTGATACAAGCTTACCGAACTACAACCACAAAACGTAGTAACGTTGCTTCATCTATTATAACAGCAAAGCAAATTGAAGATAGACCTAATGCAAGTGCTATTCAAAGATTACAAGGTCAGGTTCCTGGATTAACTGTGCAAACAGCTACAGGACAACCTGGTGCAAACTCTTTGATTCAAATCAGAGGTGTAAGTTCTATCAACGGTAACACAGAGCCATTAATCATTATCGATGGTATACCAGTAGATGAAGACGCATTTAGAACTATCAACCCTTTAGATATTGATAGTACAACTGTATTGAAAGATGCAGCTGGAACTGCGATATACGGAAATAGAGGTGCAAACGGTGTAATCATTATAAAAACTAAAGGTGGTTCATTTGATCAGCCTTTAACGGTAAGCTATACGACTCAAACTGCTTTTACTGAATTGATTGATACAGAATATGAGCTTTACAATGCCAGAGAGTATTTGACTCTTGAGAACAGCAGAAACACAGGTTTAGGAGCAACTTTAACTGCTGCAGAAATAGCAAACTTTTCGGTTGATACTGATTGGAGTGATACTTTCTACCGCACAGGTGTAAGTCAGTTGCATAACTTAGGATTTCGTTCTGGTGGTAAAAATTTAAGTCAGTTTACTTCTATTAACTACACTAGTACTGAAGGTTCTTTGTTAGCTTCAAAACTTGAAAGATTTACCGTTCGTAACAACTTGAATATAAGATCAAAAGACGAAAAATTCACAATGAATACTTCTTTACAAGTAGGGTATTCTAAAAACTTAAGTCAACAAGAGCCAGAAACTAGGAACAATGCAATTTATTTTAACTCTATTTTCAACTCTAATAACGGTCTACCTTATTTTGATCCGAATAATATAGCATCAGAATTAGCTGCATGGGAAAGTACACTTCAGGCTAGATACTCTCCATTTGTAACATTGGACAACGTTCGTCAAAACGGAAATCAAGAAGATGAGATTAAAATTGTTGCTGGTGCTAATAGTGCTTACAAAATCTCTGAAAATTGGACCGCTAGATATAACATTGGTATGGACTATACTCAAGAGACATTTTTAAGATTTGCTAGTCCTAATTCTGCTTTAGCTAGAGTGAGAGCTTCATTTATCGGACCAGGAGAAGTAGAAGGGTTTCAAACTGAATCTTTCTTCAGAGACTTTAGATTCAACTCTACAGCAAGCATAGGTTACAATAAAACTTTTGGTGCAGATGAGAATGGTGAAGGTGGTCATACAATTCTTGCAAATGGTTATGTTGAATATGTAAAGGCACACTTTAAAAGCTTTGGCTTTTCACAGACTGGTTTGAACCCAAGAACTTTTTCACCTGGAAACGATGGTGGTGCATTTGTTGACGATAACGCCGCAAATGATGAATTTGTACCAACTGTAAATTCTTCGAAAGCATCTACAGGGCTATTCTCTTACTTTGGAGAATTTGACTATGATTATTCTGATAAGTTTGGTTTTACAGGGACCATTCGTCGTGATGCATCATCTAGATTTACAGGAGATAATAAATGGGGAACGTTTTGGTCTGTTGCAGGTAGATGGAATCTTACTGAAGAAGACTTCATGAAAGATATTACATGGGTTAATGATCTAAAATTAAGAGCATCTTATGGTACCACTGGTAACGAAAGAATTGGGTCAACTTACTACGGATCGTTGAACAACACGAGAACTTTATTCGGTACAGGTAATGCTTACCAAGATCAATTAACATTCTTCAGAACTCAATTAGGTAACACAGATTTAAGATGGGAAACCATAGCAACTACAAACGTTGGTGTTGATTTCCAATTGTTAGATAGAAGACTGAGAGGTTCATTGGATTACTACAAACGAGAAACAAGCGATTTATTCTTTAATAGATTTGTATCACCTTTAGTTACCCCAAGTGGTCAAATTAACGCTAACCTAGGAGACATGTTCAACCAAGGTGTTGAATTAGGTTTAAGATATGATTTATTAGTTGCAGGATCTAAAAACGAAGTGGATATTGATATTTTTGCTAACGTAAGTTACAATAAAAATGAAGTAACTTTTGTTGATGTTCCTGATGGAAGACAAGACAACGGATCTACTATTATTGGTGAAGGAGCTCAATTAAACGAATTCTTCGTTGTACCATACAGAGGAGTAAACCCAGCAAATGGTAACTTATTGTTTGAAGATATTAATGGTAACCTAACTGAAAACCCTACTCTTGATGATAGAAGATTGACTGGGACTGATACGGTGCCTGATTTCCAAGGAGGATTTGGTTTTGACGTACAATATCAAAACTTCTTTTTAGAAGCACAATTCAATTTCATGACAGGGTTACAAAGATTTGACAACAACCTTGCTGATTACTATGACATCTCAAGTTTAGGTATATTTAATCTATCTAGCGATTTAGACAGAGCTTGGACTCCTACAAATCGTGTTACTGATATACCTAGTCTTACAGCTACAAATCTTTCTCCTGGTGTTGCGACAGACCGTTTCTTAAAAGATTCAGACTTTGTGAGATTAAGATTTTTACAATTCGGTTACAATTTTGACAGTGTAATGTTAGATAAAACATTCTTAAACTCTGCTAGAATCTATGTAAACGGTGAAAACTTAATTACGTGGACAGAATGGTTAGGTAGTGATCCAGAGAGTCAAAGAATATCTGAATATAATAGATACCCTACTCCAAGAACAATAAGTGTAGGACTTGATTTAACATTTTAAAAAAAAAGCAATGAAAAAAATATTTTTAACGATCGCCATTGCGTTTGCAGTTATAAGCTGTGAGGACGCGACTGAAATAACCCAGCCAAGTGAATTTAACGCTGGTATTGCATTTCAAAGTGTAGAAGATGTAAAATCTGGTATTTTCCAGATTTATGGAAGCGCCAATGTAACAACTGGAATCTCTTTTACATCACATTTCACAGATGAATGTGCTTTGGGTAGCTCAGGTAACCAAGGTTCAACAACACACAGGTTACAACTAAACCCTACTGATGGATTTGCAACTGGACTTTGGTCCAGTTACAATTCTGTAATACGAAACGCAAACATCCTTTTCATAGGAGCACAAGAGGTAACACCTGCTGATGCTGCAGAACAGGCTTTATATGATGAAGCGTTAGGTGAAAATCACGCATTGAGAGCATATGCTTATTCTCAGTTATTAGCTTATTTTTCGCAAGATCTATCTGATGGTAGTAGTTTAGCTACTCCAATTTTTGACAACGTACCAGGTTCATCATTTGCTCCTAGACGTAATACTGTAGACGAAGTTGTTGCAAAGATTAATGATGATCTTACTCAAGCTGAAACACTTTTAACTAGTGCAGGTACTGCTTATACGAATGATTTTGTATCTATTCAATTTATTAGAGCATTAAGAGCAAGAGTTGCGGCATACGTTGGTGATTATGCAACTGCGACTAGTTCTGCAAACAATGTTTTAGCACAATTTTCATTACCAACAAGTGCTAATGAAGCTTCTTATAGAGAAGTTTGGCAAGATGTTGCTGGGGCTGGAACTAATAACGAAGTTATTTTCAAATTCAATAATACTTTGACTAATGGAAATAATATTGGATCCATCTACAACACTAATAATAGTACAGCTGCAGGTTCACCTCTATATGAAGTAAGCCGTAACTTATATCAAACATTAGAAGATAATTCTACAAGTAACGGAGATATTCGTCGCAATGTGTTCATCGATGCAAGTTCAACTATTGTGGCAGATTATGACAATGATCCTAATCCACTTTTCAATGACCGTCTGGTAGTTGACAAGTACCCTGGAGATCCTGCACTACCTGGATTAACCGGTGGATTAACAAACGATCAGAAAGTGTTTAGAACTGCAGAAATGCACTTCATTCTTGCAGAAGCAGCAGCAGAAGCAAATCAATTAAGTAATGTTGCAACTCAGATAAAAATAGTTAGAGACGCACGTTATACTACTCCAGCGCCACTTCCTACTTACGCTAGTGCTACAGAAGCATGGGCTGATATCTTGTTAGAGCGTAAGATAGAACTAGCTTTTGAAGGACATCGTTATATTGATATGAAGAGATTAGGTACTCTTGCAAATCAGAACTACGATAGAAACGAGACTGATTGTAGCCTATATCCTTCTGCAGAATGTGATTTAAGTGTTACTGATTTTAGAGCTCGTGCTTTACCAATTCCTTTAAATGAAATTCAAGGAAACCCAGGAATCACTCAAAATTCAGGTTACTAATTTTTAAAATATAATACAATGAAAAAAATATTAATAACATTTACGCTAATTGCGGCAGTATTATTTACGAGCTGTGAAGAAGATGCTGTTATATATAACGGCACTGCAGTTGGACTAGATCAACGAAATGCACAAGTATCAGTTCCTACTACTGGAACATCAGAAACTTTTCCAGTTACAATTACTTCTCCATCAGCAGAAGCAAGAACTTTTAGTCTGGAATTTGTAGGTGATGCACCTGCAGCAGGCGGTGTTTCTTTAGGAAGCATTACTGTACCAGCAGATTCTTATGATGGAACTGCCACTGTTAATTTTGACTTTGATGCAATTAACCTAGGAGATGGTGAAACTGACACATTTACTATAAGAGCAAAAAGTGATAACACGGATATTTTTGGAACAGAACTAGAGATTGAATATTTCAAAGCTGTTGTTTGTAATGATGCTACATTAACAATAATTACTGACTTTTGGGCTGAAGAAACAGGTTTTAGTATCGTAGATTCTTCAGGAAACGAAGTATTCGGATTTCCACAAGGAACATTAGCTCAAGGAGAACAAGTTTTTACAGCAGATATCTTTTTAGCTGATGGTTGTTATACAGCAACAATGACAGATCAGTTTAATGACGGTCAAGTATCAGATGGTAATTTTGGTTCTACTGTAGCGACTGGTAGCTGGTCAATTGATTGTTCTATACTTACATTTGCAGCAGGTGGTGGAGCATTTGTTGGAGACGATGTAGTTAACTTCTGTGTTGGTCAATAATAGCCTTTACATAGACTAATAATTATAAAACCCAAGCTTGAGCTTGGGTTTTTTTTATGGTATAATCTCAAATAATTACTACTACATTTGCAGTATGGAAAAGACAACTTATATATACGGTATTAGAGCAATTATAGAAGCTATTGAAAGTAAAAAAGAAATTGCTAAAGTGTACTTATTAAAAGACGCTGATGGCGTTTTAATGCAACAATTAAAAAATACAGCACGCAAAAATAATATAGCCGTATCATATGTGCCTGTCGAGAAATTAGACCACCTCGCAAAAGGAAATCATCAGGGTGCAGCAGCAAGCATATCTCCAGTAAAATTTCACAATCTAGAGACTGTTTTAGAAAATACGGATATAGAGATTAATCCTTTATTCCTATTACTTGATGGAGTTACTGATGTAAGAAATTTTGGTGCAATCATAAGAACTGCCGAATGTACTGGTGTTAAAGCCATAGTCGTTTCAGAAAAGGGAAGTGCTCCAATAAATGCTGCTACCATAAAAACTAGTGCTGGTGCAGTGTTTAACATACCCATATGTAAAGTAAACCATATCAAAGATGCTATTTATTTGTTACAAGCTTTTGGAATAAAAAGTGTAGGCGCAAATGAAAAGACCTCTAATTTACTTTATGATGTAGATCTTAATATTCCGGTTGCGATTGTTATGGGTAGCGAGGATAGAGGTATCAATCCGTCTACCTTAAAAGTTTTAGACCATATTGTCAAATTACCTATGCAAGGAGACATCGCGTCCTTAAATGTATCAGTAGCATGTGGAGCAATGCTTTATGAGGCAGTAAGACAAAGATTATAATTGGTCTACTCCTCTTCATCAATGAATTCTATAAAATTACCATCTTCATCAAAATGTTTCATAAAAGGATCTTCATCTTCATTGTACTGTTCCAATTCCCAAGCGTATTTTTTTTTCTCTGGTAAACTACTACCAGTAACAATAGCTAGAACAATACCTGCTATAGCACCACTTAAATGTCCTTCCCAAGAAACTCCTTCTTTAATTGGTAACACATACCAAACTAAACTACCATAGAAAAAAGCCACTAAAAAACTTAAAGAAAGCATTTTATAATGTCTTGTAAGCACACCTTTAAAAAAAAGAAATGCTGCTAACATATATACAACACCGCTGGCTCCTATATGATAAGATGGTCGTCCTATGAACCAGGTTAAAACACCAGTAATTAATATTCCTAAAACAAGTACTTTAAAGCTGATATTTTTGTAGAAAAAACTTAGAGCTGTAATGAGAATGAAGCAAGGCAGCGTATTACTCCATAAATGCTTCAGGCTACCATGGATGAAAGGGCCAAACACTACTCCTTGCAGCCCTGAAAACCTATCTGGTCTTATACCATTATCTGTGAATCTAAAACTATATTTAACCTCAAGCCAATAGGCCAACCACATCATAAAGACAAATACCAATCCAGGTAAAACCGTCCATAAATTAAAAGTAAAATAGTCAGAATCTTTCATTAATTACAATATATCAAAAAAAGAACCAGTTTTACACATGGTAAAGCTGTCATGACAGAATAAGTAATACTAAGAACACTTTCATTGTAGGTCATTTCAATTATCTTTAATTTTACACTATGCAACATATACCCTTGGCAGAACGAATACGACCTAATAATCTTGATCAATACTTGAGTCAACAGCATCTCGTAGGCAATCAAGGGACTTTAAGGCAACACATTGTTAACGGCACTACTCCATCTCTTATCTTATGGGGACCACCTGGAACTGGAAAAACTACTCTGGCTAATATTATAGCAAAAGAAAGTAAACGCCCATTTTATGTTTTAAGCGCTATTAATAGCGGAGTAAAAGATATAAGAGAAGTCATTGACAAGGCAAAAAGCTCAGGAGGACTGTTTACTGCCAAAAACCCTATTCTATTCATAGACGAGATTCATCGTTTTAGTAAATCCCAACAAGATTCTCTTCTAGGAGCAGTAGAAAAAGGCTGGGTTAGCCTAATTGGGGCTACCACAGAGAACCCTAGTTTTGAAGTCATCCCTGCACTCCTATCACGTTGCCAGATCTATATTTTAGACGCTTTCGCGAAAGCGGACTTAGAAAACTTACTTCACAGAGCAGTAAAAATAGACGAACTATTATCTAAAAAAAATATCTCTATTAAGGAAACAGAAGCGCTTATAAGAATAAGTGGTGGAGATGCTAGGAAATTATTAAATGTTTTTGAACTTGTTGTCAATTCTCAAACAGACGACAAAATTACAGTTACAAATGATCTAGTTTATTCTCAAGTGCAGGCTAACCCAGCACGATATGACAAAACTGGCGAGCAACATTACGATATAATAAGTGCATTTATCAAGTCCATAAGAGGCAGCGACCCTAATGGAGCTGTTTACTGGCTTGCCCGAATGATTGAAGGTGGCGAAGATCTTAAATTTATAGCTCGTAGAATGTTGATCTTATCCTCAGAAGATATAGGAAACGCAAATCCTACTGCATTAATCATGGCAAATAATTGTTTTCAAGCTGTTTCTACGGTTGGATATCCAGAATCAAGGATTATTCTAAGCCAATGCGCGATATATCTTGCCACCTCATTAAAAAGTAATGCTAGTTACATGGCGATAGGAAATGCACAGAGACTTGTAAATGAGACAGGAGACCTTTCTGTACCTTTGGGGTTACGTAATGCTCCTACAAAGCTTATGAAAGAGTTAGGTTACGGCGAAGAGTATAAATATGCTCATGACTATTCTGGTAATTTTGCACATTATGATTTTTTACCAACCGAAATAAGTAAGACCAAAATCTACGAACCAGGTGATAATCCAAGAGAAAATGCGCAAAAAGAATTTTTACAGAAACGATGGAAAAATCACTATGATTATGATAATAAAGGATAAATATCCTTTAAACGGTGAACTACTACCTCATTTTGAGGAATCTCTTGATCTGTAATATGAAACCAGATAGTAGATAAACCTACATTTTGAGCACCTTTTATATCTGCTTCATAACTATCACCTATCATAATGCTATTATCTACAGTCGCACCTGCCATATCTAAAGCTTGATGAAATATTTGAGGCGCTGGCTTTTTTATACCTGCAGTTTCGGCAGTTAACACGACTTTAAAATACTTAGAAAGCCCTGCGTTTTTAACTTTATCCTGTTGTACACCGTTAAAACCATTAGTGATTAAATGCAACTGAAATTTATCCTGTAGTTGATCTAATAAGTCCACACATCCTTCAAACAAGTGATTATTATTAGGTAAATACTCTATATACAAATCTGCAAATAGGTTGATTTTATCATCATTTACTTCATAATCACAAGCATCAAATGCAGTCTTAAGTCTTTGGTATCGCAAATCTTCCTTAGAGATTTTATTTTCTCTGAACATGCGCCAAAATTCTAAATTCAATGGCTCATAAATACTTATGAACTTATCTAGGTCCAACGTGATACCGTTCTCCTCAAAAATCTGTTTATAAGCTAATTTACTATTCAAATCAAAATCCCAAAGAGTGTGATCTAGATCAAAAAATATATGCTCGATATTCTTAAACTTCTTTCTCATATATATATTCTAAGATGGTTGTCGCATGACTTTTTAAGCCTTGCTCAAATTGTGCATAATCATACATTGTAATAAAATGACCAGACACCTGTTCTATGCTTCTTTTTAATTGTTGTATAATTTGCTTTTGTCCATTAAGCATCTTGCCGCTTATGCTTTTATAATGCAAGGCATAAGGATAAATCAATAATGGAGTCTGTACTTCATAATCCAAATCGTAAAAATAAAAAGGGTGACTGGTACTAGCCCTAAATCCTGGCATACTCTCATATCCCATACTATAGTCTTCTAGCTTTTCTAGATCTACCAATCTTTTATAGTGACCTGGTGTTGATATTTTTGAATATGCGACCATTGTCTTTTGTAACGGACGATTTGAAATTTCTTCAAACTTCTTTCCTTGCTGTTTAACTTCTTTATCATTACAATGAAAAGAATAGCGCAGACCAATATCTAAATAATCTCCTATTTGCTTAATGGCTTCTCGGTACTTTCTAGATCTAAAACTTATTCCATTATCAACACGATTATAGTTTCCTAAATGAAAAAAGAAAATCATATTATCTAATGAAGAAGCCATTTTACGACCGTGTTGCCACCTACTTCTAATCGTATTTATGAGCAAATCATAGTTTTGAAAAGGATCTGTTTTAAAACCAAGTAAAACTATGATCTGCGTTAAAGCATTACGAATTTTGAATCTTTTTAGATCACCATAAAAAAAATGACCGTTGTCTACTATACCTCTACTTTTATATTTGAAAAATGAAGTAACTTCAATAGCTACAGTAGTTTTAACCTTTTGTACTTTTTTGATTAATGTATTAGATTCTCTATTTAATAATCCTAGTAGTTTTTTTACCCATAAATCAACAAGTGGTAACAATATAAACTCTCCTTGAACAGCAATACTTTCTTTAGAACTGTAACGACCTATATCGTCTTTTACTTGTGGTAAGTATTCTTCATACCTAGTAATTAAATAAAAAGAAGCTGAAAAAACATCAAAAGGAACATCACTACGTTCTGGTGCCTTAAAAAACATTGGAAGATCGTCCCATTTATAAAATTCAATATCATGATCATCTATTCCATTCTCATCTAATAAACCTTGAGACCAAATAAAGAACTCTTCTCCTAATGGTTTGATACCATAACTTAATTTAACGCCAGAGTGACTTACAAACTCACTAACATCTGTAGTAAATTTAAATTCTTGATGCATCAACCTGCGGAAGATATGTTTGAAAATATATTCCTTTCTTGTGGTAATATTTGAACAATAAACTAAAATCATTACATCAAGCCTTCATCTGCAAAGCTATAAAAGCCTTGCTGTGTTATAATTAAATGATCTAAAATTTTAATGTCAAGCAATTTACCTGCTTCAATCAGTTTCATGGTTAAGGCTTTGTCTTGCATACTTGGCTTTAAATTCCCACTAGGATGATTGTGAGCAAGCACCATTGCTACAGCACCAGCTTCAATAGCTTTCTTAAACACCAACCTAGTATCTACTAAAGTTCCTGTGATGCCACCTATACTTATATTTTTCTTTTCTAGAACTTTATGACTATTATCAAGCAACATTACCCAAAACTCTTCATGTGGTAATTCACCTAACACAGGTTGCATGATTCTAAATGCGTCATTGCTAGATTTTATTTTAGGAAGTTCTACAGGCATTTCCATAGCGCGACGTTTTCCCAATTCCATAGCTGCCGCAATAGTAATGGCTTTTGCCTCTCCTATTCCTTTATACCTCATCAATTCCTTTAAGCTTTTTTTACCGAGACTATTTAGAGAGTTTTGAGCATCATTTACAATAATACGGCTCAATTCTACGGCACTCATTTTGCGTGTACCACTACCTATAAGTATTGCAATTAACTCGGCATCAGAGAGTGATGCGCTTCCTTTATGTAAAAGCTTTTCACGCGGTCGGTCACTCAATGACCAGTCTTTAATTGAAAAATGGGAGTTTTCTTCTTCCATGAACGAAAGATAGAGTTTATCTCACAAAAACTGGTTCGTTTTCTTTACTGGTTTCTTGTTCAGAAAATTTATAATCATCTATGGCAAAACCTTGAATTCCTTCTCGAGAATCTACCTTATTCTCTACTAAATATCTAGCCATAGAACCTCGAGCTTTCTTTGCAAAGAAAGAAATAACTTTAAGCTTGCCGTTTTTGTAATCTTTAAAAACTGGGGTTATTAAATTCCCTTCTTGGTTTTTCTTATCTATTGCTTTGAAGTATTCATTACTGGCAAGGTTAACAAGCAACTCATCTTTCTTAAGTTCTTTATTCAAAGCTGGAGTGATTTTATCCTTCCAGTATTCATAAAGGTTTTTATTTCTTTCAATAGGTAATTTAGTTCCCATCTCTAATCGATACGGTTGTAATAAATCAAGAGGCCTTAAATAACCATACATACCAGAAAGAATACGGACAGTATCTTGAGCATAATCTAAAAGATCTGTTTGCAAAGAATAAGCATCAAAACCAGTATAGACATCTCCTGCAAAAGCATAGATCGCTGGACGTGCATTTTCTTTTGTAAAATTTTCCTTAAAATCCTTATATCGTTGATAATTTAAGTCAGCTAGAGAATCAGAAATATGCATCAACTCTCCTACTTCCTTTTTACTCATGCGCTCTAATTTTGCATTGATTTGCAAGGCGTCTTCTGCAAAGATGGGTTGCGTGCCTCTTTTTGTAGGCAACTGCGTTTCATAATCTAAAGATTTTGCTGGAGAAAGTAAGATTTTCATAAAAACTCATTTAAAAGAGTAAAAATACTATGGAGTATAGAGAATCTGTCTCAAAATCTAGTTAAGTTACTTATATCACTATGAATTTTCTCGATCCTAGAATCATCATGGCACCTTGTGCAAGGTGTTTATAAAAATAAATAGAACTGGAACTTAAAAAATTAGTGGTTATGATTCCGCTTTCGCGAAAGCGATACCTACACCAACTCTCTCTACATATCCTTAGAATTCTCTGCATAAACACGCCACTTATCGATACATTCTACCATATCTTGAGGGACGTCGCTGGTAAAACTCATCCATTCTTTAGTGTGCGGATGTTCAAAACCTAAAGTTCTTGCATGCAAAGCCTGTCGCGGTAATACCTTAAAACAGTTATCTACAAATTGCTTGTATTTAGTAAAATTAGTTCCTTTTAAAATACGATCACCACCATAACGCTCGTCATTGAACAGTGTATGACCTATGAATTTCATATGAACACGTATCTGATGCGTACGACCTGTTTCAAGACGACAACTAATAACAGACACATAACCTAGATCTTCTGTAACCTGATAATGAGTAACAGCAGGCTTTCCTTTATAGGAATCATCATCTAACCATACCGTGTTTTGTAATCTATTTTTAGGATGACGTCCTATATTACCTTCTACAGTTCCAGATTTCTCATTAAAATTACCCCAAACTATAGCAATGTATTCTCGTTCACTAGTTTTTGCAGCAAATTGAGCAGACAGGTATGCCATTGCTTCTTCTGTTTTAGCAACAACCAGTAAACCACTTGTGTCTTTATCTATTCTATGTACTAATCCTGGTCTATTACTAGAATTATTAGGAAGGTTTTCAAAGTGATGAATCAACGCATTAATTAGCGTTCCAGAGTAATTACCATGTCCTGGATGTACCACCATACCGGCAGGTTTATTCACGACGACTAAATAATCATCTTCATAAACTATATTCAATGGAATATCTTCTGCAACTAGCAACGACTCGTGTGGTGGATGATCAAAAGAAACCCTAATATCATCGTTGGGCTTTACTTTATAATTGGACTTTATAACGTCTCCATTAACGGTAACAGCGCCTTCTTTAATACCTTGTTGTATCTTAGAACGAGTTGCGTTCTCGATAAAGTTCATCAAATATTTATCAATGCGCAAAGGGTCCTGACCACTACCAGCAACAAAATGATAATGTTCGTGCTTTTGTTGTCCTTCTAATTCGTCGTTTTCCACCTCGTTATTCATTATCATTAGGTCGTACAACAGCATCTGGATTATTACCATCTGCTAGAACAAGATCAATTGTAGAAGTCTTGCTTAATTGTGTTCCTGGTTCTAATTTCTCTCCCTTATAACGCATTTCTAATACGGTATTTTCTGCAATATTAGGTTTATAAGTGATCTCTCCTATCTTAAACCCTAACGCCTCTAATGTAGGAATAGCCTGTCTTTTAGTTTTATAAATCAAATTTGGAACCGTTACTTTTCCATAACCGGATGCATTTAATTTGATATAAATCTGTCTGTTCTCCTTAACAAATTTGTTTGCTAGTGGATCCTGTTCGATAACTGTTCTAGGCGCATAAGCTGGATTAAAACTAGAACTATCAATGATTTTACTGCGCAAATCCAGATCTTCTAGTTGCTTTTTTGCATCAGAATAAGAAAGTTTTTCTAGATTAGGTACTTGGATTCTTTGATCGTGATTTGTGTACCAGTCTAACCAAAACAAGTAGGCAAAACAAAGTACAACAGTTACAACAGCAGCGATAACTACTTGAATCCAAAATGTTTTGGTAAAAATGAATCTAAAGAAATTCATAGGGATTTGTTGATTTAAAAAGCCTTAAAAAGTACTAATTATAAGCTGTAAATAATAAGTCCAAAGATAAGGATAGAATACCTTCTTTGAACGACATCTTTTTTAACTTTGTTGTCGTGCATTTATTTTACTTTTAAGAAATAAATACAGACCTTAAAACAGCTCAAGGTGAAAACGAAACTAATGAAAAACATCGCAGTATTAATGGGTGGCTATTCTCATGAATGGGAAATATCCTTAAAGAGTGGCGAGGTCATCTCTCAAAATCTAGATACTTCCTTATATAATGTATATCCCATTCATATTTTAAAAGATGGCTGGTATTACATAGATGGCATGGATAGTAGACACGAAATCAATAAAAACAATTTCAGTTTAAACATTAATGATCATGAAATCCTTTTTGATTGCTGTTATAACACTATTCATGGTACTCCTGGAGAAGACGGAAAAATTCAAGCCTATTTAGAACTTTTAGAAATTCCTCAAACCTCTTGTGACTCTTATCAAAGTGCCATTACCTTTAACAAACGTGATTGTATCGCTGTGCTAAAACCATGGAATATAACTACTGGAAGACACTTGTATATTAACCAAGGTGATGTAATTGATGCAGAGATGATTGCAAGAAACATAGGCTTACCTTGTTTTGTAAAGGCTAATCGCAGCGGTAGTAGTTTTGGCGTTTCTAAGGTTTATAAAGTTAAAGAAATGGATGCCGCTCTAGATGCTGCCTTTGAAGTAGATGAAGAAATTATTATTGAATCTTTTTTAAATGGCGTTGAAGTTTCTGTAGGTGCCTATCAAATAGATGATAAAATTAATGTACTGCTTCCTACAGAAATAGTTAGCGAAAATGATTTCTTTGACTATGAGGCAAAATATGAGGGTAAATCTCAAGAAATTACTCCTGCACGAATTACCCCTGAAAACATGCTGGCAGTTCAAGAAACAACCAGAAGGATTTATCAGGTATTAAAATTAAAAGGCCTCGCAAGGGCAGACTTTATCTTTCATAAAGGAATACCACATTTTATAGAAGTAAATACTAATCCAGGAATGAGCAAAGAAAGTATCATACCACAACAAATAAAAGCCTCTGGAGCTTCTTTACAAAACGTGCTAACATATATAATAGAAAACACTATTAAACACCATACATCATGAAAAGAGCAGTTTTTCCAGGAAGCTTTGACCCAATAACCTTAGGTCACTACGATATAATTGAGAGAGGTTTGGGTCTTTTTGACGAGATAATTATTGCAATAGGCGTCAATGCAGATAAGAAATATATGTTTTCTCTTGAAGAACGCAAACGCTTTATTGAAGAAGCCTTTGGAGAAGATGCAAAAATTAAAGTCATGACCTATTCTGGTCTTACTATCGACTTTTGTAAAGAACAAGATGCCGCCTTTATTCTAAGGGGCTTGCGCAATCCAGCCGACTTTGAATTTGAAAAAGCAATCGCGCACACTAACAGAAAACTATCTGAAATTGAAACAGTATTTTTACTCACCAGTTCAGGAAAAAGTTATATCTCTTCTTCAATTGTAAGAGATGTGATTAGAAATAATGGTGATTATACCAGTTTAGTACCTGACACAGTTAGAATATAATATGAAAAAAACTATCCTATTACTATCTTGTATTTTTCTACTCTTCTCATGTAAAGAAAATTCTAAAAAACAAGCTATCCAAGAAGCCAAAGAGTACACAACACCTTTTGAAAATGGCAATGGTAATCAAACAGCAACCTATGAAGAAGTGATTAATTTCTATCAAGATCTTGCAGCAGGTTTTTCTAACATTGAAATAGAAGAAGTAGGTAAAACTGATAGCGGTAAACCATTGCATTTGATTAGTTACTCAAAAAACACCATCAACTGGTCAAGTGCAAATGAAGATAAAATTAAAATTCTAATCAATAACGGTATCCATCCAGGAGAAAGTGACGGAATAGACGCTACCATGATGCTCATGAGAGATCTGGCAACCGGAAAAATAGAAGCGCCTGAAAATTTAATATTTAGCGCAATAGCTGTTTATAATGTAGGTGGTTCTTTAAATCGCAATACCTCTACTAGAACCAATCAAAATGGGCCAGAATCTTACGGCTTCAGAGGTAATGCGCGCAATTATGATCTTAATCGTGATTTTATAAAAGCAGACTCTCGTAATGCGATCGCTTTCTATGAAGTCTACCATAAAATTAATCCAGATATTTTTATTGATAACCACGTAAGTAATGGCGCAGATTATCAATACACCTTAACTCATTTATTTACACAACATAACAAATTAGGTGGTGCAGCTGGTCAATATTTGCATACAAAGCTACAACCAGAGCTAGAATCTAGACTTGCCAAAAGAGATTTACCCATAACTCCTTACGTAAATGTATGGAACAACTCGCCAGAAAAAGGTTTCTCTCAGTTTATGGATTATCCTCGTTATTCTACTGGATATACCAGTCTTTGGAATACACTAGGAATGATGGTAGAAACACATATGTTAAAGCCTTACAAAGACCGCGTTTTAGGCACCAAAGCGATCATGGAAGAAATGATTTCTATAGGATCTGAAAACATTGTTGATATTAAAAAAGCAAGGTCAGACTCTTTCAAAGGTTTTAAAAATTCATCTCATTATACAATGAATTATCAACTGGATAGGTCAAAAGCAGATACTTTAGATTTTCTAGGTTATGAAGCTGTCATTAGTAAAAATGAACTTACTGGAAACGATTTAATGACTTATGATCGCAACCAGCCATTTAACACAAAAACGCCTTTCCAAAATTACTTCAAAGGAACGGACAGCGTGGTCGTTCCCAAGTATTATGTCATACCACAAGGCCAGTGGAAAGTACTAGAACTAATGCGTCATAACAAGATTCAAATGGAATTTTTAACGCAAGACACTACACTAACAGTTTCTAAATACCGTATTGCTGGTTACGACACGTCAAAAAACGCTTACGAAGGACATTATCCACATTCTAATGTTCATGTAGAAGAAGAAGTTGTGGAGTTACGCTTTCGCGAAAGCGATATCATTATTCCAACGGATCAACCAGGATTCAAGTATATTTTAGAAACACTAGAACCTACTGGACAAGATTCCTTCTTTAAGTGGAATTATTTTGACACCATACTTCAACAAAAAGAAGGTTTTTCAAGCTATGTTTTTGAATCGACGGCTAGAGAACTTTTAAATAAAGATGAAGCGTTGAAAAAAGAGTTTGATTCGTTGAAAAGAACAAATGACAATTTCAGAAAAAGTAATTCCCAACAATTGAATTGGATTCATAAACGCAGTCCTAACTATGAACCTGCACATTTAACTTACCCTATTTTTAAATGGAACAAATAATAAAAAAGAGTGTTTTAGTTTTAAGTTGTATTGCTTTTATAGCTTGTAATGATTCAAAAAAAAGCACTGAAAAACCAGTAGTAAATGTTTCTATAACCTCTGGTGTTTCTCATGACATTCTGAACAAGAAAGTCTCTTGTGGAGATAAAAACTATTCATTCTCCATACCTAACTTTACCTCTCAAACAGATGCAGACAAAGTGCTAAATTATGATATCACAAAATTAATAACTCAAGATTTTATTGATCTTACCTATCAGAAAGATGCGTCGCTAAATTCTATTTATGAAACCTTCTTGAATAGAAGAGAGCGTGTTTTATGTGAAGAAAGTAAAAATGAAGGTTTACTAGATGTAAAAACCATATTTGTTTCGGACACTGAAAAATTTATTGGTTACGAACTTGAATTTACACGTAATGATCATAAAGGAAGAGTTTTAAAAACATTCCTAAAACCAGATATGAAAGAAATTAAGCTTGCAGACCTTATTCCTGAGGGAAAAGAATATGACGTATTAACTATTTTTAATGCTAACTTACAGCAAGCGGTAGCAAATCTGATTACCGATATACCAACTGGTGAATTAAGAGATAAATTTATCGTTTACTTAAATAACACGGCTTTTCAATTTGATCCAGAAGATTTTAAAACTTGTGATCTTTCTTTTCAAGTTAACAGCAAGATTTCAAAAAACCTAAGACTTGCTAAAAAAGTTGATTTACCTAAAGGCTTTGAATTTTTAAACAATACTGTTGTGATAGAAATAGATGCCTATCAGTTAACTCATTATTTAAAACTATCTAACATTATCGAGTAACATATCGTCAGGAAAAAGCTCTCTTATATTTGCATAAGATTCTTTTAAGGCAATGGTCGCCATTTCTTTATTCAACCATACCGCTTTATCAATGCCTTCCTTCTTTTGTGGTTTCAGCTTTTTATTAAAATCCGTTTCCATGATAAACCAGTGCGTAAGTTTTAATTTCACCTTTCCTTTTCTTGAAAAAGTATGATAAGTATGCCCTAAATAATTAGTAATCTCTAAACGGCGCACACCTGTCTCCTCTTCTACTTCTCTAATTGATGTTTGCTCGATGGACTCTCCTTTTTCGGCTTTCCCCTTAGGCAAATCCCATTTCCCATTGCGATGTATAAATAAAAAATCGTTATCCTGATTGAGTACTAATCCACCACCAGCAACTACTACTGGAAGAAGCTTATGAAGTCTTTTTAAAAGCTTAGATTCATTTTTTGAATATAAAACCACGTTAGTGATTTCTTTCTTTTCAATCTTTTTAATAAGATCTTCAAAGTTTACCTTTTTAATATTAAAGGTATTATGATCTTTAAAAGCATTTTTATCAGAGGTTACGATAATGGCAACCTCTTTCACAAAAACTTTATACATTTGTCCCATGGTAAGAGATAAGGATATAGCAATAAAAACTGCTGAGTTATTGTTGCAAATTAAAGCAATTAAATTGCAACCACAAGAACCTTTTACATGGGCTAGTGGATGGAATTCTCCTATTTACTGTGATAATAGAGTAACACTCTCTTATCCAGTGATTAGAAACTTTTTAAGAGAACACGTCGCTGCACGCATAGAAGATTTATATGGAAAACCAGATGTAATAGCTGGTGTAGCAACAGGTGCAATAGGTATAGGTATGCTAGTAGCAGATTATATGAATTTGCCATTTATCTATGTAAGACCAGAAGCAAAAAAGCACGGCCGTCAAAACCAAATTGAAGGCCATCTTGAAAAAGGACAAAAAGTGGTTGTTGTAGAGGATCTTATAAGCACTGGTAAAAGCAGCTTAAACGCCGTAGATGCTTTAAAGATTGCTGGTGCAGACGTAAAAGGAATGTTAGCCTTATTCTCTTATGGTTTTGATTTTGCTGTAGAGAACTTTAAAACGTATGATCTGGAACTAACAACATTAAGTGATTACGACCATCTTATTGAACAAGCTAAACAAGCTGGCCATTTTAAAGAAGAAGAAATAGAATTATTAAAAAGCTGGAGAAAAGATCCTAGCAACTGGAACGCATAATTTGTAAAATGAATTTAGAAAGTCGTGTAGCAAAAACACAAAAAAACCCAGAAGAACTTTATAATTTCCTAACACAAGTAGAGAATTTTAAAAAATTAATGCCTGAAGACACCAAATTTGAATTAAAAGGAGAAGACAAATTTCTTTTTGGGCTAAAAGGAATGCCAGAAATAGCTTTATCACTTAAAGATAAAACACCTCATTCTCAAGTGGTATTAGGATCTACTAGTGACAAACTTGCCTTTACATTAACGTGTAATATAAAACCAGATGGTAATGGCTCTGAGGCACAATTATTATTTGATGGTGACTTTAATGCCATGATGGCAATGATGATTAAGGGACCCATCAATAAATTTTTAGAACAGCTAGCAAACGGATTAGATCAACTCTAATAAATCCATTTCAACTCTTTTAGAGCAAAAGTGAGACGCTCATTTTGGACTTCCAAAATAAGTTTCCCTTCTTCGTCTGTTCCCTTAACAACACCTTCAAATATTCCTTTTTTAGATTGAAATGAAGTTGATTGATTAAACTTAAAGAGGTAATTATTATAATTTTGCGCGACTTCTGATGAGTTGCGCAAATTGTTTTCGAGCATATTTAAGAAAGAGATCAGAAGTTCTTCTAGGTCAAATTCTCTTCCTGTAAGATTTCTAAGTGAAATTGCTTTAGGTAAACCGTCAAAAACTTCTTGATTTACATTCAAACCTATTCCGACTATAGCATGTGATAGTTGACTTCCTGAAAAGCTATTTTCAATTAAAATTCCTGCAAGCTTGTGTTGTACTGACAGGATGTCGTTAGGCCATTTAATCCTTGCCTGAATTTGTAATTGAATTTTTAACCACTCGACTATTGTTACAGAAATCAGTTTGTTTATTTGAAAAGGAGTGATTTTCAATGGCAAATCAGAAAGTAAAATACTAAATGTCAGGTTTTTGCCTTTTTCAGAAATCCACTTTGCTCCTTGTTGTCCTTTACCTTGAGTTTGCTCAATAGTGTAAATTGTAGTTAGATGTGGCAGTTTGCTTTCGCGAAAGCGAGTTTTCAACTCATCATTAGTAGATGTAGTGGCATGTAATTTGACTATGTTCAAAAGGAAGATTTATTTGCGAGTTTATGGGTTATTTAATAAAACAAGCTCAAAAAAAGAATAAATTTGTGAATACAAAAAATATTTAATGACTAAAGAAAAAGTTTCTACCGACGCACTTATATCACAAATCATTGCTGGTATTGAAGATGTAAAGGGTAACAACATCACTATATTAGATTTAAGAGAGTTAGAAAACACCGTAACCAGTTACTTTATTATTTGTAACGGTTCTTCAAATACTCAAGTAAATGCGATAGTAAATTCAATACAAAGAAAAGTAAGCAAAGAACTTAAAGAAAACGCATGGCATGTAGAAGGTACAAGTCAAGGTGAATGGGTTCTTATGGATTATGTCAATGTAGTAGTCCATGTTTTCCAAAAGCACATTAGAGAATACTACGATTTAGAAGAGCTATGGGGTGATGCAAAGTCTACTGTCATAGAAAGTACATATTAACCACATCACACAAGCACCATGTCAGAAAATAAAAATAAAGATCAAGATAAAAAACGTCCTAATTTAATGCCCGGACCAGGAAAGCCTAAATTTAATATTTGGTGGATCGTTGCTCCTATTGCGTTGCTATTTGTAGGATATTATTTGTTTAACGGTTCTGTTAATCAGACTAAAAAATTAAACTACAACGCATTTTTTGAAGCTTTAGAAGATAAAGAAGTGGATAGTATTGTAGTGGTAAGTAACAGAGGTGTTGCTCAAGTCTACATGACACAAGAGGCACTTGCTCTAGCAGAACATAAGGCGAGTAGAAAAAAGCCTTCATTCGGCGGTATTAAGTTGCCTAATTATACAGTAGAATTTGGTGATGCAAAAGCTTTTGAAGAGCAGTTGAAACTTGCTATAAATAATTATAGTCCAGAGACCAAACTTGTTTTTGATCGAGAAGATGAAGGCTTAATGGATTTACTTCTTTCTATTTTACCTTTTATATTAATAATTGGTATTTGGTTATTTTTAATGAAGCGCATGAGTGGCGGCGGCGCTGGCGGCGGCGGTGGCCAAATCTTTAACATAGGTAAATCTAAAGCAAAGCTATTTGATCAAAAAACAGACGTTAAAACTACTTTTAAAGATGTAGCCGGTCTGGAAGGAGCAAAAGAAGAAGTACAAGAAATTGTTGACTTCCTTAAAAATCCTGAAAAATATACTTCTTTGGGTGGAAAAATACCTAAAGGCGCTTTACTAGTAGGTTCACCAGGAACAGGTAAAACTCTTCTAGCAAAAGCTGTTGCAGGTGAAGCAAAAGTTCCTTTCTTTTCTTTAAGCGGTTCTGATTTTGTAGAAATGTTTGTAGGTGTAGGTGCTAGTAGGGTGCGTGACTTATTTAAACAAGCAAAAGAAAAATCTCCTGCGATTATTTTTATTGACGAAATAGACGCAATAGGTCGTGCCCGTGGAAAATCAAACATGTCAGGATCTAATGATGAGAGAGAAAACACATTGAACCAGCTTCTAACCGAAATGGACGGATTTGGTACCAATACTAATGTGATTGTACTTGCTGCAACTAACCGTGCAGACATTCTTGATAAAGCATTAATGCGTGCAGGACGTTTTGACAGACAGATTTATGTTGATCTTCCAGATGTAAGAGAACGTGAAGAAATATTTGAAGTACATCTAAGACCTCTTAAAAAGTTAGCAGATGAATTAGACACTGCTTTTTTAGCAAAGCAAACTCCAGGATTTTCTGGTGCTGACATTGCAAATGTTTGTAATGAAGCGGCTCTTATTGCTGCAAGGAATGGAAAAAAAGCCGTTGGTAAACAAGATTTCTTAGATGCTGTAGACCGTATAGTAGGTGGACTTGAAAAAAAGAATAAATTAATTACACCTTCAGAAAAGAAAACAATTGCATTTCATGAAGCCGGACATGCCACAGTAAGCTGGATGACAGAACACGCTGCGCCATTAATTAAAGTGACCATAGTACCACGTGGTCAATCATTAGGTGCTGCATGGTATTTACCTGAAGAAAGACAAATTGTGCGTCCAGAGCAAATGCTAGATGAAATGTGTGCTACTATGGGTGGTCGTGCTGCAGAGAAAGTTATTTTTAATAATATCTCTACAGGCGCATTAAGTGATCTTGAAAAAGTTACTAAGCAAGCGCGGGCTATGGTAACCATCTATGGATTAAATGAAAAAGTAGGTAATATTACTTATTATGATTCTAGCGGCCAGTCAGAATATTCTATGACTAAACCATACAGCGAGCAAACCGCTGTAGTTATTGATGAAGAGATTTCAAAGATTATAGAAGCTCAATACCAAAGAGCCATAAGTATTCTAGAAGAAAACAAAGATAAACTTACAGAACTTGCAGAAATACTTCTTGAGAAAGAGGTAATTTTTAAAGATGACTTAGAGAAAATTTTTGGAAAAAGAACATTTATTAAAGAAGAAGCTGTTGCATTAAAATCATCTACCAGACCTGTATTAAATGGTGCTACTCCTGCTGATGAAGAAGAATAGTTTGCTAGCATTGATTTAAGTAAGTATATTTACGTCGACCCTAAATTAAATGCTGTCTAAAGGCAATGAGCATATTTAAAAAATTCTTTAAGAAATCTTCTGATTCTGAATCTATTGAGAGTTCTGGAAAAGAGCGCTCTAAATATATGCCAGATGAAAAGCCACCTCTTGATGAGGAGTTTATTCACAACTTTCAGCATCAAGGTGGTAGATTTTTGTATGCTATTAATGAAAATGAAATTCAGCAACATTTTGAAGACATTCTCGTAGAACACGATTATTTTGAAAAGAATGTTTTATGTTTTGATGAACAACTTAGCAAACGTTTTGATGGGTTTAATCTTAATTTTTCCAATAACGAGCTGAGATCAGAGTTCTTTTTAGGAACTTGTGAATATGTAATATCCAACAATGGTGCAATACTATTTTCTTCGAGACAAGTAAAGGAGACAAAACCTGCAGATTTACCAGGGACTTATGTGATTCTCGCAAGTACAAGCCAGATTGTAGAATCTATAGGCGAAGGTCTAAGAGGTATTAAACATCAAAGTAAAGGACACATACCTACAAACATTACAACATTAAAAAATTTCAAAGAAACTGCTCCTAAACAAGAGAAAGACTTAATGAATTACGGAGCACCTAACAAAAGGTTATACCTACTACTTCTAGAAGACTTATAACATGAGAGAATTAATTACTCGTTCCATATCTGGAATCGTTTATGTATCTCTTGTGGTATTAAGCGCTTTGTATTCTAGAGATGTTTTTATATTATTATTCTGTGCATTTGCATTCATTTGCTTGTTAGAATTAATGCCTATGATAAGGTTAAGGCAATGGCTCATCTACCCTATTCTCCCTATTGCTTATTATTTTATAGTTTGGAAAAGTGTATCCATCGAATTTACATATGCTCTGTTAGGAGCGACGTTACTAGTAAACATATATTTAATTAGAGACCTTGTTCTAGTGGATCGCATTGCATTGTTTAATACTAAAAAGCACGTCATTGCATTATTATATCTAATAGGGAGTAGTTTATTTCTAGCCCTTATTCCAGATGTAGTCTTACACTTAGATTTAGTAACCACTAGTTACCAACCAGAGTTGCTCATTGGTATTTTTGCAATTATATGGACTAATGACAGTTTTGCTTATATTTTTGGAAAAAACTTTGGTAAACACAAACTCATGAAACGTATTTCTCCAAAAAAAACTATTGAAGGTTTTTTAGGAGGTTTAGTCATGGCTATAGCAGCTGGTGCAGGTTTGTATTATTACCTCAAATCCATAGGTATTATAAATTATACTATTTGGGACTGGATGATTGTAGCTTTTGTAGTTGCATTTTTTGGAACTATTGGAGATTTAATACAAAGTAAAATAAAACGTCAGGCAGAAGTAAAAGATAGTGGCAGTATAATGCCTGGACACGGTGGTATTTTTGATCGTATGGACAGTATTATATTTGCAGCACCATTTGCCTACGCAACTTTTTTAATTATCAATTATGTTTCATAAAGAAGGAAAAGCTTCCATTATAATTGCTTTCATTTTCACCATAGTGACCATGAGTGCTATATGGCTTATACAGATGCCACAGTGGTTACAAATAGGTTTATCAGTAGTATCCATAGGGTTATTATTTATTATTCTTCAATTTTTTAGAAATCCTAAAAGAAATACCATTTTAAGTGATTCTTCAATCGTATCACCAGTAGATGGAAAAGTAGTAGTCATTGAAAAGGTTCAAGAAAACGAATATTTCAAAGGTGAACGCTTGATGATATCTGTATTTATGTCACCTATAAATGTGCATGTAACTAGATATCCTATTGGTGGAAAAGTTTCTTATAGCAAATATCATCCAGGTAAATACCTTGTGGCATGGCATCCTAAAGCCAGTGAAGAGAATGAACGCACCACCGTGGTCGTAGATCATAAAAACGGAGAACAAGTCATGCACAGACAAATAGCAGGTGCTCTTGCAAAGCGTATTATGAATTATGCTCAAGAAAAAGACACTATTGTACAAGGAAGTGAGAGCGGATTTATTAAATTTGGAAGTCGTGTGGATGTTTACCTTCCTATAGACACTCCAGTTTCTGTTACTTTAGATCAAAAAGTAAAAGGAGGAGAAACCGTACTTGCTCATTTCTAAATGTCAGATAAAGAACTCGATATAGAATTTAATAACGCTTTCGCGAAAGCGTCCTCTGAAGAACAATCTTTAGTGCCACCAGACCTACAACTACATCTCTATGCATATTATAAAAGAGCTATAGATGAACCGTATGTAAGCAATAGAAGTTTTGAATCTAATGATTTGAGGAGCGCTTTCAAAATGAATGCATTGATTCAAGTGCAAACCATATCAAAAAAAGAAGCTAAACGCAAATACATTGAAATAATAGAGAAACTTTACCCTAAGCCTTGGTGATTTCTTTGTTATATCTAAAAGCCTCAAAAGAACTATTCTTTTGAGGCTTTTAAATTTAATTAAAAACAGAGCTGCTATTTTTTTCTAAGAATATAAATTGCTAATGCTATTAAGCATAAAACAACTGCTCCTAAGACAATGACTATGGTTACTAATGGATTCATAAATTACTTCCTTTTATTCAATAGATAATTCATATAACTAATCATACTTTTGATCAAGAGGATCAAAAGGATATAGATACACCTAGTATGATTAGTGCTTTTATATCTAAAGAATTCATTTCACATTAATTTAAAGCCTTCATACTTGCCTCAATTGTTTCAATTTTTGCAAGAGCATCTGCTTCTTTCTTCTTCTCTATTGCCACAACCGCTTCTGGAGCACTACTAACAAAACGCTCGTTACCCAATTTCTTCTGCACGCCAGTTAAAAAACCTTTTGCTCTTTTCAATTCGGTAGCCAGTTTTTCAAGCTCGGCAGCAACATCAATATTTCCTTCTAATGGTATAAAATACTCATTAGATTTTACACGGTAACTTGCTGCACCAGACAGCTGCTCGTCAATAACCTCAACACTAGAAACATTTCCCATTTTTTGAATCAATGGATTATAGTTTTCACTTAAGTTTTCGTTATTAATACTTTTTAACTCTATCTCGTTCTTGAAAGAAATTTGCTTCTCTTTACGAACCGTTCTGATTCCAGAAATCACATCTTGTACGAGTTCAAAATCTGACAATAAGTCTTGGTCAACAGCGCCACCTTCAGGCCATGTATTGACACACAATGCCTCTTTCACTTTACGATCAGAGATGGATTGCCAGATTTCTTCCGTAATAAATGGAGTAAATGGGTGCATTAACCTCAAGTTATCTTCAAAGAGCTCAATAACCTGTGCAAGTGTTTGTGCGTCGATAGGTTTTTGATATTCTGGTTTGATAATTTCTAACAACCAACCGCAAAAATCATCATAAATCAATTTATATGAAGTCATTAATACATCACTTATTCTATATTTAGAATAGTGATCTTCTATAGTAGCTAGAGTTTCATTGAAACGACTTCTATACCACGCAATACCTTGAGCACTATGTTGTGGTTGTGGTAGGCTTTTATCTACATTCCATGCGTCAATTAAACCAAAATAAGCACTGTGCATTTTTTTCACAAAGCCTTTACCTTGCTGACAAAGATCCTCATCAAACATAATGTCATTCCCGGCGGCGGCACTTAAAAGTAAACCGACACGTACGCCATCTGCACCATATTTATCAATTAATCCTAGGGCATCTGGAGAATTACCAAGGGACTTTGACATCTTACGACGTTGTTTATCTCTTACTAATCCAGTTAAATATACTTTATCAAATGGTTTTTCATCACGTAATTCATATCCAGCAACGATCATTCTAGCTACCCAAAAGAATAAAATATCTGGTCCAGTAACAAGATCACGTGTAGGATAATAATAATTGATCTCCTCATTTTCTGGGTCTAGCACTCCATTAAAGACACTGATAGGCCACAACCAACTAGAAAACCAGGTATCCAACACATCATTTTCTTGACGTAGGTCTTCTGGGTTTAGGTTTGGATTATTAGTTCGCTTTCGCGAAAGCGTAACAGCCTCTTCTAGACTATTTGCAACTACAAAGTCATCCTTTCCATCACCAAAATAGTAAGCAGGAATACGTTGTCCCCACATCAATTGTCGAGAAATATTCCAATCTCGCACATTTTCCATCCAGTGAAAATAAGTGCTTTTAAATTTAGGTGGTAGCAATTCTACAATATCATTTCTTACGGCGTCGATTGCAGGTTTTGCCAGGTCTTCCATCTTTAAAAACCATTGATCTGAAAGTCTAGGTTCTATAACTGCTTTTGTGCGCTCACTAGTACCTACTTTATGGACATGATCCTCCTTTTTAATCAAAAACCCTTTTTCTTCTAGTTCGTTAGAAATTTCCTTACGTACAACAAAGCGGTCCTTGCCTTCATAATGAAGTCCAAAACTATTTAAAGTAGCATCTGCATTAAAAATATCAATGACCTCAAGATGATGCGTTTCTCCTATCTTCTTATCATTTTCATCGTGTGCAGGAGTAATCTTTAATGCTCCTGTACCAAATTCCATATCTACATATTCATCTGCAATAACAGGAATCTCGCGATTTACAATAGGTACAATTACCGTTTTACCTACAAGGTTAGTATAACGCTTATCCTCTGGATGTACACAAATAGCCGTATCTCCTAAAATAGTTTCAGGACGTGTTGTAGCTATAGAAATAAACTCCTCAGTTCCTTTAATTTGATATCTTAAATGGTATAGATGTCCATTGCGTTCTTCATAAATAACTTCTTCATCACTTAAAGTTGTTTTAGCTTCTGGATCCCAATTTACCATACGGTAACCGCGATATATCCAACCTTTATTATAAAGATCGATAAAAACCTTAATTACTGACGCAGACATATCGTCATCTAAAGTAAATTTAGTTCTAGACCAATCACAACTAGCTCCTAATTTTTTGAGTTGCTCTAAAATAATACCACCATATTCATCTGTCCAATCCCATGCATGTTTCAAAAACTCTTCTCTAGAAAGATCATTTTTATCAATTCCATGCTCTTTTAATTTCTTTACCACCTTAGCTTCTGTAGCGATAGATGCATGGTCTGTGCCTGGAACCCAACAAGCGTTGTATCCTTTTAAACGAGCACGGCGTATCAATACATCTTGAATGGTATTGTTTAACATGTGTCCCATGTGCAATACTCCTGTCACGTTAGGTGGTGGAATTACGATCGTATAACTTTCTCTTTCGTCTGGTACAGATGTAAAGAAATCGTGTTCCATCCAGTAGTTATACCATTTTTCTTCGGTAGTTTTAGAATCGTATTTTGATGCTAAGGACATGTTTGGCTTAATTTTTGAAATTCAAAAACAAAAGTACTATTAACTTAAAAATTACACAGCATTAACTGTGACTTTAAGCTCGATAGTTTACTTTTATTACTTACAACATAAAATGATGAAAAAATTGCTACTCCTATTCTTGTTTACTGGAATCTTTTCTAACAGTATAGTAGGCCAAAATAATTCTTCTTTAGACCCTATCACAACTATAGAGTTTGAATCTACAATTATAGACTTTGGTAAAATAGCAAAAGGAAGCGATGGCGTTAGATCTTTTATTTTTAAAAACACTGGCAATTATCCACTTAAAATTTACCAAATATACTCTTCTTGCAATTGTGATATCGTTTCCAAACCAGAAGAACCTGTAGCACCTGGAGCTACTGGGGTCATTAAAGTGAAATACGACACACAAAAAGTAGGTCCTATTGTTAAAACAATTACCGGAAATGCGAACCTTAAAAATAAATTATTCACATTACGTCTGAAGGGTGAAGTTCTAACAAAATCAGAATAGAAAATTAAAAGACTAAAGGAATATTTTTAAATTTAACTTTAAATTCTTCTCCATTCCTCTTTAATTTTATCTTTAAATTTCTATAAGGGTTTTTATAAAAAAGTTCACTTACTCTATTCAAAGTGAGCTGTTTCTGTTTATAACCATTTATAGATACAATTTGATCTCCTATTCTGATTCCAGCTTTATCTCCTGGCGAGCCTTCCCTCACATAATCAACATATATTTTGGGAATATACTCGTAGGATACTCTAGAGAAACTGGATAAGGTAATTTTACTACTAGATGGATTAAGCCTATCTCCTTCTTGTTTACTAAAATCTCTATCTATTTCTGTAAACAATTCTAGTTCACCTTTTTTAACTCCTAAACCGCTCATGTTATAATAAAAACCTTCCTTAAAACTTTTATTAGGGAGCATTATCATCTTTTTATTATTATAATCAACAACGAGATCAAACCTTCTTAAAACCTCTCCTCCTATACTACCATCATGAGAAGAATCTGTTTTATTAATATTATGATACTTCTTATAAGGATAAGAAACCGCTACTTTGAACATTTGATAATTGAACAGGTTTATAGAATTAACTTTTGTACGCAATCCAAAAATTTCTCCATTTATTCCAAAACCTAGATAATCTTCAAAACTGTTATCTATTACAAAAGTAGTATCGATCTCATTAAGAATCCATAAAGCATCACCACTACCAGTATCAATAAGCATATTGTAATCACCTTGAATAAGATCATTATCCATTTTTATATTTACAAAAGGCCTGCCGTTATTTAAGATTAAATCAAATTGTTTTCCATTGCGCAATTTTGACGGGAGCAGCTCAAAATCTCTATACAACTTCAAATAACCATTTTCATAATCTATATGTGTGACAAAATTTTTTAGAAAATCAACTCCTAAAATACCATGAATCTCAATATCCAATTTAGGCGACAAATCAATTTCACTATCACTTAAAACTATCACCTCAGCAACATCATTTGTGATGTGATCGCCTATTTGTATCTTATTTCCAGAAGAGTAGTATGCAGACAAGGGCTCGTTATCGCCGTATCCAGATAGCTTAATATATTTTCCTTTATTGATACTTAATGAATCGATACCTTTTAAATTAAAAATAACAGTACGGGAAGAACCAGTATCTAGGTAAAAATTAAAATCAACATCATTAATTTTTACTGGTACAACGATTAAGTTAGAATGCTGCTCAAAAGAAATTTTTTCTTCTGTATAACCTTCTTTAAAAATAAAGCCTTCTTGTGCAATTCCTGAAACTGGAATACAGAAAGCGATTAAAAAAAGTTTAATAAATTTCATATGCCTAATATAAGGTTTTGTCAAAGTGTATTGCACATCCTTACTCAAGTATTACATTTGTCAATCAAAAATTTATCATGCCGAAAATATCTGAAAAAGGACTTCAAATGCCGTCCTCTCCTGTTAGAAAATTAGTTCCTTATGCAGAAGCTGCAAAAAATCGTGGAATTCATATTTACCAATTAAACATCGGTCAACCAGATATAAAAACTCCAGAGCAAGCTATTAGTGCCGTTAAAAACACTGACATGCAGGTTCTATCTTACAGCCATAGTGCTGGTAACCAAACCTACAGGGATAAACTAGCTAAATATTACAATAAGATAAACATGAATCTGACCAGTGAAGACATTATTGTTTCTACTGGTGGTAGCGAGGCTTTACTCTTTGCTATGGGAAGTATATGTGACTATGGAGATGAAGTAATTATACCAGAACCGTTTTATGCTAATTACAATGGATTTGCAACCGCTAGTGGTGTAACAGTTAAGCCTATTTCTACAACCATTGAAAACAACTTTGCCCTACCAGCTATTAGTGAATTTGAAAAGTTGATCACGGACAAAACCAAAGCTATTCTTATATGTAATCCCGGTAATCCAACTGGCTATTTATATACACAAGAAGAAATGAATCAATTAACTGCTTTAGTAAAAAAGCACGATTTATTCCTTTTATCTGATGAAGTATATAGAGAATTTGCATATGATGGGCGCAAGCATTTATCTGTGATGAATATTGAAGGATTAGAAAATCATGCCATTATGATCGACTCTGTTTCAAAACGATATAGTATGTGTGGTGCAAGAATAGGTTGCATGGTTTCTAAGAACAAAGAAGTGATGGCAACTGCTATGAAGTTTGCACAAGCTAGATTAAGCCCACCTACTTTTGCTCAAATCGCTGCCGAGGCTGCACTAGACACAAAGCAAGAATACTTTAACGAGGTGATAGGAGAATATATTGAAAGACGAGATATTTTGATAGAAGGTCTTAAAAATATTGAAGGTGTAGAAGTGGCAAATCCTGGTGGTGCTTTTTACTGCGTTGCACAACTTCCAGTAGAAGATACAGACGTTTTTGCACAGTGGATACTCGAACACTTTGATCTAGATGGCGAGACTATTATGGTTGCACCAGCAGCAGGTTTTTACAGCACACCAGGAATGGGTAAGAATCAAATAAGAATTGCTTACGTTCTTGAAAAAGAATCTCTTAAGAAGGCTGTTCGTATTTTAGATCATGCTTTGAAAGCTTATAATGCATGATAGAGATACAACATCATTTTTCATTAAAGAAGCATAACACTTTTGGTATTTCCGCTTTCGCGAAAGCGTACACAGCAACAAAATCTTTACCACAACTCAAAGAAGCATTAGGATTCTACCATAATGAAGAGGTATTTCTTTTGGGAGGCGGAAGTAACATGCTACTTATTAATGATGTACAAAAACCAGTAATACATGTATTACTGGAAGGGATAGAGATTACAAAAACCGAAGATGACAATGTTTGGATCAAAGTTATGGCAGGAGAAAACTGGCATAACTTTGTTCTTTACTCTATTGAAAACAACTTTGCAGGGCTAGAAAATTTATCTCTCATTCCTGGAAATGTTGGGACATCGCCTATTCAAAATATAGGTGCATATGGTGTAGAATTAAAAGATAGTTTTTACAGCTGTGACGTCATAGATATAAAAACACTAGAAGAAAAAACACTTTCTCTAGATGATTGTAATTTTGGATATCGCGATTCGATATTTAAAAATGAAGCGCTAGGTAAGTATGTCATAACTTCAGTAACCTTTAAATTAAAAGATCTTAGTAAATCAAATGATTATCCATTCAAAACTAGTTATGGTGTTATTCAAGAAGAACTGAAAAGACTAGATGGAGAATTATCAATTCAAAAGGTTTCACAAGCAATTATAAACATTAGATCCAGTAAACTGCCAGATCCTAAGGTAATAGGAAATAGCGGTAGCTTTTTTAAAAATCCTGTTATCAAAAGAAAACTGTATGAAGATCTAGTAAGAATGCATCCAGAAATGCCTTTTTATGATATTGATCAAGATCATGTAAAAGTTCCTGCAGGATGGTTAATCGACCAATCAGGATTCAAGGGCAAACGATATGGTGATGCTGGCATTCATGATAAACAAGCTCTTGTTCTAGTAAATCACGGAAATGCATCTGGTCAGGAGATTCTAGCTGTTGCCCATAAAGTGCAAAAAGCGGTTAAAGATCGTTATGGTATAAACATCGATACAGAGGTCAATTTAATCGATCAATAATCAGTATTTTGAACATCTAGATCAATTACTAAAATTATCTAATCAGATTCTAAATAGAGTTTCCCAAACCTTATCTTTGCAGCATGGATTTAAAACTTATTCTTATCACGTTTGTAGTACTAGGCCTTGCTTTTGCCGGTATAGCTATAAAAATATGGGGTAAAAAGGATGGTAAATTTGCCGGAACCTGTGCAAGTCAAAGTCCTTTTCTTAATAAAAATGGTGAAGCCTGCGGCATGTGCGGTAAATTACCTGAAGAACAAGAGTGTAAAAACGATCAAGTAAAAGCCTAATCATTTAGATGGAAATAGGCGTTTTTTTCTATGTTCTGGCAGGATTTGCCCTTATTAATATCATATATTATTTATTTTTATCAAAAGTAGGTTTTGGCAAAATAGATCAACCTACTGGTAATCTAAACCAGTCTGTTTCTGTTATTGTGTGTTCCAAAAACGAACAAGAAAACCTCAAAATTTTAGTTCCTTTATTACAGGAACAAAACCACCCTAACTTTGAGATCATTTTAATAAATGATGCCAGCCATGATGATACTAGAGATGTCATTGAAGATTTTATGGCACTAGACACAAGAGTAAAAATGGTGAACGTTGTCAACAACGAGAGCTTCTGGGGAAATAAAAAATATGCACTTACCCTAGGAATCAAAAAGGCGGTAAATGACCATTTGGTTTTTATAGATGCAGATTGCGTTCCTAACAGTAACGAGTGGTTATCTAGCATGGCAATGCATTTATCTGAACAAAAAAGTATAGTATTAGGGTACGGTGGATATCAAAAAATCAAAAACTCTCTTATTAATGCATTAATTCGTTTTGAAACAGGAATAACTGCCATACAATATTTTAGTTATGCCATGCGCGGTAATCCATATATGGGCGTAGGTCGTAATCTTGCTTATACAGCTACTCAGTTCTATTCCTCTAGCGGTTTTATGAGTCATATGAAAATTATGGGTGGCGATGATGATTTATTTGTTAATGAGGCTGCAACTAAAACTAACACAGCCGTTTCCTTAGATGAAAAATCATTTACAGTAAGTCAACCTAAAACAAGTTGGTCCACATGGTGGAAACAGAAAAAACGGCATATCAATACTGCAAGTCATTATAAAAGCAAACATAAACTACTATTAGGCTTATTCTATTTTTCTCAAATTGGCTTTTTAGTCTCGGCTATTTTAGCATTACTATTTGGAATGAATTGGATACTTGTTTTAAGTGTTGTTTTGTTGCGATATTTATTTTTTTGGATCGTTGTTGGTAAGGGTTTGTTTCGCTTTCGCGAAAGCGATATCATTATCCTGCTTCCTTTTTTAGAAATACTATTAATAGGAACACAATTAGCACTATATGTTTCTAACATGGTCCATCGACCGAAACAATGGAACTAGTTAGTTATCTTTATTGATACGACTACTTAATCACTAACTTTGTATAATGGAATCAGTAAAAACATCAGTCGCGCCACCTGCGAAAGGAAAACCAAAATGGTTACGTGTTAAGTTACCAGTTGGTCAAAAATATAAAGAACTTAGAAGTACCGTAGAAAAATACGACCTTCATACCATTTGTACCTCTGGAAGCTGTCCAAATATGGGAGAATGCTGGACAGAAGGAACTGCAACTTTCATGATATTAGGAAATACCTGTACACGATCTTGCGGTTTTTGTGGTGTAAAAACAGGTCGCCCAGAAACTGTGGACTGGGCAGAGCCTGAAAAGGTGGCGCGTTCTATTAAATTGATGGGTATTAAACACGGTGTTATAACAAGTGTGGATAGAGACGATTTAAAAGATATGGGATCCATCATCTGGAAAGAAACCGTTGCTGCTATTAGACGTATGAATCCTGAAACAACTTTAGAAACATTGATTCCGGATTTTCAAGGAAATACTAGAAATATAGATCGTATTGTAGAAGCAAATCCAGAAGTAGTTTCTCATAATATGGAAACTGTCCGTCGTTTAACAAGAGAAGTACGTATCCAGGCAAAATACGATACCAGTCTAGAAGTATTGCGTTATTTAAAGCAACAAGGTATTAATAGAACTAAATCAGGAATCATGCTAGGATTGGGTGAACTTGAGGAAGAAGTACTAGAAACTATGCGCGATTTACATGATAACAATGTAGACGTTGTTACCATTGGCCAATACTTACAACCTTCTAAAAAGCATTTACCAGTTAAAGAATTTATAACGCCAGAACAGTTTAAGAAATATGAAATTGCTGGTCTAGAAATGGGCTTCAGACATGTA
This sequence comes from Nonlabens sp., assembly GCF_965657255.1. Lineage (NCBI taxonomy): Bacteria > Pseudomonadati > Bacteroidota > Flavobacteriia > Flavobacteriales > Flavobacteriaceae > Nonlabens > Nonlabens sp. The sequence continues at coordinate 75,108 of NZ_CBFHNM010000001.1, forward strand.
GAAAGTGGTGCATTGGTGAGAAGTTCTTACAAAGCACACAAGCATATTTTGTAATAACATAAAATTTACTGCTAGAACATACTATCTGTTATTGATCATAACTTTAATAGGTTTGATTATGTTTCTAACAGGATCATTAATAAATTTTTAGAGAATTTGGTTTCGTATTCTGGAGTATATTAATTTCTGGTATATGTTGCAGTTTTCACTTTTACTCTAATTATAAGAGATTGAAATGTAACAAGTAATTTCAGTTAACTACTCATGAATTAAAACATTACTATGAGCATTGAAGAAGCATTACAAAAAATCAATTCCTACAGAATCATAACGACAGATTCAAAATCTCTTAAACTACTGGATAAATGGAATGAGTTACTCCTAGAGTTAAATGCTTTAGAAATGACTTACAAAGAACAAAGTTTAATTGAAAATGAATTAGATGTCCAAATGAAACGCATAGAGAGCGCTAGGCAAGATAAAAAGGTAATCAAAGAGAGTTTAAGGTCTACCTTGAGCTTTTTAAAAAACATGCTTCATATTAAAGATTCTCTTCAATATACGACAATAGGCACTTTTGGAGGGTTATTGCTTCCATTAGTTTCTGGAATCAGCATTTTATTTGGTTTACTTATAGGTATGGCAATAGGTGTTACTCTAGATCAACACTTCAATAGTAAACAGCGTAACATCAAAACCAATTTACACGATACATGGTAAAAATAAAAGTAGCTATAAACGGTTTTGGACGTATAGGACGTACTTTTATGAGAACGGTTTTTAATGATCCACATATCGATGTGGTAGCAATAAACGACCTTGCCTCTACTGAAGTTATGTCACATTTACTTAAATATGATTCTATTCATGGTGTTCTAGATGCAAATATTAGTTTTGATGACCATTCTATAATAGTTAATAATAACCCTATATCCTTCACCCATCATAAAAACTTAGAAGATCTTAATTGGAAAGATGTTGATGTAGTATTAGAATCTACTGGTAAATTTAAGACTCGTAAAGATTTACAAAAACATATTACAGCAGGTGCAAAAAAGGTGGTTTTAAGCGCACCACCTATAGAGGATGATATTAAAACTGTTGTTTTGGGTGTTAATGAACACATTCTTGAAGACAGTGACTTGATTTTCTCAAATGCCAGTTGTACTACTAACAACGCTGCACCACTCATAAAAGTAATGCAAGAACTTTGTGGTATTGAACAGGCCTATATCACCACCGTGCATAGCTATACAACAGATCAAAGTCTGCACGATCAGCCACATAGAGACTTACGTCGTGCTCGCGCTGCTGGTCAATCCATAGTTCCTACCACTACAGGAGCAGCAAAAGCATTAACTAAAATATTTCCAGACTTAAGTGATGTTATAGGTGGTTGTGGTATTAGAGTACCAGTTCCTAATGGCAGTCTAACAGATCTCACGATTAATGTAAAAAAAGATGTAAGCGTTGAAGAGATTAACGATGCTTTTCTCGCTTTCGCGAAAGCGAACCCTAAAACCTTTTCTTTCACAAATATCCCGTTAGTCTCCATTGATATATCCGGTAGCCCTTATTCATGCATTTACGATTCTGAAATGACCAGTGTTATCGGGAAAATGGTGAAAATTATAGGATGGTATGACAATGAAAGTGGCTATTCTAATCGATTAAAAGACATAATCATATATGCTAACACTTTAAATAAGAATATTAGTGTAAATACTGGTTAACAACGTGATTATGAAGATAATTATCCATATTTCTTAGAAATGCTATGAACAAAAGATATATTTGCAATATAATATAGTCTATTGAGTATTCGGGATTTAAATAAAATATTCATATTCTTTATAATTATAAGCGTACAAAGCTACGTTTATGGACAAAATTTCTATGTATCTAAATCAAGTCAAAGCCTGGCGGTAGATATAATTTTAGAAAGGGCTCAACACGCAATAGAAAGTGCTCGATTTCAAGAAGCAGACAGGTTAGTTTCTAGTGCGACAGAGATAGCAAAAGACTCTGCAATTTATGCACAAACACAACTGGTTAGAGTTTCCTTTTTTTCAAAAACACAACAACTAGAGGAAGCTTTAGGCCTGATAGATTTAATCGCTCCTTACTTTAAAGAAGACTCTGAAAACGCTGCTAAATTATTGCTCTTAAAATCAGACGTGCTTATTAAATCAGGCCTAATTATAGAGGCTGACATGGCAATTACTAAGGCTCAATTGATTCTTATCACTAGCCAAAATAATAATCTAAATGAAGAAGTAAAGTTAGTTAAAGCACAACTTAACTTAAAAATTAAAAATTATGAGAAAGCAAAAGCTTCTTTTGAAGAATTGTTGCCGTCATTAATTAATAAAGGTCAATTTTACTCTGCAGCACAGGTAGGCTTGCATCTTGCTAATATTGCATACGATAACAAAGACTACGAATTTTCTAAAGCCTATCTAACAGAAAGTATAGGTATTTCTGAAAGAATTGGACTTAACCTCTTACTCAAAGAAAGTTACCAACTTTTTGCAACAATGTATAAAATAGAAGGCGATTTTAAAAACAGTGTGTTCTATTTAGAAAAATATACAGACTTAGTTAAAATGGAGGAAGAACTATTAGCAAATCTGACTGCATCGCTAGAATTAGATAAATTAAAGAAAGAACATAAAACCTTATTCGATTCAAACAAAGAAAAAACTAAAGAACTTAAAGGTATAGATACAACTTATATTTTACTCTATGTGTTAATCACGTTATTATCGTTACTTACTCTATCATTGTTTAAAAACAACAAATTAAGGGCAAAAAGCAATAATGTTTTAAAGGATAAAAATTCTGCCCTTATCGACGAAAGAGATAGAGCCCAAGATGCAGCTAAAGTAAAAGCAGATTTTCTCTCAACGATTACTCATGAATTGAGGACTCCGTTATACGCAGTAACAGGGCTTACTTACTTACTTTTAGAAACAAAACCTAGAAAAGATCAAAAAGAATATTTAGAAACTTTACAATCATCTGGAGATTACCTATTATCTCTTATTGACAATATTCTAGACTACAACAAATTAGAGGCTAATAAAGTAGAACTAGAAACTATTCCTTTTGATTTAAATAAAAGAATGAACGACATAGGTTTATCTCTTAAAGGTCAAGCTTCAGATCAAAATAACATAATCCATATAGAATACGATTCTAGTATACCTTCAATACTTCAAGGCGACCCAGTTAAAGTGTCTCAGATTTTAATTAATTTAATCGGTAATGCTATCAAGTTTACTAAGGATGGTGATATTTATATACGGACAAATAAGGTAAGCACGACTTCTGACAAATGTCTGGTTAATTTTGAAATAGAAGATAACGGTAAAGGAATCTCTATAGAGAAGCAAGAAGCTATTTTTGAAAACTTTATACAAGAAGGAAATAACACTACAAGAGAATACGGCGGCACTGGATTAGGACTCGCTATTGTAAAGAATCTAGTTACTTTGATGGGTAGTAACATTACACTAAAAAGTGAGGTAGGTAAAGGCAGTAAATTTTCTTTTGACATATGGTTTGATTTTCCAAACTCGAATAAATTCTTTACAGAAAAACATGTGCCATGCACTTCTATTGAAGAATCAACCAGTTCAACCATAGAAAACGTGGATATCAAAAATAAAAGTATTAAAGAAGAGCTAAAATCATTACCCAATTCAAAGAGTCTAGAAAATAAATTTATAAAAAATGAAGCGATGAAAGAAGGAGTAATAAGCTCTAAACCTGCTACTCCTGCAGAATTATCTAAAAAGTTGATACTTATCGCTGAAGATAACAAGATCAACCAGATGATCACAAGAAAAATTCTTGAAGCAAGGAATTTCACTTGCGATGTAGCAAATAATGGACAAGAAGCCATTGACGCTGTACGCTGCAAAAAATACGACCTTATTCTAATGGACATTCATATGCCCATTAAAAACGGAAAAGAAGCTACAAAAGAAATCAGAAGTTTTGACAGTGAGATTCCTATTGTCGCATTAACAGCGGTGACCTTAAGTGAATCAGATAAAGAGTTTTACGAGATAGGTTTTGATGATATCATACCTAAGCCTTTTAAAATGGATGAGTTTTTTGAAAAAATTCAAACTGCCTTTTCAAATTATGAGATTCTGTAAAACTGGGGAACTATCTATAAACCTAGTTTCAATGGATAAATAAAAGAGGTTAGTAAGGCGATAGCTTTTTAACCTCATAAAATCTTTCTCTGTCGTAATTACTAATTTTTTATTCCTAATATTCTCTACTTGTGCGGTGGTAAAGTCATGATGATCATTAAATTCTAGGTGATCTACTTTCAATTGTTTTACTAGAAAGTCTACAAAAGGTTTTGGTTTTGCAATTCCAGTAACAACGGTTACTTCTTGACCTTCAATATCTGCCAGGTGAATATTCTCATTAATTCCATGAAGTATGTTTCCATAACCTATAAAAGAGAAGTAAAGCTTTTGATTCAAGGATAATTTTAATCGTTGTTCAATAGCAATTCTTTCTGTTTTAGAAATATTTTCTGGACATTTAGTTACAACAACACTTTGCGCGCGATTTGCTGCGCTGCGAGACTCTCTCAAGTTACCTGCTGGTAATAAATAATCATGAACGTACAAACTATTATAACTAGTCAACAAGATATAATGACTGGCTTTTACATGTCGGTGTTGATAGGCATCATCTAACAAAATAAGATCAATGGAGTGATCTTTTAATAATCGTTTTATTCCGTCAACTCTTTTTTCACAAACAGCACTAATAATCAAATCTTTGAACTTACGTTTAATTTGCAATGGTTCATCGCCAACTTTTTCTGGAGAATCATCAACTGATAATTCAATATAACCAGAGGTTTTACGACCATATCCTCTACTTAAAACAGCTATTCTTTTCTCAACATGTTGATTTATCAAGTACTCTATCATAGGCGTTTTACCTGTGCCACCGGTACTTAAATTGCCCACTGCAATAATAGGCACATCAAACTCTTGTTGATCAAGAATACCACTATCAAATGCCCAATTGCGCAAAGAAGTAATGCCATCATAAATAATAGAAAACGGATATAATAAAAGTCTTAATTCTTGCATGAGCTCAAAAGTAGGTTAATTTTACAACAGAGATAAATGAATAATTATGAAGATTAAAGATGTTATTGAATATTTAGAAGTGCTCGCTCCACGCTTCTATGTAGAAGATTTTGATAATACTGGACTACTAACAGGAGAAAAAACTACTGCTCTAAAAGGAATATTAGTTACTCTAGACTGCCTAGAAAACGTGGTTGATGAAGCTATAGAAAATGATTGCAATCTTATTGTTAGCTTCCATCCTATAATTTTTTCTGGACTCAAACATCTACAACCTAATGATTATGTCCGTAAGACTATAGTTAAAGCTATAAAAAATGATATAGCTATATATGCAACACATACAGCTTTAGACAATGCAAAAGATGGTGTCAGTTATAGAATGGCTAGAGAAATGGGACTTAAAAATATAAAAACCTTAATTCCTAAATCACAATTAATAAAAAAACTAACTACTTATGTTCCAGTAGATGCTTTTGAAAAAGTAAAGGAAGCTTTATTTGCGGCTGGCGCAGGTAAATTAGGTAATTACTCAGAATGTAGTTTTGCCACATTAGGAACTGGAACATTTAAAGGCAATGAAGAAAGTAATCCACAAATAGGTCAACGTTTAGAACGAAAGACCTTAAAAGAAAAATCACTTTCCTTAACATTTTTACCTCATTTAGAGAATGTAATAAAGGCAGCTTTAATGGCTTCACATCCTTATGAAGAGGTTTCTTATGAAGTTTCTACTCTAGAAAACAGTTATCAAAACATAGGAATGGGTGTCATAGGAGAATTAAATGATAGTTTAATCGTACCAGATTTCCTTGAAAAAACAAAGTCTGTATTTAAAACAGGTGTAGTAAGAAGCTCGCTTTCGCGAAAGCGAGAAATAAAAAAAGTGGCTTTACTAGGCGGATCTGGAGCGTTTGCTATTAAAAATGCTCTGCAAGCAGGTGCTGACGCCTACATAACAGCAGATCTGAAATACCATGATTTCTTTCAAGGTCAAGACATCCTATTATGCGATGTGGGACATTATGAAAGCGAGCAGTTTACAAAAAACCTTTTACATGAATATCTTAGAGAAAAATTTAGTAATTTTGCAGTCCTTTGTGCACAAGCGCGAACAAACCCAGTTAATTATTTTTAAAAGATGGCAAAAAAGACCGAGGCTACTGTAGAAGATAAGTTAAGAGAACTTTACAATCTACAATTAATCGACTCTAGAGTAGACGAGATACGCAATGTGCGTGGTGAATTACCTCTAGAAGTACAAGATCTTGAAGATGAAGTGGAAGGATTAAAAACTCGTATGTCTAAATTAGACGCTCACTCTGAAGAACTTACACAAAAAGTAAAGGATAAGAAGAATTTGATCGAAGAATCTAAAACCCTTATCGCAAAATATACAGAGCAACAAAAGAACGTACGTAATAATCGTGAATTTAATTCTCTTTCTAAAGAAATTGAATTTCAAGAACTTGAAATGGAGCTTGCAGAGAAACACATTCGTGAATTCAAAGCTCAAATTGATCAACAAAAAGAAGTGATCGATAAAAGCAAACAGCGTATTGCTGATAGATCTGAACACTTAAAACATAAGAAATCTGAACTTGATGAAATTCTAAAAGAAACTCAAAAAGAAGAAGAAGCACTTATGAAAATGAGTGATGATCATGCAAAATCTATAGAACCTAGGTTAATTAAAGCTTATACCCGTATAAGATCTAGTGTAAAGAATGGCCTAGCAGTCGTGCCTATTGAAAGAGGTGCTTCTGGAGGTTCTTACTTCACTATCCCACCACAGGTTCAAGTAGAAATTGCAAGTCGAAAAAAGATTATAACTGACGAACACTCAGGAAGAATTCTTGTAGACGCTGCATTAGCTTATGAACAGGTTGAAAAAATGGAAAAAGTATTTGCTAAATTATAGCAGACCGCAAACTCTTTATAAAATCCCTTTATCTGATTAGATAAAGGGATTTTTTATTTAACCCTATTTTAATACACAACATGGCACGCGAGGCATATTTTTGGACTCCTTAAAAATTTTAATATGAAAATCATATCTTTTCTAATGATGTTGCTAATAACATCTAACTGTAACGAATCTAAAACCGAAACAGAACAAACAATTAACATCGACCCTATTGAAGTACCTAGTCAAGAGGGAATGGAAAAAGCTTATTTTGCAAGTGGTTGTTTCTGGTGTGTGGAAGAGATTTATGAAGGAGTAAAAGGAGTAAAAGAGTCTATTTCTGGATATTCTGGAGGTCATACAGAAAACCCTACTTATGAAGATAGCAATACTGGAAAAACTGGACATGCTGAAGCAAATGAGATTATTTATGACCCTAAGGTCGTTTCATTTAAAACCCTAGTAGATGTTTATTTTGCATCTCAAAATATTGAACAAGTTAACGGGCAAGGTCCTGATAATGGTTCTCAATATAGAAGTATTATCTTTTATCAAAACGACAATCAAAAGAGAGTGATTGAAACTAAAATTGCTACATTAGAAAAAGAAGGATACAAAGTTGCAGCTGAAGTAAAGCCATTTCAAAAATTCTGGATTGCAGAAGACTACCATCAAGACTATGCAAAACTGCATCCTACGCAAGGATACATTAGAGGTGTTTCCATCCCAAGATTTAAAAGATTTGCTGCAAAAATGCCAGAAGTAATTAAGGAAAGTGCAAAACATTAATTCTCAAAACTTTAAATCGGTTGACAAAAACAAGTGACAAAATTTTTAAATTGATAAACTTTTAAATAAGGGCTGCATTAATGCTTTCTCGAAAGCGATGTAGTTACTTTATTTGATTAAAAAAAATAGTAAATACTTGTTTACTTTAGAAAAACAATTAAGTTTGTCTTGTTATGTTACAAAACAATAATTTCAGAACTATTAATAATAATCCTCTAACCATGTAGGGTAGTCTCTGATATTTAAAATATTTAAAAGGTCTACTTATCAAGTAGGCCTTTTTTCATTTAAAAAAATAAAGTATGTGCGGTATTGTAGGTGTGTTTCAGCTAAAAAAAGACAGCCAAGATCAAAGAGAAAAAGTCTTAGAATTATCTAAAAAATTAAGGCATCGAGGACCAGATTGGTCGGGAATTTATTGTGGAGAGAATGCTATTCTGGCTCACGAACGATTGACTATTGTAGATCCACAATCTGGTGGACAACCACTATATAGTCCAGATGGTAAAATAGTTCTTGCTGTAAATGGAGAAATCTATAATCATCAAAAGATAAGAAACCATTATCAAGACACCTATAATTTTAAAACAAGATCAGACTGTGAGGTGATACTTGCTCTATATCAAGATAAAGGTGTAGACTTTATGGATCAACTTACAGGAATGTATGGTTTTGCACTCTACGACAGTGAAAAAGACGTTTTTCTATGCGCTAGGGACCATCAAGGAATGATACCTCTATATTATGGTTATGATGAAATGGGTCAATTTTATGTTGCGAGTGAATTAAAAGCACTAGAAGGAACTTGCAATGAAATAAGCCCTTTCCCTCCAGGACATTATTATTGTAGTGAAACAGCAAAAATGACAAAATGGTATAATAGAGACTGGAAAGATTACAAGAAAGTAAAAGATAATATAAGTTCTGTCGCAGACTTGAAACAAGCAATGGAAGATTCAGTTCATAGGCATTTAATGAGTGATGTTCCTTATGGTGTTTTACTTTCTGGTGGACTAGATAGCTCTATAGTAAGTGCTGTAGCAAAAAAATATGCTGCCCGTAGAGTAGAGTCAGGCGATCATGCAGATGCATGGTGGCCACAATTACATTCTTTTGCTATAGGACTAGATGGAAGCCCAGATCTTGCGGCTGCACAAGAAGTAGCAGATCATATAGGAACAGTTCATCACAGTGTTAATTTTACCATTCAAGAAGGATTAGACGCCATAAAAGATGTGATTTATTATTTAGAAACTTATGACGTGACTACCATCAGAGCCTCTACCCCTATGTATTTACTTGCAAGAGTCATCAAATCTATGGGTATTAAAATGGTACTTTCTGGAGAAGGAAGCGATGAAATTTTTGGAGGTTACCTATATTTTCATAAAGCACCTAATGCAGAAGAATTTCATAAAGAAACTGTGCGTAAATTAGATACACTACACCTTTATGATAATTTAAGAGCAAATAAATCTCTCGCTGCATGGGGAATTGAAGGTCGTGTACCTTTTCTAGATAAAGAATTTATGGATGTGGCAATGCGTCTTAATCCTAAAGATAAAATGTGCGGTGACGGCAAAATGGAAAAACATATTTTAAGAGAGGCATTTGAAGACTATCTTCCTAAACGTGTCGCATGGAGACAGAAAGAACAATTTAGTGATGGCGTAGGATACAGCTGGATTGACACACTTAAGGAAGTTGTTGAAGGGATTGTTTCTGACGAGATGATGAATGCAGCTGCATTCAAATTTAAAATCAATCCACCACAAAATAAAGAAGAATATTATTACCGCAGTATTTTTTCAGAACATTTCCCAAGTGATGCGGCAGCAAACTGTGTACCTTCATTAAAGTCAGTAGCCTGCTCTACTCCTGTTGCATTAGAATGGGATGAAGCCTTTAAGGATATAAACGATCCATCTGGACGCGCTGTTAGCGGTGTTCATGATGAAAGTTATTAGTGAGATCAAAAAAAAGGCTGCCAAATGGCAGCCTTTTTATTTGCAATTTAAAAAGAGATTTTTAGTCCTCAGTAACCACCTCAGCAGTGTTAGGATCTAAAATATTAAGCCCTGCCAACCACTCTTGGTATTCAGTTTCTGTCATGCTCATTTTCATTTTACTGGTACTCATTGCTGTACCTTTAACTTTAACTGACGCAAAGAAAGGATAACTAGAATAAGACACAACACCGTCAACTAACAAATCATATCCTGGCCCTGCTTCTTCAAGTGCTTTATCCATAGCATCTTTGATGTTCCATCCTATACCTAAGAAATAACCTTGGCTAGCCTCTACTGACTTCCCTTGAGTTTTATCTATATTAAGATTTACGTTTTTTGAGCTAATAACTGTAAAATCAACTAGCCTCATTGAGCAGCTTCCTAAAGATAATGATAATGCCAAAAGAATTAAAATTGAAATTTTTTTCATAAATAAGTATTTAAATTGGTTTAATATTTCATAAATATACAATGTTTACTAAATGCATAAAAATAAATTTGCATCAAAAAAATAAGATTTATTTTGATTTCTATAACATTTTATTATTTGTATCTGCACATAATAAGCTTTACTTTTGTAATTGATGAAAAATACTAATCATACTTGGTGGTGGAATAATACAGCTCAACAGCCGTAAAGTCGCCCGTGTGTTTAATCATAAACAAAAAGGTCTACTTAACGGTAGACCTTTTTTCATTTAACTATTTTTGAAACCCTTTGCAGGAATGAGTACAAATAAAAAAACATACACGTCTAAATCAACACATAGAATAATCCTTGCAGATACACTCACTCCGGTAGCTATTTATATGCGACTGCGTGATAAGTATCCCAATAGTATTCTTCTAGAAAGTAATGAATATGGACAGCGCAGTAATAGCTATTCATTTATTTGCTGTAATCCAGTCGCTACTTTTGAAGTGAATAAGAAAGAAATAGCAACTAGTTTTCCTGATGGTACAACCACGGCTCAAGGTTTTAATTCTGCCTATGACCTGACCTCTGGCTTGAATGCTTTCAAAAATTCTTTTGTACAAAATCTCCATAATTTTCCTTTTCCCACAGAAGGCCTTTTTGGTTATTTAAGTTATGATGCTGTACAACTGTTTGAAGATTTAGAATTTCGCTTTCGCGAAAGCGAGACTAACAACATCCCTTTAGCGCATTATCAAGTTTTTCAAAACGTGATGATTTTTGATCACTATCATAATCAGCTATACGTTTTTGATAATCAGTATGAAAATTATGAAAGCAAACTAGAAGAGATTATTGCTGTTATTAATCATCGTGATGTAGCAGATTACAGTTTTAAATGTACCACAGAAGAATCGTCAGAAATGGAGGATGATGATTTCAGGGAACTAGTAAAAAAAGGTAAAGAACACTGTCGTAGAGGTGATGTGTTCCAAATCGTGCTTTCTAGAAAATTTGAGCAACCTTTTCTAGGTGATGATTTTAAGGTTTACAGACAGTTAAGAGCTATAAACCCCAGCCCCTATCTTTTTTATTTTGATTATGGAAACTTTAAGATTTTTGGTTCTTCCCCAGAAGCTCAATTGCTAATTTCAGGTGCAAAAGCAAGTATACAACCCATAGCAGGAACATATAAAAGAACAGGTAATGATATTGCAGATCTAGAAGCTGCTGAAGAATTAAAAAAAGACCCTAAAGAGGCTGCAGAACATATTATGTTAGTAGATCTTGCTAGAAATGATTTAAGCCGTCATGCTAGACAGGTCCAAGTAGAAGATTACCAAAACATACACTTTTATTCTCATGTAATTCATATGGTAAGCAAAGTGAGCGGTATCATTAATGAAAAAGATAAAATTCAATTGATAGGTGATACATTTCCTGCTGGCACGTTGAGTGGTGCGCCCAAGTATAGAGCAATGCAAATTATCGATCAATATGAAAAATCTTCCAGAGAATTTTATGGTGGCGCCATCGGCTTTCTAGGATTTGACGGTAATTTTAACCATGCTATCATAATCAGGAGTATCCTATCAAGAGAAAATAAATTGATTTTCAGAGCTGGCGCAGGAGTGGTAGTAGAAAGCAATATAGAAAACGAAACACAAGAAGTTTATCACAAAACTAACGCACTGAGAAGCGCTATTAATCAAGCAAATTAAAATTATGAAAACTATTAAAATCACAACAACGCTTATACTTTTTACATCTTTATTTTTTTCATGTCAAAACGAAAAAAAAGAACTAATTGACATAACTATTTTTGAAGAAAACGGACTTGACAACTTCAACGTGTTACCAAGAACAGCTTTTAATGTAGTAACCGATAGTGCACAGTTCTTATTTGATGAACAAGATTATTATAGAATCTTATCTAGTGAAATTAAAGTGTCTCCTCCTATTTTTCAAAATGACGTATTTAAAGTACGAGTTTTTGTAAGGAAAACTTTTGTGGGTGATTCCAATGAATTTGGTTTTTTAGTGAGAACCTATACCAAAGATGGTAAAATCAAAGATGAAAAAGTAATAGCATCTTCTTCTGGGGACTTACGTTGTGAAGGAAAAGTGACTTCCGATCTAAAAATTATTACAACCTGTCCAGAAGGTTACGAAACGGTAGCTCAAATTGAAAACGATGGAAGTATTAAACTTATTGAAAATGAATAAAAGCATCTTACTCATCGATAATTACGATTCATTTACCTTCAATTTAGTCCATTATCTGGAGGATCTCGATGTAAATGTTACCGTTGTACGTAATGATAAAATCACACCTCAAGAATGTGTTGATTATGACGCAATAGTTCTATCTCCTGGACCAGGAATACCAAGTGAGGCTGGTAATTTGTTACCGATTATTGATTTTCTTAAAGATAAAAAGCCTCTTTTGGGTATCTGTTTAGGACATCAAGCGATTACTGAAGTTTTTGGTGGTGAAATTATCAACCTTGATAAAGTCTATCACGGCATATCCACGCAAATGACACATTCTGGTAACGATATTTTCAATGATGTTGATGTTCACTTTGAAGCAGGTAGATACCATTCTTGGGCAGCTCAAAGCAGTAGTTTTCCAGACACACTAGAAATTACGGCTACAGATGAAAACGGTCAAATCATGGCTCTTAAACATAAAGAGTTGCCTATTTATGGCTTACAATTTCATCCAGAAAGCATCATGACACCACAAGGAAAACAAATGCTTAAAAACTTTATAGATACTTTATAGAATGAAAGAAATTCTAAACAAATTATTTAATCATGGTACGCTATCGCGTAAAGCAGCTTACAACATTCTAACGGCTATTACTAGTGGAGAAGTTAATAACGCTCACATAGCAGCATTCTTAACTGTTTATGGAATGCGTAGCATAACCGTTGAAGAATTAGCTGGTTTTAGAGACGCAATGCTCGAGCAAGCAAACCTAATTGACCTATCTGATTTTAATCCTATAGATTTATGTGGAACTGGTGGTGATGGAAAGAATACTTTTAATATAAGTACGCTAGCAAGTTTTGTGACCGCGGGAGCTGGAATACCAGTAGCAAAGCACGGTAATTATGGAGTAAGCTCAGTTAGTGGATCTAGTAATGTGATGGAGTATTTAGGATTTACATTTACAAACAATCATGAGGTCTTAAGAAAACAAATCACTGAGGCAAATATTACCTTCTTGCACGCACCACTTTTTCATCCCGCGATGAAGGCTGTTGCACCTATTAGAAAACAATTAGGTGTAAAAACTTTTTTCAATATGTTAGGCCCTTTAGTAAATCCAGCTAAACCAAGATTACAAAGTGTTGGTGTTTTTAATTTACAACTGGCTCGTAATTACGAGTACTTATTTCAGTCTGAAAGTGATAAGAAATATGCTATTCTTCATGCTCATGAAGGCTATGACGAGGTAAGTCTGACCGGTAAAGTAAGATTAGCAAGAAATAATGGCGTTAGCGATTTATCTGCTGCTAATTTTGGGATGAAACCCTTAATGCAATCTGATATTTACGGTGGTGAAACTGTAGAAGAAGCTGCACAAATATTCATGAAAGTACTAGAAAACAAAGCGACCGAAGCACAAAAAAATGTAGTCATAGCAAATGCATCGACTGCTATTTCGGTCGCAAAAGATATCTCTATAATAAAAGCAATAGCTGTAGCAAGGGAATCTTTAGAATCTGGTAAGGCCTTGAAAAGCTTTGAAAAACTTATGAAACTCAAAGCCTAATTTAATCATCAATTCAAAATTGCATTTAAAGTTCAATTTCAAGTTCTCATGGAAGACATACTAAAGAAAATAACAACTCAAACTACCCTAGACTTAAAGGCTAGAAAAGATAAAACTTCTATTTCTGACTTAAAAGCGATGCCGTTTTACGATAGAAAAACAGTTTCATTTCATACAAGTTTAAAAAACAGCAGCGGTATTATTGCTGAACATAAAAGGCAAAGTCCTAGTAAAGGATCTTTTAATTGTCCAGCTAGTTTGCAAGATGTGGTTAAAGGGTACGAATCAGCTGGTGCAAGCGCGATAAGTTGTTTGACTGACCAGCCGTTTTTTGGTGGTACTTTAAAAGATTTACTTGATGCACGAAAATCGGTCAACATCCCTATTCTACGCAAAGATTTTATGATTGATTTATATCAAATTCATGAAGCACGTGCTTATGGGGCAGATGCCATACTTTTAATCGCAGCCTGTTTAAATAACGAAGAGTTAAAAACAATGTCGTTAGAGGCCATGAATATTGGTTTAGAAATTCTTTTTGAAGTCCATGATCTAGAAGAGCTGAATCGTGTCAAAGAAGTAACAGCATCCTTCAATGCTTCAAAATATGTGATTGGTGTTAACAATCGAGATTTAAAGAGATTTAAAACAGATATTCAAAATAGTAAAAACCTTTTACCTCATTTCCCAAAAGATGTGCTAGCCATATCAGAGAGCGGTATATCTGATCCTGACATAGTAAAAGAACTTAAAAAGTTAGGTTTTGAAGGTTTTTTAATAGGAGAAAACTTCATGAAAACAGATCTTCCAGGAACAAGTTGTGACCAATTTATAAAAGCCATACAATCATGATGATTAAAGTGTGCGGTATGCGTGACATAGAAAACATCAACCTGTTACAAGAACTGGATATTGATTTTATGGGTATCATTCGTTACTCAAAATCAAAGCGCTTTGTGGATGATTCTCAAAAAGAAAAAGTTGCTCTGCAAACCATGAATAAAGGAACCGTTGGCGTGTATGTCAACGAGACTTTAGAGAATATTTTACAAGATTTTATTCCATTACAGTTGGATGTTATTCAGTTACATGGTGATGAAGATCCCGCTTTCGCGAAAGCGTTACTAGAAATAGACATCAAAGTTTTCAAGGCGTTTCAAATCAATGAAACATTTGATTTTAAGAGCTTAGAACCATGGGAAAAGTTAGCTTCTGAATTTACAGGGAAACTATTTTTCCTTTTTGACACGGCAACTCCTAATTATGGAGGTAGCGGTAAGAAATTTAACTGGTCTATTCTCGACTCCTATAATGGAGAAGTCCCTTTTTTATTAAGCGGTGGCATATCAAAAGATGACGCTAAAGCAGTAAAAGAAATTAAACACGACATGCTTTTAGGAGTGGATCTCAACTCAAAATTTGAGAAAGAACCAGGCGTTAAAAACATAGAAGAAATAAAAACATTCATAGAAAAGTTAAGAAAATGAGCTATCAAGTAAATGAAAAAGGATTTTATGGAGAATTTGGTGGTGCATTCATTCCAGAATTGCTCTATCCTAATATTGAAGAATTACAGGAAAATTACCTTGAGATCGAAAAATCTCCAGAGTTTCAAGAAGAATTCCATCAATTACTAAAAGATTATGTAGGACGTCCTACTCCACTATTTTTAGCTAAGAGACTATCCGAAAAGTATGGTGCAGAAATCTGGTTAAAACGCGAAGATTTATGTCACACCGGCGCTCATAAAATTAATAATACCATAGGTCAAATTTTACTTGCTGAAAAATTAGGTAAAAAAAGAATTATTGCAGAGACTGGTGCTGGACAGCATGGTGTAGCAACAGCAACTGTTTGTGCACTAAAAGGTCTTGAGTGTATTGTTTACATGGGTGAAAAAGATATAGAACGTCAGGCGCCTAATGTTGCCCGCATGAAAATGTTGGGAGCTCAAGTTAGACCAGCAACTAGTGGCTCTAAAACTTTAAAAGATGCTACAAATGAAGCGATGCGTGACTGGATCAATAATCCAAATGACACACATTACATTATAGGATCTGTTGTGGGACCGCATCCATATCCTGACATGGTAGCAAGATATCAATCTGTAATTTCTGAAGAGATCAAGAATCAAATGGACGGTTTACCAGATTATGTGATTGCATGTGTAGGCGGCGGCTCTAACGCCATGGGAGCTTTTTATCATTTTTTAGATGATAAGGATGTGAAATTAATAGGTGTAGAAGCGGCTGGTTTAGGTGTTGACACTGATAAAACAGCTGCTACATTAACCCTAGGAACTCCCGGTGTTTTGCATGCTAGTCGTTCTATAATGATGCAAGATAAAGATGGCCAGGTGGTAGAACCTCACAGTATCAGTGCTGGACTGGATTATCCCGGAATAGGACCAGCACATGCCTGGTTAAAAGTATCTGACAGAGCACAATATATGGCCGTTACAGATGCAGATGCTCTCGTAGCTGCTGTAGAATGTAGTCGTCTGGAAGGAATCATTCCTGCATTAGAAACCGCTCATGCTTTTTCTGTATTAAAAGACCTAGACTTAAAACCTACAGATCGTGTAGTCATCAACCTATCTGGTCGCGGTGATAAGGATATGAATACGTATATGGAAGAGCTGAATTTACTTTAAAATTAAAATAATAAAAGAAGCAACGCTAGTCTAATCAAGTTTCCCCTATGGGGAAATGTCCGCAAGACTATGAGGCTTGTATAAATCAGTCGCAGGTGATTATCTTAAAGAGATTCCTGCCTGCGCAGGAATACTATGAAAAATAAACTCACAGAACTACTTAAAAACAAGCCTCAAAACTTGTTGAATATATTTTTTACCGCTGGTTATCCTCAATTAGAAGACACCACTACTCTACTAAATGCACTTGAAAATGCAAACGTAGATTTAGTGGAAATAGGAATTCCTTTTAGTGATCCGCTAGCAGATGGCCCTACTATTCAAGAAAGCAGTAAAATTGCTTTAGAGAATGGAATGTCCATAGAAAAATTATTTTCTCAATTAGAGAATCATACCCCTAAAGTACCTGTTCTTTTGATGGGATATTTGAATCCAGTGATGCAATATGGATTAGAGAAGTTTTGTAAAAAGTGTCAGGAAGTAGGCGTTGATGGGTTAATAGTTCCTGATTTACCTATGTACATTTATGAAACAGAATTTAAAGAGGTGTTTGAAAAATATAACATCAGCAATATATTCTTAGTTACACCACAGACTTCTGAAAAGCGTATAAGAGAGATAGACACAAATTCTAACGGTTTCATTTATGCGGTGAGTTCTGCAAGTACAACTGGATCAAAAACAGACTTTTCTGCAGCGGCAGATTACTTGGGAAAACTGAAGAATATGAAATTAAAGACTCCTGTTCTTACAGGCTTTAACATTAAAAACAAACAGAACTTTGAAGACGCCTGTAAATATGTGGATGGCGCGATCATAGGCAGTGAATTCATAAGACAGATCACGGACGTTGATGATATAACAGCTGCAGCAACTCAATATGTAAATTTGATTAAAAGTTAATTAAATGTGATTTTTAAGTGTTTCACTTTCGCGAAAGCAAAACACCACTTACATTTGCATCACAATGAAAACACTAAACTTACATCATCATCATTTTTTCACTTACCGTCAGGCGAGCTAAAAATGTATTGATGTAACTCAAACATATTTTAAAAACCGTCTGTTTCAGGCGGTTTTTTTTTGTTTCCGCGCAGGCGGAAATCTCATAAATGAAGAGCCTAAACTACCTGATTCAGAATAACTAATAAAAAAATGAACAACGACTTAAATTCAAAAGATTTGGATAATAATAAACAAATACCTGCCTTCGCAGGTATACGCATAGCAGTACAAAAATCAGGAAGACTATCAGACAAATCTTTGCAACTCTTAAAAGATTGCGGAATCAAATTTGACAATGGTGGTCGCAAATTATCCACTCAGGCAAAAAACTTTCCTATGGAAATTCTTTTCTTAAGAGATGATGATATACCACAATATGTGGCAAATGGTGTCGCAGACCTTGGAATTCTAGGACTTAATGAAGTTGAAGAAAAAGATCAAAATGTAGATGTTATCAAACAACTAGGTTTTGCAGGCTGTCGCTTAAGTCTAGCCGTTCAAAAAGACGTTGATTATACTGGAATAGAGTGGTTCAATGGTAAAAAAGTAGCTAGTAGCTACACAACTATTGTAAAAAAATTCTTTGCTGACAAAGGTATTAATGCAACGACAGAAGAAATAGGCGGATCTGTAGAGATTGCACCAGGAATAGGCCTTGCAGAAGGTATTTGCGATATCGTTTCTACAGGATCAACACTTATCATGAATGGTCTTAAGGAAGTTGAAACAGTCATGTATAGTGAAGCTGTTTTAATCTCTAATCCTAACTTAAGTGCAGAGAAGAAAGAAATCCTTGAAAAGCTTACTTTCAGAATAGATGCCGTGCAAAACGCACAAAAAAACAAATACATTTTATTGAATGCGCCTAATAATAAGATAGCAGAAATATCTGCCTTATTACCAGGAATGAAAAGCCCAACTGTTTTACCACTTGCCGAAGAAGGATGGTCCAGCTTACACTCGGTTATTGAAGAAAATGATTTCTGGAATGTCATTGACCAATTAAAAGATGCTGGTGCACAAGGTATTTTAGTAAGTCCCATTGAAAAATTGATTGCATAATGAAAATTATTTCTAACCCAGATTATTCTCAACAACAAGAGCTGTTAGAACGTCCACAACAAGAACGTGCTAATGTAGAAACAGCTGTAAATGATATTATACAGCTGGTTAGAGAAAATGGTGACCAAGCATTATTTGCCTTTGCAGAAAAATTTGACAAAGCAAAATTAGACACTCTTAGAGTTACAGAAAAAGAAATTGAACAGGCGTCAACACTCGTTTCTCCTGAATTAAAAGTAGCGATACAAACTGCTTATCAAAACATTTACAAATTCCATGAGGCTTGTTACACAAAAGATTATCCGGTTATAGAAACCATGCCTGGCATGACTTGCTGGAGAAAATCTTTACCTATTCAAAAAGTAGGTTTATATATTCCTGGTGGCTCTGCTCCTCTTTTTTCTACCGTGTTAATGCTCGCTATTCCAGCCAAAATTGCCGGCAATAAACGTGTGGTTCTTTGTAGTCCTACAGACTCAAGTGGCAACATCAATCCAGCGGTACTTTTCACAGCTAACTTATGTGGGGTTACTGAAATCTATAAAGCTGGTGGCGCGCAAGCTATTGCTGCTATGACTTATGGAACAGAAAGTATTCCAGCAGTAGATAAAATTTTTGGACCAGGGAATGCCTTTGTAACTCGTGCTAAAGAACTGGCTCAACAACAAGGTGTCGCTATTGATATGCCTGCTGGACCATCAGAGGTTTTGGTAATTGCAGATGCTAATGCAAATCCTGCTTTTGTGGTATCGGATCTTCTCGCACAGGCAGAACATGGACCAGACTCTCAGGTGATTCTTTTGACGGATTCGGTTGAATTGAGTAATGCTGTGAATAAAGAGCTGGAAGTTCAATTGAGCACGCTTTCGCGAAAGCAAACAGCAGAAAAAGCTTTAGAAAACAGTAAAACAATCGTTCTAGAAAACATAGAAGAATGCATCAAATGGTCAGACGCATATGCACCAGAACATTTGATTATTAATACAGAAGATGCCGATAATGTAGCAGAACAAATTCAAGTTGCTGGATCCATTTTTATAGGTTCTTACACTTGCGAGAGTTTAGGTGATTATGCTAGTGGCACGAATCACACTTTACCTACCTATGGATATGCGCGTAATTATAGCGGTGTTTCTGTAGATAGTTTTGTGAATAAAGTGACCTATCAAAAAGTAACGCCACAAGGATTGAAAAACCTAGGGCCAGCCGTTGAAATAATGGCAACTGCCGAAGGTCTAGATGCGCACAAAAATGCAGTGAGTGTGCGATTGAAAAGTATAGAGAATAATTAATAAGCGATTCCGTCCTGCGACGGAATGACATAACAAAAATGGAATTTAACTTAGAGAATATAGTCCGCAAGAACATCTGGAATTTGAAGCCTTATTCTAGTGCGCGCAGTGAATTTGATTTATACAGTTCTGGAAAGAATGATCTGACTTTGTTAGATGCAAACGAGAATCCAAATAATAGTTCGGAGTTCAGAATTCAGAGTTCAGCAACTCATAACTCTGAACTCTTAACTCATGACTTAAATAGGTATCCAGATCCATTACAATCTGCTATAAAGGAAGAACTAGCGCAACAAAAAGGAGTCGCTAAGAATCAAATATTTGTAGGTAATGGAAGTGACGAGGCTATTGATTTACTGTACCGCATATTCTGTGAACCTGGAAAGGATAAAACATTGATATGTCCACCTACCTATGGAATGTATGAAGTAAGTGCTGGAATTAATGATGTAGAAGTATTGAAAGTGCCTTTGAATAGTGATTTTGCGTTAGATGTAGAAGAGATCCTGAAACAAGTTCAGGATGACAATGGTATCAAAATCCTCTGGATATGTTCACCTAACAACCCTACAGGAAATGCCATACTTAAAGCAGATTTAAAACACGACTGGCAAGCGCAAAACTATACGCGTGGCGGTATGATGGATATGCCATTTGCACCACAATTTGAAGCAGAATTATTAGAAAATCAACGACAGTTAGATCGATTGTTTGGTAATTTTAATGGGATCATTGTGGTGGATGAAGCTTATCAAGATTTTACAGAAAACATGAGTTTCATCAAACGATTAGAAGACTATCCTAATCTGGTTGTTTTACAAACCATGTCTAAGGCTCAAGGTCTTGCAGGTGCGCGAGTTGGTTTTGCATTTGCATCGCCAGAAATTATTGAATTGTTTAATAAAACAAAGCCACCTTATAATGTGAACGAATTGTCTCAACAGGCAGTTTTAAAAGCTCTGGAACATCAGGAACAAACAAAAACTGATATTCAAGAGATCATCAACAATAGAGATGTTCTTGCAACGCAATTAAGTAATTTTGACTTTATAACGGAAGTTTATCCTAGTGAAGCAAATTTCATACTTGCTAAAGTAGAAAACGCAACACAAGTATATAATTACTTGCGTGATCAAGGAATCATCATCCGTAATCGTAGCAGTCAGATTGAGGATACCTTAAGGTTTACGGTTGGGACGAGAATGGAGTGTGAAGCGCTGATTACAGCGTTGAGACAAATTCCTGCGAACGCAGGAATCTAGCTGGTTGAAAAAATATTAGAAGATCACAAAGAGAAAGTAATAAAACAAAGCCGTTGTGAGATGGCTTAACTAATAAAATAGCCATCCAATAAGATGGCATAAATCAAAAGTAGGTGATGGACTCACAGAGATTCCTGCCTGCGCAGGTATAGAAGCATGAAAAAAGTATTATTTATAGATCGCGATGGCACCATCGTAAAAGAGCCACCAGTAGATTATCAACTGGACGCATTTGAAAAGCTGGAGTTTTTGCCTATGGCAATTACACAGTTGCACCGGATCGCTCGTGAGCTGGATTATGAACTCGTTATGGTGACTAATCAAGATGGATTAGGAACTGACAGCTTTCCAGAAGATACCTTCTGGCCTGTTCATAATTTAATGATGAATGTGCTAGAAAATGAAGGCGTAACTTTCAGCGAGGTATTGATTGATCGCTCTTTTCCTGAGCAAAATGCACCTACACGCAAGCCTGAAACTGGCCTCTTAACGCATTACATTAAAGGTAATTATGATCTTGAAAACAGTTTTGTCATAGGTGATCGCAATAGCGACATGCAACTAGCCAAAAATCTAGGTTGTAAAGGAATCCAGCTGCCTAGCATTACTGATGATAGTGAATTTGATGATGAGGTTGTAGTGCTCAAAACAAATAGCTGGAAAGAGATTTTCCAGTTTTTAAGAGGTCAACCTCGCAAGGTCACTGTAAGTCGCAAGACAAATGAAACCGATATCAACATCGTTTTAAACCTTGACGGTTCTGGAAACGGAAAAATAGATACTGGTTTGAAGTTCTATGATCACATGTTGGAACAGTTGCAACGTCATGGATCATTAGATCTAGATATTAAAGTAAATGGCGATCTTGAAATAGATGAACATCACACCATAGAAGATACGGCGATTGCTTTAGGTGACGCTTTCGCGAAAGCGTTATCTTCAAAAAAAGGAATCAATAGATATGGCTTTTTGCTACCTATGGACGACTCGCTGGCACAGGTAGGAATAGACTTCGGTGGTAGACCATGGATCGTTTGGGAAGCCGAATTTAAACGGGAATATGTGGGCGATATGCCTACCGAATTGTTCTTTCACTTCTTCAAATCATTTAGCGATGCTGCCAGATGTAACCTCAACATGAAAGTAGAAGGCGATAATGAACACCACAAGATTGAGAGCTTGTTTAAAGCATTTGCTAAATCCATAAAAATGGCCGTAAAACAAACTGGTGATGGAAAATTACCTAGCACAAAAGGAACACTATGATCGCCATTGTAAAATATAACGCTGGTAATATAGGAAGTGTGACTAATGCACTGAATAGACTAGGTGTGGAAAACAAAGTCACAGATGATCCTGCAGAATTACAAAATGCTGATAAGGTGATTTTTCCTGGTGTAGGCGAAGCGGGAACCGCTATGAAATACTTGAAAGATCGTGGTCTAGATGAAGTGATCAAGAACCTAAAACAACCTGTGTTAGGAATTTGCTTAGGTATGCAACTCATGTGCAATCACAGTGAAGAAGGTGATACAGAATGTCTTGGGATTTTTGATACAGATGTAAAAATGTTCCCTGAAACTAGCGGTATGAAAGTACCGCACATGGGATGGAACAGTTTAAATAACGAATTTCGATTAGGGAATAATGAACACCGAAATAAGCAAATTCAAAACTCTAAACTATTAGTTAGCTTGACGTCTGATTCAGATGTGTATTACGTTCATTCCTACTACGCAGATGTTTGTGAGAATAGTATTGCTGTTTGTGATTACATATTACCTTTCAGTAGCGCATTACAAAAAGATAATTTTTACGCCACGCAGTTTCATCCAGAAAAAAGTGCAGGAATAGGTGAGCAGATATTAGAGAACTTTATAAAAATTCCTGCGAACGCAGGAATCTAGTTGGTTTGTTAACTGGCTTTAGATATTACAATAACCGATTCCGCTATGCAGCGGAATGACAATAAATTAAATGTAGGTGAAGGATTCAAAGAGATTCCTGCCTGCGCAGGAATTTGGCTTATGAGAATAATACCAGCAATAGATATAATAGATGGAAAGTGTGTACGACTTTCACAAGGCGATTATAATCAGAAAACGGTTTATAATGAAGACCCACTAGAAGTAGCCAAAGAGTTTGAAGCAAATGGAATTAAACACTTGCACTTAGTAGATCTTGATGGAGCAAAAAGTAGTCACGTGGTGAACTGGAAAGTGCTGGAGCGCATCGCTGGACAAACAGGATTACAAGTAGATTTTGGTGGTGGTGTGAAAACCGATGAGGATATTAAAATCGTTTTTGAAAGTGGTGCAAAACAAGTCACCGGTGGCAGTATTGCGGTTAAAGATGCTAGCACTTTTGAAGGCTGGATTTCTAAATACGGTAGTGATAAAATCATTCTAGGCGCTGATGCTAAGGATGGAATGATCGCGACACACGGCTGGCTAGAAAGTAGCAAACTTGAGGTTGTTCAGTTCATTAAAGAATGGAATAAAAAAGAAATTGAATACGTCATTTGTACCGATATTGCAAAAGATGGAATGCTTGCTGGTCCTAGTTATAAATTGTATAAGGAGATACTTGCGTTGAATGAAGACAATGCTTTGCAGGATGAGATTCCTGCCTACGCAGGAATTAAACTCGTCGCTTCTGGTGGTGTTGCCGTGGCTGATGATTTACACAGATTGAAAGAAATGGGTTGTGAAGGAGCTATTGTAGGAAAAGCATTTTATGAAGGTAGAATTACATTTAAGGAATTGAGAGAATTTATTTAGATTGAATTTAAAATAAGCGAAGCCGTACTGCGACGGCTTGACATTATGAGTTTAAAAAAAAGAATCATACCATGCTTAGACATTAAGGATGGACGTACGGTAAAAGGAATCAACTTTGTAGGATTGCGAGATGCTGGTGATCCTGTAGAACTGGCAAAACAATATGCACAGCAAGGAGCTGATGAATTGTGCTTTCTGGACATTACTGCTACTATTGAAAAACGTGACACTTTAGTACTACTTGTAAAAGAAATCGCAGCGGTGTTGAATATTCCGTTTACCGTAGGTGGCGGAATTAACGACGTAGCTCTTGCCAAAGAAATCATCAAAGCTGGTGCTGATAAAATTGCTATCAACAGCGCAGCTGTTAAAAGACCTGAGCTAATTAGTGAATTAGCGGCAGAATTAGGTAGTCAATGTGTGGTGGTTGCGGTGGATACAAAATATTCCCACGAAAGTGGGAATCTAGCTGATTCAAATGATAAGGCTAGCGATTCCTTACCTGCAGATTCCCGCGTACGCGAGAATTTAAACAAAGTCTATGTAGCTGGTGGACGTGTAGAAACAGAACTAGAAACTATTTCTTGGTGTCAAGAAATTGAAAGATTAGGCGCTGGAGAAATATTACTTACCAGCATGGATCACGATGGAACTAAAAATGGATTTGCTCTAGAACTTACTGATATTATTTCTAGAAAGTTAAACATTCCTATCATTGCTTCTGGTGGTGGAGGAACTAGTGCTCATTTTGAAGAACTTTTCAAAGACACAGAAGCGAGTGCTGGACTAGCTGCGAGTATTTTTCATTTTGGAGAGTTGCCCGTTCCAGAATTGAAAAAACAGCTGACGGCAGCTGGAGTTGCTGTGAGAATTCCTGCAAATGCAGGAATCTAGCTGGTTAGTAACTAGCTTTACGATTAAAACTAAAGATTACCGCCTGCGCGGAAAACAAAAGCAAAGCCGTCCTACGACAGCTTGACAAAATAAAAACATTGCGGTGGGAAAATAAGAATTTCTGCCTGCGCAAATAAAATCGAAAGTGTTGAATCGAAGAGATTCCCACTTTCGTGGGAACAGATATGAAATTAGATTGGAATAAAGGAGAGAACGGATTATTGCCTGTAATTGTACAAGACGCTACTAGTAAAGAAGTGTTAATGTTAGGCTATATGAATGAAGAGGCTTTTGAAAAAACTCAAACTGAAAATCGTGTTACTTTTTACTCACGCAGTAAACAACGACTTTGGACTAAAGGAGAATCTTCTGACAACTTTCTGGATGTGGTCGATATCAAAATCGATTGTGATCAAGATACCATTCTTATAAAAGCAAATGCGCAAGGTCCTACGTGTCATACTGGTACGGTAAGTTGTTTTGATGATGGTGATGAATCTCGCTTTGGCGAAAGCGAGAAGAATTTTACTATCAACGATTTAGAAATGATCATCCACCAGCGTATTGATGATCAAGTGGAAGGTTCTTACACCTATTCTTTAATTCAAAAAGGGATTAATAAAGTAGCTCAAAAAGTAGGTGAAGAAGCTGTAGAAACGGTAATCGATGCCATTAATGGTAAAGAAGAAGATTTTCTATATGAAGCTGGTGATTTGATGTATCACTACCTAGTTTTATTGAAAGCTAAAGGTTTTTCATTAAAAGATATTGAAGCTGAACTAGCTACAAGGCATCAATAGTACTATTAAATTATTCTGCAATTTATTCAAGCGATGATATCTAAAATATGGATATCATCGCTTTTTTATTTGAGGATTTAAAATTCTAAAAAAAATGTAATTAACGGCTATTTAACCTTAATCTATTCACATGGTATTACTTTTAAAATAAAAATTATTATGAGTAAAAGTCAGCCATTATTACAACCTATAACTATAGGAGCAGTAGAATTAAAGAATAGAGTTATCATGGCTCCTATGACCAGATGCAGAGCAACTAACGAACATCAAGCACCAGATCAAAAACATATTGATTATTATACACAACGTACAGGAGCAGGTTTAATCATTACAGAAGGAAGTGAAGTATCAGAAAAAGCGAGAGGTTATCCATTTGTAGCAGGAATTTTCAATGATGCTCAAGTAGAAGGCTGGAAAAAAGTAGTAGATAGTGTACACAAAGCAGATGGAAAAATATTTCTCCAATTATGGCATGTAGGACGTACTTCTTTACCTGATTACCACAACGGACAACTGCCATGGGCGCCAAGTGCTGTAAATCCAAAGGCAGAACTGCGCAATCAATACGGTGAAAAAAAAATGACAGAAGTACCTCATGAGATGACCGTTGAAGAAATTAAACAAACGGTAAGAGAATTTGGTCATGCAGCTGCAAATGCTAAAAAAGCAGGATTTGATGGGGTTGAAATCCATAGTTCTAATGGATATTTAATTCATCAATTTTTCAATAATCAATCTAATTTACGAACAGATGATTATGGCGGTAGTAATGAAAACAAAGCTCGTTTTTTCTTTGAAGTTATAGAAGCAGTAAAAGAATCTTTCCCAGAAAACAGAATAGGTTGTAGATTAAATCCATCCTTGCACGGCGTTTTTGGAATCGATGGAACACCAGATACCATTCCGTTTTTTGATTATCTCGTAAACAAATTAAATGATCGCGATCTAGCTTACCTTCATTTATCAGAACCTTTTACAGATGTGAGTGGTGTTGACTTTTTAGAATCAGACATTGCAAAACATTACCGTCCTATTTACAAAGGAAATCTTATGATCAATAATGAGTTTGATCGCGAGTCAGGTAATCAAGTGATAGAAGATGGACATGCAGATTTAGTAGCCTATGGAAAGTTATTTATTTCTAATCCTGACCTAGCTGAACGTTTTGAATTGAATGCTAACACTGCAGACTGGAATCAAGAAACGTTTTATTCTCAAGGACGTGAAGGATATACTGATTATCCCACATTAAAAGAAGAAAAAGCTAAGAGCTAATACCTGTAAGCAATATTTGAGGCAACTCTTTTTTAAGGTCGGCTACTTCGGTAGTCGACTTTTTTGGTATCCATAAATATATGGATCTTAACGTACTCAAGAGGTTAAAAAGCATGGTTTCTACACTTATATTTTTAAACTCGCCGGTAGAAATACCACTTTGTAAAATCTTTTTAAAATCCAGCTCGTAGGTTTTGCGCAACAGTATGTATTCTTGATAAGCTTTTCCTTCAAGGTGCATCCAGTCGGTATTTAATACTGCAAGTGCATTGGTGTATTCAAGAGCTATTGTAATGTGAAGAAGTATGAGTTGTTCCGCTTTCGCGAAAGCGGACTTATCATACGCCTCTACCGCATCCATTCCTGCCGTAAACTCATGAGCTACTTCTAAAATAAGCGTTGCGAGTATCTCTTGTTTACCAGAAATATGATTGTACAAACTTGCTGCTTTCATATTCATAGCTGCAGCAAGATCACGCATGGTTACCGCGCTATAACCACGTTCTTTGAAAAGTTGCGCTGCTGTTTGTAAGATCTGTTTTTTGCGTGTCATGAACTGCAAATATAATAGATGCTTACTATCTTAAAATTAATTAAAAAAACAAGCTTACATATTAAAATTATCGATTTTAGACTAGCTTTGGACTTTACCCTATTATAATGCTAGAGAATATAGAAATTAATCCGCTTCTTGAAAGATTACCACCACACTTGAAACAGTTCATAAAGCCTCAAAATTATGAGCTTTACACCTATCAAGATCAAGCGGTATGGCGACATGTAATGCGCAAGAATGTTGATTTCTTGAGCAAAGTAGCGCATGGTTCTTACCTCGCTGGATTGAAAAAAACAGGGATTTCTATAGATAATATTCCGTCCATGTACGGAATGAATCGCATTTTAAAAGAAATAGGTTGGGCTGCTGTGGCTGTGGATGGGTTTATTCCGCCAGCGGCGTTTATGGAGTTTCAGGCGTATAAAATTCTAGTTATTGCTGCAGATATTAGAAAGCTCGATAATATAGAATACACTCCTGCGCCAGATATTATTCACGAAGCAGCTGGTCATGCGCCTATCATTGCAAGTCCAGATTATGCAGAATATTTGAGACGTTTTGGCGAAATAGGAAGCAAAGCTATTTCTAGTGCTCATGATCATGAGATGTATGAAGCTGTGCGCAAAATATCTATTCTTAAAGAAGTGTGTAGCGAGAAAAAAGATGCCGCACTAGATGCCGAAATTGAAGCTGCCGAAGCTGATATAGAACGCCTACAAAACAAAAAAGTAGAACCTAGTGAAATGTCTCTCATAAGAAATCTACACTGGTGGACGGTAGAATATGGACTGGTAGGAACACTGGAAAACCCAAAACTTTATGGTGCTGGATTACTCTCTAGTTTAGGCGAAAGCAAAAGTTGTCTCGAACCAGAGGTTGAAAAAAGACCTTATTCTATTGATGCGGCTTATCAAGATTTTGACATTACACGCAAGCAACCACATCTCTACGTAACGCCTAATTTTGCGCATTTAAGTGAAGTACTGGAAGAGTTTGCAAACACTATGGCAGTGCGTAAAGGTGGACATCGTGGGCTACAAAAATTGATTAACTCTAAGTCTTTAGGAACGATAGAAATAAGTACAGGATTGCAAGTGAGTGGTGTTTTTACACGCATGATTACTAATGATGATAATGATGTGGTATATTTTGAAACTACTGGAGAAAGTGCTCTTGCTTATCGGGAAAAAGAGTTGATAGGTCATGGAAGAGCTACTCATAAACAAGGATTTTTATCACCTCTAGGAAAACTTAAAGGAATCAATCTTGCTATAGAAGATATGGGCCCTCGTGATTTACAAGCTTATAATTTTTATGATAATGAGCGCATTGAGTTCACTTATGAGAGTGGTATAAGAGTAGAAGGCTTAAACGTTACAGGACAACGTAATATAAATGGTAAATTGATGCTCATACAGTTTACCGACTGCACGGTAACTTATAAAGATGAAGTATTATTCTCTCCAGACGACGGCATGTTAAATCTAGCGGTAGGTAAAGAAATAGTAAGCGCTTATGCAGGTCCTGCAGATTATTACAGTTTTGACCTGGTTTTTCATGAAAGTGATACTAAAACGATTCAACCTGTTTTCTCAAAAAGAGAGATCCTAATTCAAGGTTTATATGAGAAAGTGCGCCACTTTAGAGAAGAAGATAAAATCAATCAACCTTTACTCAATAAGTTAAAGAATGAAGTGGCATCTGATTATCCAGAACAATGGTTATTGATTGAAGAAATTGAGGAATTAATAAGTTAACACAATTTAAGAAAGCGGTATTTGTGTGTTTACCACCGTACCATTTCCAGCTGTACTCGTTAATTTTAAATCACCTTTCAGCGTTGTGATTGCTTTTAGAATCTTGTTGATTCCGCCGGCATCTATATTTTTATTTCGATCGTAACCTATTCCATTATCATGAGTAATTATGTGTAGCTTATCATCCTCTATGTATGCGATGTTAAAAATAAAATTTGCATTTGAATAAAGGGCTGCATTATGAAGTCCTTCGTTTATTATGGTTAAAAGCATTAAAGTTTGTGCGGGATCAAAATTTAATAATTTCTTTTCTGGAAAGTTCATTTTGAAGGTGGAAGGACTATTTAAATTATTCAAATAATAATTTTGAATTTGCCTAGTAAAAGTTTCTATATCTTTTAAACTAAAGTGGTTTTGAGATGCTGCAAATTTATAGACTAGTGTAACGGCCTCATTTTTAATATCTGTTTTTTCTGGAGGCTTCTGATCTAATTGTTTTAAAATATCGATTCTTTGCTGCCTTACTATAGAAATTCTACTTTTTGCATCGCTCCATGCACCAGAATGATTCAATTCTTCCCATACAAAAGCTATAATACCACCGATAAGCAAGCCTAAAACAACGTAAAAAAACCAATTATCCATTGAACTAAAATAGTTAATTTATTGCCAACTTAAATAGGATCCACAAATTCAATAATAAGGCTCTATATTTTTGAACCTAAAAATAAAAATCATCTTTAATCATAACTTTTATTATTTTAGTTTTATGCTGCTCATAGTGATATTAGTAATTTATTAAACATCGATTTAATATGTTCTAATGATATACAAATCATCTAGTAACTTTTATTTAATCAAAACATTACTGGACTGATCATAATGGATTGGGGTATTTTTAATGTTGCTATCAAATAAATGATTCCGCTTTCGCGAAAGCGGAACACCACACCAATTATTAATTTAAATTGCAAGTAAGTAATTCATGAAGAAACGTCTTAAGAAAGAAAACTATGTTCGGATTATTTAAGAGTAAGAAAAATGAAACCATAAAAAAATATCTAGAAGAAGGAGCACAACTAGTAGATGTGCGATCAGCTTCTGAATTTAACAATGGTCATATAGAAGGTTCTCACAACATTCCTTTTCAAACGATAGATCAAAAAATGAAGGAACTTGATAAGAATAAACCAGTAATCGTTTATTGTGCAATGGGTGGACGAAGTAATGTTGCTGCTAGCAAATTAAAATCAAATGGATTTAAAGTAGTAAACGCAATGGGAATAGGAACTGTAAAAAAGCATTTGAAATCGTGATACTTTAATTATATATTATTCCTATTTTTAATGCATGAAATTAGAATACCATAACATTAAGGATGAAGGCCGTTTTATAGTCACTAGTTTTCAGTGCGGTCCATCACTTCAACTACTACAAGAAAAAGAACTTTATAAAATTATATGGTGTACTACAGGAGAAACACAATTAACTGTCGACGGTTATGAAGTGACTCTTAAAGAAAACCAGGTTCTTTTTTGTACACCAGTAAATGTGGTGGATGTTCCTACTGATAATTTTGGGTTGATTGCATTTGTTTTTAACAGAGAATTTTACTGCATACAGCACAATGATTCTGAAGTTTCCTGCATGGGAATGTTATTTTATGGTTCTTCCAATGCGCCTATTGCAAATTTAAGTGAAAGGCATGTCAAAAGTTTTAATGCGATGCTTACTCTTTTTCAAGAAGAGTTTGAAACTAAAGATCATATTCAAGGAGAAATGTTGCGCACCCTATTAAAGAGAATGTTAATCACCGCAACTAGACTTATAAAAAACGACAATTACACTGAAGAACTTACCGTAAAACAGGTGGATCTAATTAGAAAATATAACATATTAGTAGAACAACATTTCAAAGAAAAACATCAAGTTGCAGATTATGCAGAGATGCTTTTCAAGTCTCCTAAGACTTTATCCAATTTTTTTAAAAAGCACGATGCAAAATCACCGTTAAAAATTATCAATGAACGCATTACTGCTGAAGCTCAAAGACTCCTGTTATATTCAGACAAAAGTGCAGAAGAAATAGCATATGATTTAGGTTACAATGAACCTAGTCACTTTTCTAAATTTTTCAAAAAACAAACAGGAACTTCTCCTCTTACATTTAGGAAGTCTTAATTAGGAAAATTCCTTGCTTTAAACCCTTTAGGAATCATTAATTTTTCAGAATCATACATATTAATATAGATAACTAGAGTATCGTTGCTACCTTCATAGTACAAAGCATATTTATCGAGCATTGCCTGACCAAAGGAAGAGTTCTTTGATGGTTGTGGACAGCAACTACCTAATCTATGATAATCTAATTCCTCACCATTAGGACCTGCCAGCGCATTGAGAAACCTGCGTTCATTTGTTGGGCCTTCACTTTCAGCAGCTCCACCTACTTTAATGGCATTTTGTGGTTCAAATCCGTAGGTTTTGTCATCAGCATACTTTTCTACAAGAAAAGCATAACTATTCACTAGAATTTGAGGATGTTTCCCATTACTGGATGATGTCTCATTAGGCTTTTTAGAAACCATTGCCTTTTGAGAACCGCAAGCGGTTAAAACAATAAAAGCAAATAAAGTAATTATCGTATTTTTCATCTTTTTAATTCAGTCATTTAAAGATAAAACAAAACAGGTTGAATCTAAAAGACTCAACCTGTTTCTAACTAACCAACTTTGAAAAACTAATTCTAAACTTTTTATGCTTTTTCTAATTCTAGAGCTTGAGCTGCTGGAAAATCTACTGGTATATCCGTAAGATTATGGATGTAATTTGAAATTGTTTTTTCACCAACTAAAACAATAGTATCAATCAAGTTTTCTCGAGTATAACCAGCTGCAAGAAAGGCATCTACAACAGCCTCATCTGCTTTACCTCTATTTTCTGTAATGTTTTTTGCCAATTGTGCTAGTGCATTATAACTACTTTGAAAAGAAGCTTTACCAGCTCTTAATTCTAAGATTTGCTCTTCTGTGAAACCATTCCCTTTTGCAATAGCCGTATGCGCAGCAAGACAATAAGAACAACCGTTGACCTCACTTACCGCAAGATTAACCACTTCTTTTTCTTTATTATTAAGTGATGTTTTAGATCCTGCAAAAGTTAGGTAGTTGTTTAAGGCATTATTTGAAAGTGCATAGGTCGCATACAAATTAGGCACAAAACCTACTTGCTTTTCTAGATGATCAAAAATCCCTTGATTTACTTCATTCACTTCTGCTCTACTCGGTACATTAAATGTTGTCATGATATATAAATTAAATTATTATTATTTTTAATCCCTTAGGACATGACAAAGATGCGGCATCTATTAAGTTGAAAACAGAAAGTTTTTTCCTGATTGCTGGTTGATTATTCCCTAAATAAATCGCTTGCATACTTAATAAAGTAACAAGAATACATATGTGTAATCGCGCCCAATTTTATGCATGATATAACGCTAAAACCTAATCTCAGCACCTAAAACAAAACCATTCACACTAACACCACCTAAAGAATAATCATGGTAACCAGCAAAGTAAGCCATCTTCTTTCGATGGTATTTAACCTGCAACTGCAGCTGATCAATACTACTATCATTAATAAAAGACTGCTGATAAGAACCGTGCAGACTTATTGGTCTAAAAGCATATACCTCTAGTCCTACTTGATAAGAAAAACCAGTAGTATTCACATCATCTCCTACATAGGTCGCTCCTATTCCCCAATATCCAGTGACAGATCGTTCTCTAATGCGATAATAATTGAGCATCAAAGAAGACATATTAAAGTGATCCGTATTACCAGAAAGATTATCTTCAAATAAACTAGTATGCGATACTCCTAGTCCTAGAATAGGTATAAAGCGATAATTGATAGTTGTTTCAAAACCTCGAATAGAATTGGCTGCAAAATAGTTAGCATTAACTTTCACAAGACTTCTTTTATCTCCTTTTAATGCTCCAAAATCATACTCGCCATTCACATTATCATAATAATACGGATATGGTGAAAAGTGACGCTCCTCTAGACTACCAAAAAGTCCTTCATAACCTATAAAAAGAAAAAGATCCAAAAATATTTCTGCAAACAATCCACCTACAAAATCATCATCGTCATCGCTTGAGCTAGAACTGCTAGAACTAGAGCTGCTAGAAGAGGAAGAATTAGAAGATAAATTTTCCTTAGCACCACTTAATTTTCCTTGAGAAAAACCTATTAATGGAACGAATAATAATAAAAGTAAAAGCTTTTTCATAGCATGAGATTGGTCATTTGCATTCATCAAGGACCATGCCTTTCATTTTTCAGCAATTTAAAATGCGCAATCAATATTCATTCTTTTTCTTAAATAGGATTTCATCCTTTATCTTTATGACAAATTATCTCACCATGAATAAACTCTATTATCTACTTATCGTTTTTGCTGTTCTCGCTTTCGCGAAAGCGGAATCACAGCAATTACCAGAGCCACCAGAAGAGCAAAAGTATTATGAATCACAAGAGTTCAGACAATTAGGTCCATTTAGAGGCGGAAGAAGTGCAGCAGTGACTGGTGTACCTGGAAAACCCAACTTGTTCTACTTTGGTAGTACTGGTGGTGGCGTATGGAAAACGATGGATGGTGGACGCACGTGGAGTAATATTTCTGATGGTTATTTTGGTGGGTCTATTGGTGCAGTAAGTGTTGCGCCTAGCGATCATAACGTGATTTATGTAGGTGGTGGCGAGAAGACACTGCGCGGTAACGTATCGAGCGGTTACGGCATCTGGAAAACAGAAAATGCAGGAAAATCATGGACGCAAGCTGGGTTACCTAAAAGTAGACACGTCCCTAGAATAGCTATTGATCCTAATGACCATAACATCGTTTATGCAGCAGTTTTAGGAGATATTTATAAACCTACCACAGATCGTGGTGTGTACAAATCCACCGATGGAGGTAAAACATGGACTAAAAAATTGTATTCAAACGATCTTGCTGGTGCAGTAGATTTAATCATTGACCCTAGTAATCCTCGTAATTTATATGCTACCACATGGCGTGTACAAAGAACTCCTTATAGTTTATCAAGTGGTGGCGACGGCAGTGCGATATGGAAAAGTACCGATTATGGTGAAACATGGAAAGAGATTTCTACTAATGAAGGTTTTGCCAAAGGAACTTTAGGTATTATGGGAATTACCGTATCGCCACTAAGCTCTGACCGATTATATGCCATTGTAGAAAACAAAGATCAAGGTGGAGTTTATAGAAGTGACGACGCTGGACTCACCTGGAAAAAAACAAACGATTCTAGAAGTCTAAGACAAAGAGCCTGGTATTACACTAGAATCTATGCCGATACGGAAGACATCGATAAACTTTACGTAGTAAATGTGAATTATCATAAAAGTACTGATGGTGGTAAAACATTTTCAGGCGCAAGAGCACCACATGGCGATCATCATGATTTATGGATCGCACCAGAAGATCCTAACCGTATGATTATGGGAGATGATGGTGGCGCGCAGGTCACTTATGACGGTGGCGAGACTTGGAGTACGTATCACAATCAGCCGACGGCACAATATTATCGTGTTACCACTGATGATTCTTTTCCTTATAGAATCTATGTGGCACAACAAGATAATGGGACGATTAGAATCCCACATCGTACAACTGGTCGCAGTATTACAGATAACGATTGGGAAGGAACTGCTGGTGGCGAGAGCGCGCACATCGCAGTAGATCCTAAGGACAATGACATCGTTTACGGCGGTAGTTATGGCGGTTATTTAACGCGTTACAATCATAAAACAAAGTCACAACGTGCAATAAACGTCTGGCCTGACAATCCAATGGGACATGGCGCCGAAGGAATGAAATACCGCTTTCAGTGGAATTTCCCGATTCTGTTTTCTAAGCACGAGCCTAATAAATTATACGCCTTTTCAAACAACGTGCATGTGACCACAAGCGAAGGTCAGAGTTGGGAAACCATTTCGCCAGATTTGACTAGAAACGATCCTACTAAATTAGTTTCTAGTGGTGGACCGATTACACAAGATAACACCAGTGTAGAATATTACTGTACCATTTTTGCTGCAGCAGAATCACCTTTAAAAGCTGGCGAGCTTTGGGTAGGAAGTGACGATGGTCTTGTACACTTATCTAAAGATGGCGGTAAGAACTGGAGCAATATTACTCCTAAAGGTTTACCAGAATGGGCACAAATCAATAGCATCGAGCCGAGTCGTTATGATGCCGCAACTTGCTACATGGCTGCTACTCGATATAAATTAGGTGATTTTGCTCCTTATTTATATAAGACTACCGACTACGGTAAAAGCTGGAAAAAGATAACCGATGGAATTCCTGCTGAGCATTTTAGTCGTGTGATACGAGAAGACGATCAGGTTAAAGGAATGTTATATGCAGGAACTGAAACTGGATTATATATCTCTACAAACGATGGAAAAACATGGAAATCCTTCCAGATGAATTTACCTATCGTACCTATTACAGACCTTGCAGTGAAAGACAATAATCTAGTAATAGCAACCCAAGGAAGAAGTTTATGGATTCATGATGATTTGGGACTTGTAAGAGATGCTTTTAGTAGCACGCTTTCGCGAAAGCAAAACAGCAACCAACTCTTTAAACCTAAAACAGCTTATCGCATGGGCGGAAGTGGTCGTGCTGGATCATTAACGGCTGGAGCAAACCATCCAGCTGGTGTGCAAGTGCATTATTATTTACCACAAGTAACAAAGAAAGACAGTGTTTCCTTAAGTTTTTATGATGCTAAAGATGAACTGATAAAAACATACGCCAGTTATAATAAGAAAGATAAATTGAAAATTAAAAAAGGAGCTAATTTATTCAATTGGGACACACAATACGATGGTGCTGAAAAACTTCCTGGAATGATCCTTTGGTGGGCAAATCTTTCTGGACCGCAAGCGACTCCTGGTAATTACAAGGTACAACTTACCGTAAATGGTGAGACACAATCACAACCTATTACAATAATACCAGCTCCTAATGCAGAGGCTAGTGTTGCAGACATGCAGGCGCAATTTGATTTTGTAAAAGAAGTGAACGCAACAGTAGATAAAGCGCACAAATCCATTAAAAACATACGTGCATTTAATAAAAAACTCAGCGCTTTTGAATCTCTCTACGGCGATCGTGAAGAAAAAGGAATCAAAGACATGATCAAGATGTCGAAGGAAATGAAAGAGAAATTTAGCGAGGTAGAAAAAGCCTTGTACCAGACTAAAAACAGAAGTGGTCAGGATCCTTTAAATTTCCCTATTCGATTAACAAATAAACTAGCACATTTAAACAGTCTCGCACAAATAGGCGACTTTGCTCCTACTTCACAAAGTATTCAAGTGAAAAATGAACTGACAGCTGAGATTGAAAAGCAGCTTAGTATTTTTGATGAGGTTTTAAATTCTGATATTAAAAAATTTAATGAAGCTTTTAATAAGCTGCAATTGGATTACTTAGTGATTGAGAAGGAAGAAGATTGATGAGACCATTGATTATTCGTAGAGCGATCGCTTGGTATATTGATTACTGTATTGCGGGAATCTTTACTTTTAGTGTTAGCTACATCTTAGGAATAGAAATTAGGTTAGGTAATATAGAAAATTATATAAATCTGGCCTTATTGCAATTCGTATGCTTCATCGTTTATAACTTATTAGCTGAATTGTTTTTCAAAAAAACAATAGCTAAAAATGGTTGAAGTTAGAAATTAAAGATAGTGGTAAAGAAGGCTTTGTAAAAAGGGTAATATTTAGAAACCTTATAAAGCTCATTCCTTTTGAAATTATATCTTTTTTTTTCTAAAAATGTAAAACCTATATTTAATTTTTAAGACCTTAATTTATTATCTATGCAAAACTTTTACTTTATAGTATTTACACTTTTTACCGCAAATGCTTTTGGACAGTGTCCGACTGTGTTATCAGAAATTGAAACTACATCACCAGTTACCGTAAATAATATCATAGAGATTTGCCCCAACGATTCAGTAACATTTACAGCAGTTTTTGATCCTAACTATAACTACACTTGGGACTTTGAATCTTTGGGAACACAAACTGGCCGCACAGTTACGCAACAATTTAATGAGTCTGGTGGTTACTTTATACGACTTTTAACCACAGATCAAAATGCTTGTCCTAGCGATCCTGTAGACTATGTTACGGTTGTTGTTTCTGAAGATCCAGATATCAATTATGACTCAATAGACGCTCCTGTAATATGCTTAGGAGATTCTTTAGATATTATTCCAGAGAGTTCAAATGCACCTATTTTAGTTTGTAATGATGCTGATTTTGTGGCTGGCACGACATTTCTACCAGATGGAAGCGGTGTAAGTTATGAGACTTCTATCAATATAGATTGTTTTCCTGATGGTTCTGTATTAAATAATACGACTAGTTTTTTAGGAGTTTGTATGAATATAGAACACTCTTATGCAGGTGATCTGGACATCGAGCTTATTGCTCCTGATGGAACGGTACTAACCTTATTATTTAACAATTTTGGAGGTAATGTATTTTTGGGCGAACCTATAGACGATGATAATGATCTAAGTCCAGGAATAGGTTACGACTATTGTTTTACTACTGACGCACTAGAAAGTTTTGCAAATGCTACGAGCGGAAATACTACTATCCCTGCTGGAGATTATAGCACCAGTGATCCATTCAGCAATCTACTAGGTGTTCCTCTAAATGGAACATGGAGTTTAAGAATAACAGATAATTTGCTTATTGATAACGGTTATATTTTCAGTTGGTTTATGAAATTTGGATCCAATTTAGAATTTACTACTGGCTATACTTCTCCTATAATAGTAAGTGAGTCATGGGCTGCACATCCAGACATTACCGTACTATCTACTGGTGGCGTTACCATAACTCCTTCACAAACTGGTATTAACTGTTATGACTATACTACTACAGATGCCAGCGGTTGTACATTTATTAATCAATATTGCATCGAGGTACGCGATCCTCAAACTGATTTTCCAACTGTAGATCTTTATATTTATGACAGCGATGCAAATGGAACTGAGGATTTTAATCTAGATTTTAATACAGATCGTTTAATAGGCAATATGGACGCTGCGACTACAACCGTTACTTACTACAACACACTCGCAGATGCTCAAAACCAAAGCAATCCTATTTTTAACACTGATTCTTTTGCAAACACTACAAATCCGCAAACTATTTATGCTTCGGTAAACAATTCCAACTTACTTTGTCAAAATGTAATCGTTGACTTTGATTTGATTTTAACTAATCAACCAGTGACAGATTCTGATAACGATACGATTCCAGATTTAAGTGAAGATCTTAATGGTAATGGAGATTTGACTGATGATGATACAGATGGTGATGGAATTCCTAATTATCTAGATGACGACGACGACGGCGATGGAGTCCCTACAGCTGTGGAGACTTCTGGTGTAGGCGCAAGAGGAACCAATTTTACTTTTATTGATACAGATGGCGATGGTATTGAAAATTATTTAGATAATGACGATGACGGCGATGGAGTACTCACTGAAGATGAAGACTACAACGGCAATGGAGACCCTACTGATGATGATACAGATGGAAGTGGTATTCCTGATTTTTTAGAAAGTACTGTAACATTAAGTATAGATTCTATAACAAGAGATGCATTTGTTATTTATCCAAATCCATTTTATGAAAATAATTTTGAAATAAGATATTCTAATAGCAATAGCAATACACTTAAAGCAACGCTTTACAATATGAATGGAGCTTCTGTTTTAACTAAAAGCTATCCAATAAATGAATCTGGAATAATTAAGGTGGAAACACCTAATTTGACTTCAGGAATATACTTTTTACAATTGAACACAAATCAAAATTCAGTTTATAAATTGATTAAAAAATAGAGTATCAACTTTTCAATATCAAAAAAATCAATCAATTAATGCAAGAACTAAGCGGCTATTGGGAAGGATATTTTATTTATGGATTGGGTTTTGAATTGCCTTTCTTTGGTGAGCGAGTTAAAATGAATGCACAACTAAGCTTTGATGAAACCGAAATAATAGGAACGTTAACTGAAGAAAAAGGGCCATTCTCAACTGGCAAAACGGTTGCTATAAATGGAATCATAGAAGATTTTTTGATTTCACTTCAGGTTCAGTATTCTACAAACCCAGTATTTCTAGAAGACGGTTTTACCACTGAAGAAATAGAACACGAATTTACTATTAACTATAATGGTACGATAGATTTCCAGAAAAAAGCGATGCATGGTTTGTGGTATATGGAAAACGAGATAGAATCACAACTTGATCTAGAAATCCCACCTGCCGAAGGTTTATGGGTTTTGAAAAAAACTGACAAACCTAAAAGTGACTTTGATTACTCTTTGCTTGGATTGTAAAGAGATAGTAAACATTTTTATAATTTCTAGATTTATTTGAAAAGTTGATTATTGTCATCTTTTAAACAGATCATCTCACATAATTTTGTTGCTGTTAAATAATTAAATAGCAACACCATGAAGACCATCCTTATTCCTATAGACTTTTCAAAAACTAGTCACAAAGCTCTTGAAGTAGGCGCAACAATTGCAAAACGTATATCTGCTAAGATTGTACTAATTCACATGGCTGGATTAGAACAAGGATTGAACGATAAGAACAATAGTTTTGAACAGGCAATTTTCTATAGCAAAGTGATAGGAAAGAAATTTGAAGAGTTAAATAAAGAGCCTTACTTAGACGGAATCATTGTGGAGCCTTTATTGCAAAAGCATTTAGATTTTGAAGGAATAAATGACCTTGCCAAAAATATCAAAGCATCTCTTATAGTAATGGGATCAAACGGCAGCAAAGGCCTAACCGAAATTATTAAAGGTAGTAATACAGAAAAAGTAGTACGCCATTCTGAAACACCAGTTCTTGTCGTTAAAGATAACGAGATCAATTTTGCTCCAGAACGTATTCTTTTTGCAAGTGACTTTCAAGTGGAAACAATAAATGCATATCATCGAGTGATTGAAGTCGCTACCATGCTTAACGCTCGCATTGAATTTCTCTATGTAAACCTGCCTGGCGATCCATTTAAAAGTACTGGAGAAATGGATGAAATTTTACTTCAATTCTTCAGAGAAGTTAAACATCCTGACGTAGTAAGTGCTATTAAAATGGTGAATCGTTATGCTGACTATTCTGTGGAGCAAGGTGTAATGAACTATGCAGCTCTAAGTGGTACAGATATTATTGCCATTCCTACTCATGGACGCACTGGCATTTCGCATTTATTACAAGGCAGTATAAGTGAAGATATTGCAAATCATGCGGTCATGCCAGTTCTAACGGTTAAGATGTAACTCTATATTTAAAAAAGATGTTTTCAAAAGTCAATTCCATAAATGAATGCAGTATTATTTCATAAACCATAACAATTCAGCAAACGCTCACTATATTTGCCTTATAACTGGCTAAGTAGCTCAGCTGAATAGAGCACTGGATTTCGGCTCCAGCGGTCGCAGGTTTGAATCCTGTCTTAGTCACAATCACTCACAACTGCGTTGTGGATTGAAACATAAAAACCTTGACAAGCTCGCTTGATCAAGGTTTGTTGTTTTAATACACCAGACTTGAAAAGGCTGGCAGTTGTATTTGCAAAATAGACTTCATTCAGGATCAATGAAATTAATCCTGTCTTAGTCACAATTCATTCATATCACCTATACAATTCAACAAGCTTGATTGATAATTCTTGTTCTTAAGTAAGACTATCAACAAAATATTTGAGTAATAAAATGCCAAACATTTCTTATCTAACTTAATTCAGCTTTATTTTTTTTGTAATTTCATGACTTAAATTAAAAGGCATATGAGCACGTATAATATTCATGTAGGCGATCAACTTTTCCATTTAGATAAGGATGATGCAGCTGCGCTAGACATGAACCAAGTGAACAATACTACTTTTCATGTTTTAAAAGATAAAAAAGCTTTTCAAGTTGCGGTGGTGTCTAATAGTGATTTTCATAAAATCACTACTATTGCTGTAAACGGTCGTAATTATGATATTAAAATCGATGACAGCTATGACATTATGGTCGCTCAAATGGGACTTTTAGAAGTCTCTGAGGCAAAATCTAATAATATTATGGCACCTATGCCTGGTTATATCGTTGACATTATGGTGAGTCCAGGTGATTCTATTGAAGAAGGAACACCTTTGTTTGTGTTATCTGCCATGAAAATGGAAAACGTGATACTGTCTGACGGTAAAGGCGTCATTAAATCTATCGAGGCGCAAAAAGATGACTCTGTCACTAAAGGACAACTAATTATTGAGATGGAGTCTTAAAACTAATCAGCACCAAAGTTTCCTTAACTATTATTAAAAATTCCGCTTTCGCGAAAGCGAGATCAAATCATACATTACATGAAGAAAATACTAATTGCAAACCGTGGAGAAATTGCTATTAGAGTCATGAAAACGGCTCAAAAAATGGGAATAAAAACAGTAGCTGTTTATTCTGAAGCAGATCGAGGTGCACCGCATGTACGTTTTGCAGACGAAGCTGTTTTATTAGGACCAGCAGCATCATCTGAATCGTATTTAGTGATGGAAAAAGTAATTCAGGCGGCAAAAGATACTGGTGCCGATGGAATCCATCCTGGTTATGGGTTTTTAAGTGAAAATGCTCAGTTTGCACAATTAGTAGAAGACGCTGGAATGACTTTTATAGGTCCAAAACCTTATGCCATTAAGGTCATGGGAAACAAATTGGCTGCAAAAGAAGCTGTACGCGATTATGACATACCAATGGTTCCCGGAATTGAAGAAGCTATTACTGATGTGGCGCTGGCAAAAAAAGTAGCACAAGAAATAGGTTTTCCTATTTTGATAAAAGCATCTGCTGGTGGTGGCGGTAAAGGAATGCGTGTCGTTTCTAACATGGAAGAATTACCTGAACAAATGGACCGTGCTATCAGTGAAGCACAAGCCGCATTTGGTGATGGAGCAGTTTTTATTGAAAAATATGTAGCCTCTCCACGACATATTGAAATTCAAGTATTAGCAGACACTCATGGAAACGTCGTTCATATTTTTGAGCGTGAATGCAGTGTACAAAGACGCCATCAAAAAGTGGTAGAAGAAGCGCCATCTGCGGTGTTGACACCTGCTTTACGTGAGGCTATGGGTGAAGCAGCGATTAAAGTCGCAAAAGCCTGTGATTATATAGGTGCTGGAACTGTAGAATTTCTTCTGGACGAGAACAAAAACTTTTATTTTCTGGA
The DNA here is from genome assembly GCF_965657255.1 of Nonlabens sp. Lineage (NCBI taxonomy): Bacteria > Pseudomonadati > Bacteroidota > Flavobacteriia > Flavobacteriales > Flavobacteriaceae > Nonlabens > Nonlabens sp. The sequence continues at coordinate 117,829 of NZ_CBFHNM010000001.1, forward strand.
AATGAATACTCGTTTACAAGTGGAGCATCCTGTTTCTGAAATTATTGCAGGAATTGATCTAGTAGAACAACAGATAAAAGTAGCTCGTGGAGAAAAATTAGCATTTGAACAATCTGACTTATCTATTAATGGTCATGCCCTTGAAGTCAGAGTGTATGCAGAAGATCCACTTGACAATTTCATGCCTAGTATAGGCACTCTTTCTACTTATCAAATGCCTACTGGAAATGGAATACGAGTAGATAATGGTTTTGAAGAAGGAATGGAGATACCTATTTATTATGATCCTATGATTTCTAAATTGATCACTTATGGAAAAGATAGAGACGAGGCTATTTCCCTAATGATCAAGGCTATTGATAATTATAAAGTAGATGGTGTTGCGACCACGCTTCCTTTTGGCAAATTTGTTTGTGAACACGAGGCTTTTACTACTGGAGATTTTGACACCCATTTTGTAAAAAATTATTATTCTGCACAGCATTTAGAAGAACAATATGAAGAAGAGCGAAAAGTAGCTGCTCTAGTGGGCCTTAAATTATATTTAGAAAATCAAAAAAGTCTAAAAACACCTATTCACAGTACTTCTAACTGGAACAAGAGGAACGACTAATTATTGATCAAAATACTAAGAAAAAAATCTAATAGTTTTCAAAAATTGCCATGAAAGATAAAAAACAAATACTAGCAGATAAATTAGCACAAGCTCAATTAGGTGGTGGATCCGATAGAATTGAAAAACAACATGCAAAAGGAAAACTAACCGCAAGAGAGCGTTTACACTTTTTACTTGATGAAGGTTCATTTGAAGAAATGGGAGCTTTGGTTACACATCGAACTACCGATTTTGGAATGGACAAAGAACTGTTTTATGGAGATGGTGTGGTAACTGGTTATGGAACCATCAGCGGCCGACAGGTTTGTGTCTTTGCACAGGATTTTACCGTTTTTGGTGGCGCGTTGTCAGAAACACATGCAGAAAAGATTTGTAAAATTATGGATCTTGCAATGAAAATAGGAGTTCCTGTGATAGGGCTGAATGATAGTGGCGGCGCTCGTATTCAAGAAGGTGTACGTTCATTAGGCGGCTATGCAGACATCTTTCATAGAAATGTAATGGCATCTGGAGTTGTGCCTCAAATAAGTGCGATTATGGGACCTTGCGCTGGTGGAGCAGTTTATTCTCCTGCGATGACAGATTTCACCTTGATGGTAGAAAACTCAAGTTATATGTTTGTTACAGGACCAAATGTGGTGAAAACAGTTACAAATGAGATTGTGACTGCCGAAGAATTAGGTGGTGCATCAACTCATGCGACAAAATCTGGTGTGACACACTTAACAGCTGCAAACGATATACAATGCATCAATCAAATCAAACAGATGATAAGCTATATGCCACAAAATTGTGAGGATAAAGCAGCAGATATACCTTTTACCTTAGGAGATGAAATACGTGAAGGTTTAGAAAGTATTGTACCAGAAAACCCTAATCAGCCCTATGATATGCGTCATGTGATTCATGAAATAATTGATACCGATTCTTTCTTTGAAATTCATAAAGACTATGCAGATAATATTGTGGTTGGTTTTGCAAGATTAGCTGGAAAAAGTATTGGTATTGTTGCAAATCAGCCAATAAGTCTTGCTGGAGTTTTAGATGTGGAAAGTTCTAAGAAAGCTGCTCGTTTTACCAGATTTTGCGATTGTTTTAATATTCCACTTCTAGTGTTAGTTGATGTCCCTGGATTTTTGCCTGGTACAGACCAAGAATGGAATGGTATCATCACTAATGGAGCAAAATTGTTATATGCATTAAGTGAGGCAACTGTTCCTAAAGTTACCGTGATCACAAGAAAAGCTTATGGTGGTGCTTATGATGTGATGAATTCAAAGCACATAGGCGCAGACATGAATTATGCATGGCCTGGTGCAGAAATTGCTGTTATGGGAGCAAAAGGTGCCAGCGAAATTATATTTAAAAAGGAAATTAAAAATGCGGATGATTCAGCAGCAAAACTTGCAGAAAAAGAAGCCGAATATGCTGAGAAGTTTGCAAATCCATACAGTGCCGCGGCAAGAGGTTTTATAGATGAAGTTATTTTACCTAAGAACACTAGAAGAAAATTAATTAAGGCTTATAAAGCACTTGAAAATAAAACTTCTAGCTTACCTAAAAAGAAGCATGGTAATATTCCCTTATAAGACTAGAGACTAAATAATAGATTCAATCGATCTATTATTTTTTATCTCCCTTGATACAAATTAAAAAGCCTATTTAACTTTTACCAAGTTAAATAGGCTTTTTAAATATTTGTAATCAACGGTTTTGAAATAAAACCAGAGGTTTAATGCGGTAGTTTAGTTCTTAAAAGCCCATATACAAAGGTTCCTATTAAAGCACCAAAAAGAACTATTAAGATAGATGGAAAACCTGCACCTATCAATACATACATGGGTCCTGGACAAGCTCCTGCAAGTGCCCATCCTAATCCAAAAATAATCCCACCAGCAAGATAACGAGTGATACTTTTTGCTTTAGGATGCAAATGCATATCTGTTTTATCAATGGTTTTTATATTTTTCAACTTTATGAACTGTACACCAGCAACCCCTATAAGAAGAGCAGATCCTATGATACCATACATGTGAAAACTACCAAATTCAAACATTTCATAAATACGAAACCATGATGCAGCTTCTGACTTAAACATGACGATTCCAAAAAAGATTCCTATAACTAAATATGTAATATATCTCATTTCTTAAAATATTAATGGGTAGATAAAATGAATCATGGTTAGTCCACCTATGAAAAAACCAATAACAGCAATCAATGATGGTAATTGTAAATTACTCAACCCAGAAATAGCATGTCCAGAAGTACAGCCGCCTGCATATCTAGCACCAAAACCGACTAGAAAACCACCAATTATTAATATAGCAAGATTGAAAGGATCAGTGAGATTTTCAGTTGAGAAGATTTCAGTAGGTAAGTAAGCTTCTCCTGCACTATTGATGTTATATTCATCTGATAATTTCTGAGCAATTTCTGGATTGATTTCTACCGTATTGTTACTCATATAATTTGATGCAATAAAACCACCTATGATAGCACCTAGAACTACCATTAGGTTCCATCTTTCTGCTTTCCAATCAAATTTAAAAAAGTCAGCTGCTTTATTAGCTCCTACTGCCGAGCATGCTACTCTAAGGTTAGAAGACATCCCAAATTGCTTTCCTAACCATAGCAATAAAAACATTGTCAAAGCAATTAATGGTCCTGCTACGTACCAAGGCCATGGATCATATATCCAATTCATATATTTTTAATTTTAGTTTATTATTTTACTTAGTAGTCATTGTTAAAGGTTCCTACTGCAACTATAAATATGGTAAGAACCTTTATGCAAATCATCATCAACTATTAAACTTGAAACTCTTTTACAGCTTCACTTAAATCGTATACTGTAGCGTTTTTCAAAATATCTTGTACAATACTGCTTCCAGCGGCACTGCGATAGCCACCTGCACAGTGCACCACTATTGGTTGATTTACAGGAATATCTGAAGCTGTATCTCTCAATTCGTTTAACGGATGTTCGAGAGCTTTTTCAAATATCTTACCTTCATTGATTTCACTTTGATTACGTATATCAACAATAGTATATGAATCTAAGTTATTTTTAAAATGTTCTACATCTAATTGAGGTGTTTGTGATAAGTTATCAGTGGATAAAGTGATCACTTCCCTTAGCTGCTTTTCATATCCTATCTTAGAAATACGTTGCAATAATTTGTCTTTATTTTCTGCCGTGTCAATAACCAGTGTAAAATCTTCTTGAGGCTTCACTATCGCTCCTAACCAAGTTTCAAATTTTGAAGTATCAGATACTGCTTGAATGTTGATACTACCTTCTAAATGTCCTTTCTTAAAAGTAGCTTCATCTCTCATATCAACTATAAGTCCAGTAGCTTTTGTTTTCTCAACCAAAGAAATAGACTCTAAAGATGGTTCTAAATTATCTGCGCCGGCTTTATTAATCGCCACATTATAACCAAAATAAGATGGAATGAATGGCTGACCATCTAATAATGTATTCATAAACGTTTCTTTGGACTGCGGTTGAAAAGCCCAACTATTCTTACGCTCATCTCCTAGTGTACTGCTAGCTGCATCACTTAAACTTTTACCGCATAATGATCCAGCACCATGTGCAGGATAAATAATGGCATGATCTGGTAAATCGCTAAATTGATTTGTCACAGTATCGTACATCATCTCTGCAAGTTCCTCACGTTTTGCTTTTAAATTTCCTGCTTTCTCTCTCAAGTCTGGCCTTCCTACATCTCCTATAAAAATAGTATCTCCTGTAAATAGAGTAATTTGATCGTCTTGACTAGCAACTATTGTTATACTATCTGGTGAATGTCCAGGAGTGTTTATAGCTTTTAACGTAGCATTACCTAACTTTATCTCATTACCACTATCAAAAGCTTCATGGGGATAATCTGCTCCCGTTTTTACACTGTTGTAAATAGTTGCACCGGTTTCTTTGTGAATCTCTAAATGAGAACTTACAAAATCTGCATGAGGATGTGTTTCTATAATCGCGGTAATGGATGCGTTGTTCGCTTTCGCGAAAGCGTAATAACCACTAACATCTCTTTCTGGATCAATAACGGCCATTTTTCCATCACTTATAATGGCATATGAGTAATGCGACAAAGGTTTGTATTCAAACTGTTTTATGATCATAACTGTTTCTTTAAAATTGATTTTATATGATTTTGTTACTTAGTAAGTTCTTTATAAATGATGTAAACACCCATTACTAGAACGAACCAACCAAAACCTTTTTTTAATTTTTTACCGTCAATAAATTTATTAAGCCAAATACCTATAAAAATACCTACTACCGAAATTGCTGTAAATGATAACAAAAATGTCCAGTCAATTTCTAAATTTTGAACATCACCTAGAAAACCTATCAAAGATTTAATCGCGATGATAAATAGAGAGGTTGCCACCGCTTTTTTCATTGGTAGCTTTGCTAATAAAACCAAGGCTGGAATAATTAGAAAACCACCACCAGCACCTACTATACCTGTAATTGTCCCTACTACTAGTCCTTCTACGATAATTAATGGATAATTATAAGTAATCACGGAATCTTCTGCTCCTTCATCTCTTTTATTGCGTATCATAGAAACTGATGCTAGTAACATTATGAACGCAAAAAACAACATGATAGCAAGGTTTTTTGTCACCATAAAACCACCGACTTCAAATAACTCTTCTGGTATAGCAGGAATTAAGTAAGCTCTCGTTAGATAAACGGCTATAAAAGCCGGAATAGCAAAAATGATTGCGGTCTTAAAATCGACCATTCCCTTACTGATGTTTTTAATAGCCCCTACAAGCGAGGTGGTTCCCACCACAAACAAGGAATAAGCAGTTGCAATTACTGGATTTAAGGTAAGTGCATACACCAGGATCGGTACTGTCAGAATGGAACCACCACCACCGATAAGACCTAAAACAAGCCCTATCAAAAGAGCTCCTATGTAACCTAGTATTTCAATGAATTCCATTGTAGTTTTTTAAATTAAGTCACAAATTTAATTGACTACCTGAAGAGTCTTTGTAACAAGTGTTACAGGACTTCAATAAAACTACGGTGTAACTTTATAAACTTTCTGTTTTCCATCTTCTTAAGCAATCTAGAAACAACTACACGACTGGTATGTAAGTCATTTGCTATCTCACGATGTGTAATATAGATGTGTTTGCTGTTTAGAATCTGTATTTTATCTTTTAAATAATTTTCTAGTCGTTCATCCATATTATTAAAAGCAATATTATCGATGCTTTCTAATAACTCCATCATGCGTTCGTGATAACTATTAAACACAAAGTTGCGCCACGATTTGTATTTACTAGACCACTCTTCCATTTTGCCAATTGGAATCATAAGTATTTGGGCAGGTGTTTCTGTTACGGCGTGAATTTCACTTTTTGTATTTCCCATACAGCAAGTCATGGTCATAGCACAAGTGTCTCCTTTTTCTAAGTGGTAAAGGAGTAGTTCTTCACCTTCATCATCAGGTCTCATTATTTTTATACTACCTGAAAGTAATAAAGGCATTGATTTTATAAACTGACCTGGCTGGATAAGGTCCTGACCTTCTGGAGCCTCTATAAAAGTTGCAATCTGATAAATTTCTTCAATTAATTGGGGTTCAAATTGAGAACCGTAATTATTCTTAAGTTCTTGAATCATTTTTTACTTTTTGTGCTCTCACTGCGTCATATTTAAAAAATAAATGTGCCCAGATAGATTTTGAAACAGCACCAATATATGGAAAAAAAGCAACCAATGTAATTACAATAACTATAAAAATTCTCATAGGGCTATTTGCTAGACCTAGAATTAATAAAATCATATACGCAGCAACAGCAAATGCAATTCCTACACCATAAGAAACATACATAGAACCGGTATAAAAGCTAGGTTCTATAGAATATTTTAATTGGCATTTAGGACAACGCTCTTTAACGCTATTCATTTTTGAGAAAAGATATGGATTTGCTTTTAAAAATTGCCCTTGACGACATTGTGGACATTTTAAGAAAAGAATACTATTGAGAATATTTTGCTTTAACATCGTACAAATTTTTACAAATTTATACGATAGATATCTCTAGATAGGTAACCATTGTTACACAAGCCTACTAGAATTAGAAGATTATTATTATCATTGAATTAGGTACAAGTACAGCGGTAATCCTATAGTTATATTTAAAGGAAAAGTTATCGCTAGCGCCATAGGCAGATAAAGACTAGGATTTGCTTTAGGAGCAGCAATTCTCATGGCTGCAGGTACTGCAATATAAGAAGCACTTGCAGCAAGAATAGCAAGTAATAGACGATCTCCTGTTTCATTTAAAACATATCCTGAAGCTAATGCAACCACGCAACCATTTACCAATGGCACTACTATAGCAAATACCAATGCAAACCAGCCCTTTTTAATCAACACACCTAACTTCTTACCACTAGTAATTCCCATATCTAGCAAGAAAACAGCAAGAAATCCTTTAAACAAATCTGTAGTAAACGGCCTTATACCTGCCGCTTGTACATCGCTAGCTATATAACCTATAACTAAACTTCCTAGAATAAGAACCACACTACCGTTAGTAAGAGCATGTTTAACAAGTCCCCAAATTTCGTGCTTATCCTTTTGATCTCCTTTAGAAGACAGACTCATTAATAAAACACCTACAATAATAGAAGGTGCTTCCATCAACGCCATAACAGCAACCATATGACCGCCAAATGGAATTCCTTCCATCTCTAAATAACTTATAGCTGTCACAAAAGTAACAGCACTGACAGAACCATAGGCAGCTGCGATTGCTCCAGAATTTGCTATCGTAAACTTAAGCCTTAATATGAAAAAAGTATAGACAGGAACTAGAACTGCAAGTGCAAGCCCTATGAACACTGCCCAATAAATATCTGCTGTAAACTCACTATGCGATAACTCTTGTCCACCTTTGAAACCTATGGCAAATAATAGATAAAGAGAGATAAATTTAGACGAGTTTTTTGGGATTTCTAAATCACTCTTCACTTGTGAAGCAAACAACCCTAAAATAAAAAAGAGTAAAGCAGGATTAGACAGGTTATCTGTCAATAAATGTAAATCCATTTATAATATTTGTAGTAGTATTAGTAGTAGTAGTAGTAGTAGTAGTAATTAGTCTATGATCTCTATTTCAAGAATACCATTAATCTTAATCTTCTTACCCATTAATTTTGCCTCGCGGCATATCTCTTTGAACTCTTTTCTCTCTAATTCAAGTTCTACGACCCTACTATCATCATAGTTGGTATCACTATTTACATTTCCCTCGCACATTGAAAGCCTATGTAGTTTATGAAAGTTGATTTTTTCTCTAATCAAACTACTCACTACATCTGAAGCCTCAGAAGGTGAAAATGTGCTATCTACTAATTGGACTTTGGTCATTACTTCTTTATTTGAAGTCATAATTGAAAGATTATTGTTAATTTTTTTTCAGCATTGGAATAATAGCTATTCCTATAATTAGAAATATCACTGTAAATGGCAACAGTAAATAAACAGACATAGGGTGATCTGTAATTAGACAGAATACTGCTATTATCAAGTAAATAAGAGCCAAGACAGCTATACCAAAATACCTCAGTAACTGAGCTGATTTTTGCAAATTTAAGTGAGGTAGGATACGAATCATTTTAAACGATCTTGAAAAGTTCTCATTATCGAATTTTGAATTAAATTGCTGTATCATGATTTCAGTGATTTAAAAAAGCTATGCAAAGATGCGCTGTTAACATCATTTATTTTTATTTATATTTGTAATGAAGTACATAAATAAATATTATGCATTACACATTACACCAACTTCAAATATTTCTACAGATTGTAGAAAAAAAGAGCATCACAAAAGCTTCTGAGGTTCTATTTTTAACGCAGCCAGCTGTTTCTATACAGCTCAAAAAATTTCAAGAACAGTTTCCTATTCCTTTAACTGAAGTGATAGGAAGGCAATTGTATGTAACCGATTTTGGCCATGAAATTGCTGAAACTGCCAAAAGTATTCTTGAAGAAATTCAAATAATAGATTATAAGACAAAACAATATCAAGGTAAGCTAGCCGGTAAATTGAAACTTTCTATCGTTTCTACCGGTAAATACGTAATGCCTTATTTTCTTTCTGGTTTTTTAAATGATCACACTGGTGTTGATTTCTCTATGGACGTAACTAACAAAAAGAATGTTATTCATGATCTTGAAGAGAACAAAGTAGACTTTGCTCTAGTTTCTGTATTACCAGATCATCTGGATCTAGAGACTTTACCACTCATGAAAAATGAGCTTTTTCTTGTAGGTAATGCATTAAGAGAAAAAAGTAGAAAAGGCGATAGAGAATTAATTTTTTCTAAGGAACCCTTGCTGTATCGAGAAGAGGGATCTGCAACTAGAAATGCAATGGAAAGCTTTATCCAAGGAAAAAACTTAATGGCTAGTAAGAAAATCGAGTTGACTTCTAATGAAGCCTTAAAACAAGCGGTAATAGCAGGTATAGGTTACTCAATAATGCCTATTATAGGTATAAAAAATGCGATCGATCGAGGTGATATCGTTATTATTCCTTATGCTGGATTACCTTTAAAAACACAGTGGAATTTGATTTGGTTAAAAAAGAAAAAACTATCGCCGGCTGCTCTTGCTTTCAAAGAATATATAATTAAGAATAAAGACCAGATTACAGAGAAACACTTTGACTGGGCTTCAAAGGAATAATTTATACTATCATTTTTTTTTGATTCCGCTTTCGCGAAAGCGAGACCAATAATATACTTTACATTTTAAAGAATTTAGTCAAATAAAAGAGAAACGAACAAGCTTCTCTTTTTTGATTTTCTAAAACTGATGAGGCTTTTAAAAAGCTTCAGCTATTCCTAGGTAAAAACTATTAGTACCATTACCAAATCCCCAATCCAGACGTATGTTTAAATTTTCTTCTTTATCTAATTTATAACGCACTCCTGCGCCATAGTTAGGCTTTAAATTACCGAATTGGAACTCACTTACGTTTCTATAAACATCTCCTGTACCTACAAAAGCTACCGCACCTAGTCGAGAGTCTTTAAAATTCTTTCTATATTCAATTTGTGTGGCGAGCATGTCACGATCTACAAATCTTCCTTCTTGGTAACCTCGCATGATTTCACTGCTACCAAAGAAAGCAAATTCAGAAAAAGGAATATCCTGTCTAGTAAAACGACCTGCAAATTGAAAGGCAAGAATATCATCGTTTTCTTCTGAAACATCAAAGTAATGTCTTAAATCAAATCGAGTTAGATTAAATGAATTTGTACCACCTAATACCTTACCATATTTACCATGAGTAAATTCTAAATACCAACCATCTTGAGCGTTTAATATATTGCTTCTACTATCATATAAGACAGCAACCTCAGCGCCAACAGAAGTAGACCCATCAAAACCATCTGGTCTATTTTGAGCAATTAGACCATCTTCTTCAATTTCTGTTTTATAAATATGATTGTAACGCACGCCACCACCTATGAATAGGTATTTATGAAACATACGTTTAAGAAAGATAGGTTCAAATAGAAATTGATAATAATCGTATTGCTCTTCTGCACTATCAGGAGTATCATTTCCCATTCCGTAATACAAACGCGGATAATTTTGAAACAACAAATTTCCTTCAATCACCCATTTTTCTTGATTAGTAAACACCTCAAAACCAGAAAATAAAAAGAATTGACTATTCAACGTATATTGTAATGTAATAGGCATGTTAGAGGTTCTTGTTTCCTCACCACTTCCATTAAATTTAAATAAATACTTTGCGCCTGTACCAAAGGCAAAGTTGGTTTCTGGGGAATAACTTACCACCGGTGCCGCAATAAACTTTTGCAAATAAATTGTAGAATCTTTTTCTACTGCTTTTTGATTTGGGTAAAAAGTAAAAAATTCTTTTAATTCTTCTATTTTCTGTGCTCGCGTAAGAGTTGATAGAAGTAAAGAACTGACAATCATTACTAAAAATAAATGTCTATTGGTTTTTTGGTATTTATTGATCAATGCTTATTTTTTAATGTATCGGTAAAACTAAATGATATATGAGCTTTAAAGTGTTGTTATTTTAACAATTAAGATAAAATTAAATAATCCAACTTTAAATATTCACTAACGGTACTATTTGCTGAATTTATAAAATCTCGCTTTCGCGAAAGCGAGAACATCACAAATAAAAAAGAGCGACTACAAAGCCACTCTTTCCTGAAATAATGAATTTTACTTTCCTACGATATGCAATTCAACAAAATTCTTGTCCACATACATAGTTTGAGTTTTTGCATCATATTGCAAGTCTTCTAAAGGTATTTTTACATTATCTACCTCTACAAAATCAATTTCAAAAGGCAATCCTATAAAATTGAAACGCAAGGTTTCATATTCTGTAATGTACTTACCATCTATATATTGAGAAATGATCATCTCATTTTCTTTACCTTTAAAACTTAAGTTTCTCAGACTAAAACGTCCGTTTTATAATCATAACCATCCGCAGCATATTCATAGTCGATAAATTTATCTTTACCAAAGGTATAGTAGACATCTAGTGTTAGAAACTCTATTTTCTTCTCGCCTACATATTGCATAACTGGATAACGAGGAATGATGGAACCTGACTTCACAAATAGCAGAATCTCATCAATATCTGCATCTACCCAAGCTTCTTTACCTCCAGAAATAGTTTCTCTAGTCCAGAAGTTATACCATTCTCCACGAGGTATATACATTCTACGACCTTTTGCATTAGGTTCTAGAACTGGACAAACTAATATTTTATTACCGAACATGAACTCATTATTTCTATAATGCGTCTATGCATCTTCTTGATCATATACGACAAGAGACTTTAACATAGGCGTTCCTTCCTGTGCACATTACCAAAATGTGGTGTATAGATAAGGAAGTAATTTATATCGCAATTCAATAAATTTTCTAGTGATATCGGTCACGTTCTCGTCAAAAGTCCACGGTTCTTGATCACCATGGTCACCACTAGAATGAACTCTACAAAAAGGATGAAAAACACCTAAAGCAATCCATCTAGCAAAAAGTTCTCCTGTAGGCTGCTCTGCAAAACCACCGATATCAGATCCTGCCTAAGACATTCCTGACAGTGCCATGCGCTGCGCCTGGATATTTGGAATACTTAAGTGCTACCAGGTAGCGACATTATCACCGAACCAGCTGCTCGTGTAACGTTGCGTCCCAGAATATGCAGATCTTGTGATTACAAATGGTCGTTTAGGATATATAAATTTCTTTACGCCTTCATAAGTAGCTCGAGCCATTTGCGCTTCATAAATACTGTGCGCTTTTCTATGAGAACAAGGATGACCATCATAATCATGGCATACATCATCTGGGAAAGTTTTATTAGGAACATCCATCACCGCAGGCTCATTCATATCATTCAAAATTCCAGCCAGACCATTATCTGCAATAAGTCCTTTAAATAAATCTGCCCACCAGATTCTTACCTCAGGATTTGTGTAGTCCGGAAAATAACATTCTCCAGGCCATACTTTACCTTTCATATAAGAACCATCTGCACGTTTACAGAAATAATCCTTTTCCATAGCTTCTTAATAGACGCTACTACTAGAATCAGACAATTCCTAAAATTTTATTAAAACATCCATTTTTAAAAACCAGGCAATTATCAGTTTCGTTAAATAATTTAGACGTACTTCTAATAATTAAAGATATCCTTGAAAATTGATCAACAATACACAATTGCAGACCTTTAATTATGAAATGTCCATGTGTTTTTTTAATAAACTATTTAAATCAAAAGAAATGAAAAAATTATTAATTGTCGCGTTACTTTTTACTGGATTCTTAGGCTATGGTCAATCTGCTGAAATTAAAAAGATGCTGAAACTTGAAGATGATCGTTATTTTGCAGATCGTGATAGTGCCTACACAGATCCGTATAAGGGGTTAAGAAAACTTATGTACGGTAACAAACGTTTTGCAGATAATAGAAGGGTAGCCCCTAGACAGTCTGAAGAAGATATGAAAAATAATGAATTAGGACAAAAACCATTTGCTACCATTATAGGTTGTGCAGATAGTCGTGTGCCTAACGAAATTATTTTTGATCAAGGTGTAGGTGACTTGTTCATTACTAGAACTGCTGGCCAAGTAATGGCAGAAGCTTCTTACGGAACAATAGAATATGCAACTGTATTTCTCAAAACTAAATTAATTGTTGTTTTAGGTCATGAAAGTTGTGGAGCGGTTACAGCGGCAATGAAACTTCCTGAAAACCCACCAGGGCATGTTGTAAGCCTTATAAACTCCATCAAACCAGCATCTTTACGCGCTAAAGAAGCAAAGCTTGATAAGAAAGAAGAATTAGACCTTGCTATACGTGAAAACGTTATAGAACAAGTAAATTTATTAAGAAATTTAGAGCCTATTCTTAGCCGCCGTACAGCTAGTGGTGAAGTGCTAATAGTTGGAGCCGTTTACAATTTACACTCTGGAAAAGTAGAGTTTCTGGAAGAAACGATTCTAAGTCTCCCACGTTTTGTTGAGGCAAGTAAATCTGGAATGAAAAAGATGAAATAAACATGTTTATAAGAATTAAGTATTTTCTTTTTACTCTTTTTATTTTAGGAGCTGCTTACCAAGCAAATGCACAAAACCCAGATGAAGATCAATTAGGAGCGTGGTACATGTATTTCTATAACACCACGTTCAAAAATTCAAATTGGGGTATTCAAGGTGACATACAGTATAGAGACTGGCAACTTTTAGGTGATCGAGAACAACTATTGTTAAGATCTGGATTAACCTACAGCCCTAAAGAATCTGGTGTAAAATTCACTTTAGGATATGCTAATATTTCAACTGGAGCCTTTGGAACAGATCGAGATAATCCAGTAGGTGAGAATAGAATTTATCAAGAAGCTTTATTTTCTAATACAATTTTGAAAAGATTATTTATTACGCATAGATTCCGATTTGAACAAAGATGGGTAGAAAATCAAGATTTTAGAACCAGGTACCGATACAATATTTTTGTAAATGTGCCTTTAAACAAATCTATTCTAGTAAAGAATACCTTGTATACTGCTTTCTATAATGAAATGTTTATCAATGGGCAGCGAAATATAGGTAACGGTCGCAAAGTGAATTTCTTTGATCGTAACCGAACCTATTTAGGTCTAGGTTTTGTTATTAATGATGGATTGAGAGTGCAACTGGGATGGATGAAACAAACTACTAATAATTGGGATAAAAACCAATTACAAATAAGTTTGCATCATACCTTTTAAGGCATACTAGAATTTAACATCCAAAACTATATCAATACCTTATGAATTTAAATTCATAAGGTGTTTTTTAATAATATTTGAATGCATTAAACGTATTAATCAAATTTAAGTCTACGATAAAACACCTTATCTCCTATATCCACAATAGCATTGATAATTATGTAAGTTATTATAGTAGGCATAATTTTATAAAATTCGTTTTGCTTCTAAAACTAAGTACTCAACATAAAATTAAAATTGTATCCTATTAACTTGAATAGCTATTAAGTTCCATAAATCAAAACAGTCAAAGGAGGTAGGTCCAATTCAACACTTTGATTTCTGCTATTTCAACTTTGATTAGCAGCATTAAATAATTTAATAAAAAATGGCCGCAATCTATTGCAGCCATTTTTTTGTTTATCTAATAAACTATTTAAACAAGCTGCGCTTTTACAACAGTACTTATCGTCCTACCATCTGCTTTACCAGCTAATTCTTTATTAGCTATCCCCATAACCTTTCCCATATCTTTCATTCCAGCTGCACCGGTCTTTGCAATAATATCTTCAATCACTTTGGTTATTTCTTCTACACCCATTTGTTCTGGTAAGAATTTTTCTAGAACTACCGCTTGAGCAAGCTCTGGCTCTGAAAGATCTTCTCTATTTTGCTCAGAAAAAATGCGCGCACTGTCTTTGCGCTGCTTCACAAGCTTCTGGACCAGTTTAATTTCTTCTTCTTCACTTAAATCACCATCATCACCAGAAGTTTTAGCTAGTAATATCTCACTTTTAACCGCTCTTAAAGCTGCTAGTGCTGTTTGATCTTTTGCTTTCATTGCCTCTTTCATAGAGGTCATGATTTTTTTCTCTAAACTCATCGTCTTATTATTTAAGTCACTGCGCATGCAGCGCGTCACCATTTTTATCACTCAAAAATACGTTTTTACCAACCATTAAAAAAGCCCAAACACCTTAACAGTGTTTGAGCCATTTTGTACCTTAAAAAGAAACATTTTTAATCTACATTATCATGTAAAAAAGAATTGTTATTAGACCTTAATTGGATTTCATTATTCTCATCTGTAGAAAGAGTAGTTCTAGATTTATCTCCTTCTTTAGGCAATTTATCAAGTTCTACACCATGTCGTAAATAAGCAGGTTGCTTTTCAATCTCGTCCAGTCTATGAGAGCTTTTAAATTTATAATTAAACGCATGTAATTTACGTTTGCGTTCTTCTGCTCTTTGTACTAAAACTTCATTAAGAGGTAAATCTGTTGGGTCTACATCTATTTCTCTTTCAACAGGAGCAGCCTTTTGCTCTACATCCTTAGTAATAATTTTTATTTCTGGCTCTGCAACAGTGTTCTCCTTTTTTGGTTCTTTGGGTTTTGCAGTGTTCAATTGATCTTCTACTTCCATGTAATCATCAAGAGAATATTTCTTCAAACCTTCATCAGAAAACTCGGTAACAGGAATCACGTTAATTGGGTCATTTACTTCAATATCCTCTAATTGATGTTTAACGACTGGTGGCGTTTCTTCCTCCTTTACGTTTAATTGTGCCGATAATGGCATATCAAAATCTAGAAAAAATTGATCTTTCTCTTCTTCTATTTCTTCAACTGGAGGAACTGCTTCTGATTGCACTTCTTTAATAATAAAGTCTTGAGTTTGATCTAGAACTTCTTCATAAGTAACGTTTAAATTCTTTATAAACTCAGTTGTAGGAATCAATGAGTTTTCTTTTGCCACTGGAATAATAACATCCTCTGGCTCTTCATCACCCAATTCATGAACAATCACTAAAGGCTTGTCTGGCTCTGAAGTGCGGACTTCAATTGTTTCTTGCTCCGCTTTCGCGAAAGCGGTATCCTCTTCCTTCTCTTCTTCTAAATCCATGATCAACTTTCCAGGAATCACCTTATCAGCAGTTTCCTTAAGAATAGCCGTTGCACGTTGCTCTTCTTCTAGTGTGTGAATGATACGTTTTGCTTCTGTATTTGAAATCTCATTTTGCTGTTCTACATCAAATCCAGTAGCAATTACTGTTATAGATATAGCATCGCCTAAGGCTTCATCTTCACCAACACCCATGATAATGTTTGCAACACCACCAGCCTCGTTCTGTATGTGTTCATTGATCTCGCCTATTTCATCAATAGTGATTTCTTCTGTACCAGAAACAATTAATAATAACACATTTGTAGCACCTGTGATCTTGTTATCATTAAGCAATGGAGAATCTAGCGCTTTAAGAATTCCTTCTTGTGCGCGATTAGATCCCGTAGACTGCGCACTTCCCATAATCGCAGTACCACTGTTAGCCAATACCGTTTTTGCATCACGTAAATCAATGTTTTGAGTGTAGTGGTTTGTAATAACTTCTGCAATACCGCGTGAGGCAGTAGCAAGTACCTCATCTGCTTTTGAGAATCCTGCTTTGAAACCTAAGTTTCCATAAACATCTCTCAATTTATTATTGTTAATTATAATCAATGAATCTACACTCTTACGGAATTTTTCAATTCCCATTTGTGCTTGTTCATTACGTACTTTTCCTTCAAAATGAAAAGGAGTTGTAACGATACCCACGGTAAGTATATCCATGTTACGAGCTATACTAGCGATAACTGGAGCAGCACCTGTACCTGTTCCACCGCCCATTCCTGCAGTGATAAATACCATTTTAGTATTAGAGTCTAATAAAGCCTTCACATCTTCCATGCTTTCTTGGGCAGCATGCTCTCCTACTTCTGGATTTGCTCCTGCACCTAGTCCTTCAGTAAGCGTGACACCTAGCTGTATTTTATTAGGTACTGGACTGTTATCAAGAGCTTGTGAATCTGTATTACAGATTACAAAATCCACTCCTTTAATTCCTTGCTGGTACATGTGCTTGATGGCATTGCTACCACCACCACCTACACCGATGACTTTGATTACGTTTGATTTATTTTTAGGTAAATCAAATGCGATGCTGTTAAATTCTTCACTCATAATGGGGCTACTTTATAATTGAACTTGCGGCTTTTACACCACGGTATTTTTTTGTTAAAATTCTAATACTAGAATTACTCTGCTTTATCAAGAAACTCTTTGAACTTAGTTGCCCAAGCGTCAAAAATCCCTTTCTTTTTCACTTCATCAGAAACAGAATGATGTTCTTCTTCCTCTTCTATATGTAAAGTTTCTTCCTTTACATCTTCTACAACAGCATCTGGAGCTTCTTCAACCTCTTCTTCTTTATGTTGTTCTTCTAGACCTTTCATTACTAATCCTACAGCGGTAGCAAATAAGGGACTCGTACTTTCTGTATCGCTATCTCCTGCAAGATGTTCATTAGGGTAGCCTATTCTACTAGGCATTCCTGTAACATATTCTGCTAATTGTTTGATGTGTTTCAATTGACTTCCTCCACCGGTTAAAACTACACCTGCGATAAGCTGCTTTTTAGGCTCGTCGTGGCCATAGTTTTTGATCTCTACAAAAACAGTTTCTAGAATCTCAATGACACGAGCATGGATAATTTTACTTAAGTTTTTAAGTGTGATCTCTTTAGGCTCGCGACCTCTTAATCCAGGAATAGAAACAATTTCATTTTCTTTATTCTCACCAGGCCAGGCACTACCAAACTTTGTTTTAAGCAACTCAGCCTGTTTTTCAATAATAGAACAACCTTCTTTAATGTCTTGTGTTATAATATTCCCACCTTGAGGAACCACTGCCGTATGTCGTATGATACCATCTTTGAAAATAGCAAGGTCTGTGGTTCCACCACCTATATCGATAAGAGCAACGCCAGCTTCTTTTTCTTCCTGGCTCAATACTGCATCAGCACTGGCAAGCGGTTCTAAGGTTATATTTTTCAATTCGAGGTCGGCACTTTTTACACATCTATAAATGTTACGTATAGATGCCACCTGACCTACAACCACGTGAAAATTAGCCTCAAGACGACCACCGTACATACCAACTGGTTCTTTTACGTCAGACTGACCGTCTATTTTATACTCCTGTGGTAATACATGAATAATTTCTTCTCCAGGAAGCATGACCAATTTAAAAACTTGATTACAAAGTGTAGCAATATCATCTTGATCAATAACAACCTCACTATCACCACGAGTGATGTAATCGCTGTGTTGTAAACTACGTATATGTTGTCCAGCTATTCCTACGGTAACATCTTTTATTTTTATACCGCTTACTGATTCTGCCTGACTCACAGCTTGCTGAATAGAAGTGATAGTTTGCGTGATATTATTCACCACACCGCGATGTACTCCTAAACTTTTTGATCTCCCTACACCTAGAATCTCAAGTTTGCCGTATTCATTCTTACGACCGATCATAGCTACAATCTTTGTTGTACCTATATCCAGCCCTACTGCATATTCTTGTTGTTCCATTTTCCTACTTTTTTGTTACTACTACTTGATTGTCAAATCGCAAGTCTATTGTTTTAATCCCTTCTAGCCTGTTATCCTTTTGCATTTTGAGTACAAAAGCCTTATAGTTGATCATTTTATGCTCTAACTTTTCTACTTCACCTAATCGTACTTTATAACTGAAAGCTCTTACTGATAAGGTGACCTCTTCTCTTTTATCAAATTCTACCGCGGTAAAAGACCTCTTTAAAAACTCATCCTCTTTAATAAAGTTGATCAGTTCAAAAGTTTTGTCTTGCACTTTTTCATTATAACCATAAACCAGCGGCACATTTACCGTGTACTCTTGAGACAACGGCATGATTAAATTATCTTGATCTAGGTAAGCGTTTGTACTACCCATAATTCTTGCAATAGGCTTTCTAGGCTGTACAACAGCTTTAAGCAATCCATCTAGCGATACAGAAACCTCTGCATCTCTGATCATTGCGTTCTCAACAAGTCGTAATTCACTCTTATTCAAATCTAGATTTTCTATCAACAGGTTCTTAATGGTATCGTTATTTTGTATCAACAATTTATTAACGTTCTTTTCAGAAATAAAAGGATCACTATAATCTGTAAATGTGATATTTACATCGGTTAACTTTCTATCTTTATATCGATTTGAAGCAAAAGCATAAAGACTGATTACCAATAAGGTAACTAGAGTCAATTTTATGATGTTTTTCAGCTTATGCATTTATCCACTTTTGAGTTAACTTTTGGATCTCTACTCCTATATCTCCTGCGCCCAACATTAATATAATCCTTGTATCCATTTCTTCAATAAATTCTTCTAGATCTAACTTCTCAACCACGGTAATTATTTCTGGAGTATTTTCTAAAGCATTCATGTTTTTACACAATAACTCTGAAGAAATTCCTTCTATAGGAAGTTCTCTTGCAGGATAAATATCTAATAAAGCAACCTTATCAAACTGACTTAATGCCTGCGCAAAGTCATCCATAAAATCACGAGTTCTAGAAAATAAATGAGGCTGAAATATGACTAATTTTTTCTCATCTGGATACATTTCAGTAACTGCCTGATAAACAGCATTTATTTCTGTAGGATGATGCGCATAATCATCAATCAAAACACGCTTTTCTGTATCAATCCTATAGGTAAACCGGCGTTCCACACCTGGAAAAGAAGCTAAAGCAAGTTTTAATTTTTCTGCATTTGCTCCATATTCTAAAGCAACTGCCATTGCCAAAACTGCATTACTCAAATTATGTCTACCAGGTAATTTTAAAAAGCAATCCTTTACAATTTCTTTTGGTGTTTTTAAGTCAAAATGGTAGGCACCATTTACGATCACTTCATTTTGCGTCAGGTAATCTCCAGATTCTAAACCAACTTTAAGACCGTTTAAATCGAGTTTTTCATTTACTAACAAGGCTTTTCCTTCTAATAGTCTAGCAAAGTCGTGAAACGTCTTTTCAAAATTCGCAACGTCTCCATAGATATCGAGATGATCTGCATCCATTGCTGTGATTCCGGCAATGTCTGGATCCAGCTGCATGAAGGATCGATCAAACTCGTCAGCTTCTACCACCATAACATCCGTACCAGAGCACAAATAATTTGTGTTATACTGTTCTAAAATACCACCTAAAAAAGCCGTCATTTTCACATCACTTTTATAAAGTAAGTGAGCTAATATGGCACTAGTTGTTGTTTTACCATGCGTTCCAGCAATGGCAAGACAGGTCATTGTTCTAGAAATTTGACCTAAAAGTTGAGCGCGTTTGATCGTTGTAATTCCGCTTTCGCGAAAGCGTACTAATTCTCCAAAATCTAACGGTACTGCTGGTGTATAAACTACTTGTGCTGTTCTTATTTCCTTAAAACCATCTGGAATTTTATCAAAGTCATCCGTATAGTGAATATCAATTCCTTCTTCTTCTAACTTAACAGATAACTTTGTAATAATGCGATCGTAACCTGCTACTTTTTTACCTTGTTCATTTAAGTAACGAGCAAGCGCACTCATCCCAATACCACCGATACCGATGAAATAAAAATGTGATATGTGTTCTAACTCTTTCATCGTAACAACTGCTCTATTTCATTCACTATATGATCTGTTGCTTTAGGTAATGCTTCTCTTTTAATATTTTTTGAAAGCTTTATTTGCAATTCTTTATCGGATACTAACCCATTCCAAAGCGTCATAAAGTTTTGATCTATATCTGCTTCTTTAATCATCAATGCGGCATCTTTATCAATAATAGCTTGGGCATTTTTAGTCTGATGATCTTCTGCCACATGAGGCGATGGAATAAAAATCACAGGCTTTCCAACGATGCAAAGCTCTGATATCGAACCAGCACCAGCACGAGAGATAATAAAATCTGCTGCTGCATAGGCTAGATCCATACGGTTTAAAAACGCATGTACTTGAATGTCTTCTTGAGCTTTATTCTTGTATTCTTCATGATAAAACTTACCACATTGCCAGATTACCTGAACCTCTTCTTTCAAATCATCCAACTGTTGATCAATTAATTGATTGATACGTCTGGCGCCGAGACTACCGCCTAAAACGAGTAATGTCTTTTTAGCTGATTTTAATTTAAAATGTTGAATTGCCTCTTCTCTAAGAGTATCTACATTTAACAAATCCTGACGTACCGGATTACCTGTTAACACTATCTTTGATTTAGGAAAAAAACGTTCTAAACCATCACTAGCAACGCAAATTTTATCGACCTTTTTACTAAGTAATTTATTAGTGATTCCTGGATAAGAGTTTTGTTCTTGTATCAAAGTAGCAACTCCTATTTTATTTGCCATAAACAATAAGGGACCACTTGCAAAACCACCAGTTCCTACAGCGATATCTGGCTTAAAATCCTTAATGATCTTGCGAGCATCGTATAAACTTTTGATTACTTTAAAAGGAAAAGCCAGGTTCTTAAGAGACAGATTTCTCTGAATACCACTTATCCATAAGCCTTTGATTTTATATCCTGCGGCAGGAACTTTTTCCATTTCCATACGGTCACTAGCACCTACAAAAAGGATCTCACAGTCTGGCCATCTTCTTTTGCATTCGTTTGCAATAGAAATTGCCGGATAGATGTGTCCACCTGTTCCTCCACCTGATATGATTATTTTATATGGCTTCACTAAGTACATCTAAAGGGTTCATTTCTTCTTCATTCACTTTCTCTTTGGCTTTCTCGTTTTCTCTTTTTGCGCTTACACTTAATACAATTCCCACAGCCATACAAGTCATTAAAATAGATGTTCCACCACTACTAATTAATGGCAAGGTCTGACCGGTAACGGGAATTAAGTTTACTGCTACTGCCATATTTGTCAACGCTTGAAAAACGATAGGAAAACCTACACCTATGACGAGCAGTTGACCAAAAACAGTTTCTGATTTTGTTGAGATAATAGTTAGTCTGAATAAAAAAAAGAGATAAAGAGAAAGTATAAATAATCCACCAGCCAGTCCAAATTCTTCTAAAATGATAGCAAAAATAAAATCACTTGCAGATTGCGGCAATACATGCTTTGTGGCACTTTTCCCAGGACCAACACCAAAGGGATAACCATTTGCGATAGCAGTTTTTGCTCTTTCTACTTGATAGTTAGAGTCTGAATCACCTTCACCACCGAATGTTTCTATACGAGAAACCCAAGTATCTACTCTATTAGGAAATACACCAGGAAAAGCCTTTGCCGTAAGAACAAATAATGTCAAAGCAAAAAAGCCTATCCCTACCATACTTAACAAGTATTTCAATGGATAACCACCAACAAAACAGGTTATTAAAATCATGGTAAAAATAAGAACAGCCGTTGATAAATTAAATGGTACTATGAGTATTAAAACTATTCCTACTGGCAACCATAAAGGAAGTAATGACTGTTTAAAAGTAACTACCTTATCTTTTATAGAAGCTAGATATTTTGCTACATACACCATTAGCACAACAAAGGCAAACGTACTGGTTTGAAACTTCATTCCTATTACTGGAACTGTCATCCATCTACTGGCACTAGCACCACCCATAACGGTACCTTGCATCGCAGTATAAATGAGTAACAGAATAACCACCGGAAGAAGTAACACACTTAATCCTCTAAAATATCGATAAGGAATTTTATGTACAGAATACAACAACCCCAATCCTATTACTACGTGTCCAAAGTGCTTGACCAAATACTTTGTAGTATTACCAGTTCCTTTACCGATATAAGCAAGGTTTGCACTTGCGCTATACACAGGTAGGAATGAGAATACTAGTAAAATAATTACTAGCGCCCACAAAAAGGTATCTCCAGATATGTAGCTTTTTATCTTCAAATTACAATCCTCTTACAGCGTTTTTAAATTGACGACCTCTGTCTTCATAATTTTTGAATAAGTCAAAGCTAGCGCATGCGGGGCTTAATAAAACGTTGTCACCTGCTTCAGCTAGCTTATAAGCTACTCTAACAGCATCTTCCATAGAGCTAGTTTCTACCATTTGTTCTACACAATTACCAAAAGCATTCACAATCTTAGAATTATCCGTTCCCAGACAAACAATCGCCTTAACATTGCGATTCACCAGACTATATAATTCAGAATAGTCATTTCCCTTATCTACTCCACCTACTATCCATACAGTCGGTTGCTCCATACTATCAAGAGCATAATAAGTGGCATTAATATTAGTTGCTTTTGAATCGTTAATGTATTGGACTTTATTAATTTTTAATACATTTTCAAGTCGGTGCTCTACACCTTCAAAAGAAGTAAGACTTTGTCTAATCGTTTCCTTTCTTATCTTAAGAAGTTTTGATGCGGTAGAAGCTGCCATTGCATTTGCAGTGTTGTGCTTTCCTTTAATTGATAGTTGCTCTGTAGGCATAGTAAAGTGTGAATTATGGGTGTAAATGTGAATTTGTTGGTCTCTTAAGTAAGCTCCTGTTTCTAATTCCTTTTCCATTGTAAAAGGTATGAGCTGTGCTTTTATGTTTGAGTTTTTGATTGCTTCTGTAATTGCCTTATCGTCTGCATTATAAATGAGGAAATCATCCTCATCCTGATTCATGGTGATGCGCATTTTACTCGCTACATAGTTCTCAAATTTATAATCGTAACGATCCAGATGATCTGGCGTTATGTTCAATAGAATTGCAATGTGAGGTTTAAAGGTGCTAATACCATCTAACTGAAAACTACTTATTTCTAGTAGTCTGTGTGTTGATTTACCTTCATAAACTTGTTGCGCAAAACTTTTCCCTATGTTGCCACCAGTGGTATGATCTAAGTTTGCGGTGTTTAAAATATGATCCAATAAACTGGTAACGGTTGTCTTACCGTTTGCACCAGTCACTGCAATAATGATCTCATCAGTAAAGCGAGCTGCAAACTCTATTTCAGAAATCACTTCAATTCCTTTTGATTTAATTTCCTGAATTATTACTGCGTTATCAGGAATACCAGGGCTTTTTACTACAAGTTCTGCATTCAGGATTTTTTCCATGGAGTGACTTCCTGATTCGTAGGGAATAGATTGTTCTTGTAACGCTTTCGCGAAAGCGGCACCTAAATCACCACCATCACTTAAAAAAACGTCGTAGCCTTTTTGAGCACCCAACAAAGCTGCGCCCATACCACTGATTCCTCCACCGAGGACGACTAGACGTTTTTTGATTATATGTTCCTGAGATAGACTCACTAGCGCACTTTTAATGTTATGATACTGATAATAGCAAGAAGAATCCCAACGATCCAAAATCGTACAACAATCTTGCTTTCGTGGATTCCTTTCTTTTGATAGTGATGGTGTAAAGGAGACATTAGAAAAATCCTTCTTCCTTCACCATGTCTCTTTTTAGTGTATTTGAACCAACTAACCTGCATCATAACAGATAGGTTTTCCATCAAGAAAATCCCGCAAAGTATAGGTATTAATAGCTCTTTTCTTGTAGCGATTGCGAGCACAGCGATAATTCCACCTATAGTGAGACTTCCTGTATCGCCCATAAAAACTTGTGCTGGAAAAGTATTATACCATAAGAATCCAACCAATGCTCCTGCAAAAGCGGTAATAAAAACTACCATTTCCCCAGAATTTGGGATATACATAACATTGAGGTAATCTGAGAATATAATATTACCAGAGATCCAAGCAAAAAGAGCTAACGCAATGACGACTATTGCACTGGTTCCTGCAGCGAGACCATCAATACCGTCTGTAAGGTTGGCACCATTAGAAACTGCTGTTACGATAATAATAACGATAGGAATAAAAACTAACCACGCCCAATTTGCTAAACTAGGATCGATCCAATCGATCAAACTTGCATAATCAAACTCGTTGTTCTTTACGAATGGAATCGTAGTTTTTGTAGATTTTTTTGCTGCTTCAAATTCAATAGGCATATTTTGAGAAACCAGCTCTTGATTATTTACTGGATTTATTTTTTCCTCCTTTATAGTAACGCCATCATGAAAAAACATAATAGAACCTATTACGGCACCTAGACCTACCTGACCTATTACTTTGAAAATACCTTTTAAACCACCTTTATCTTTTTTGAAAATTTTGATATAATCATCTGTAAAACCTATTAATCCCATCCATATGGTAGTAATAAATAACATGACAACATAGATGTTATCCATTTTACAAAGCAAAAGCGCAGGAACCAAAGTGGCTAGAATAATAATAATACCGCCCATTGTAGGGGTTCCAGCTTTTTGCGCCTGACCTTCTAATCCGAGATCGCGTACCGTTTCACCTACTTGCTGTTTTTGTAAGAATGTGATGATACGTTTTCCATAAATAGTAGAAAAACCTAACGAGATGACAAATGCAATAGCAGCCCTAAAGGTTATAAACCCAAAGAGTGATGCTCCTGGCATATTAAATTCTTCTTCTAAATATTTGAATAAATAGTATAACATCTTATTTATTGAGTTGTTTAAGGAAATCTGCGATAATGGTACGATCATTAAAATCAGATCGTACACCATTTATCTCCTGATAGGTTTCATGACCTTTTCCTGCTATTAGGATAATGTCATTTTTATCGGCGATTTTTGCAGCGGCTTTAATTGCTTGCCTGCGATCTATAATGGTGATAGTTTTTTTATAATCTTGCGGCTGTACTCCAGCCTCCATATCATCCAAGATACTTTGAGGATCTTCTGTACGTGGATTATCACTTGTAAAAATCACTTGATCACTGAGTGCAGCAGCTATGTGCGCCATTTTAGGCCTCTTAGTTTTATCGCGATCACCACCACAACCGACTACAGTAATAACTTTTTCATTACGAGTACGGATAGCGTTAATAGTTTCTAATACATTTTTTAAAGCGTCCGGTGTATGCGCATAATCTACTATTGCAGTTACTCTATCTTCTACTGTTGTAAAATATTGAAACCTACCTGAAACACCTTCTAGTTGTGAAATCACTTCTAAAACTTCAGTGCTATCAAGACCTAGCTCTATAGCACAAGCATAGATCGCTAACACATTATAGGCGTTGAATTGTCCGATCATTTTAGACCAAACCTCTTGATCATTGATTTTCAATAACAAACCACCAAATTGATTCTCAATAATTTGCGCTCGATAGTCTGTAAAGGTTTTGAGTGCGTAGCCCAGCTTTTTTGCTCTTGTATTCTGAAGCATTATCGCGCCATTCTTGTCGTCCAGATTTGTTAATACAAAGGCTCTTTTGGGAAGCTCGTCAAAAAATCGCTTTTTAACATCTCTGTATTCTGCAAAACTGTTGTGGTAATCTAGATGGTCGTGAGAGAGGTTAGTAAAAATACCACCTGTAAACTCTAATCCGGCAACTCTTTCTTGGGCAATACCATGACTACTCACTTCCATAAAACAAAAATCAACACCTATAGCAACCATATCTGCCAGATGTTTATTGATAGTTAATGGATCTGGTGTTGTGTGTTTTGTTGACACCACTTTCTCATCAATCAATATCTCTACAGTAGAAATCAAACCTGTTTTAAAACCAGATCTTTTAAATAATTGATATAGTAAAGATGTGGTAGTTGTTTTGCCATTAGTTCCTGTAACACCTATTAACTTCAATTGTTTTGAAGGGTTTTGATAATAGTTAGATGCCATTAATGCAAGTGCATTATGTGCGTTTACTACCTGAACATAGGTTACTGATTCATCTTGATAATCTGGTAAATCTTCCAGAACTATAACTTTTGCACCTAATGCAACTGCTTTTTCTATATATTCATGTCCGTCTACAGCTGTACCCTTAAGAGCAACAAAAACATCACCATTTTGTATTGCTCTTGAGTCAAAATGAATGTCGTTAACATCAACATCTGTAGCACCTATAACTACATCTAGACTTACTTTATATAATATGTCTTTGAGATTCATCATAATAATATGAGTGTAACTTTATGTGTTGAAGAAATTTCTGTTCCAGCTTTTAAACTTTGAGCAGTTACTTTACCAGATCCTCTCAAAACAACTTTAGCTCCCAAATTCTCTACAATGGCAATTGCATCCATGGCTTCCATACCAATTAGATTAGGTATCTTTTTTGAACCAGATTCTGTTTGAGCGTGTGTTTTCTTTAAATAGTTATTGTTAGATTTTACTATTTGAGTAGGGACTGAGTTTTCAATTTCTACCTTATCAATTAATGGATTATTAGCATATATCTTCTGCGCTATTGTTTTGAAAACTGGACCTGCAACTATATTTCCATAATATCCTTTTTTTATATTAGGCCTATGTACCACAACTACACAGCTGTACTTAGGTTGATCTGCTGGGAAATAACCTGCAAAAGAAGCAATGTAATTTCCAGAAGATTTCCAATAGTCGACTTGACAGGTTCCTGTTTTACCAGCCATTGAAAAATTCTCGCTGTACAGATTATCTGCAGTTCCTCTTTTAACCACATTTTCCATCATCACCTTAACCTTATCAATGGTGTTTTGAGAACAGATTGCCGGATTAATAATTTCTCGATCAAATTTTTCAATAAGTCTTTCCTTTGATTTGACCTCTCTAATTAATCGTGGCTTTACCATTATACCGTTATTTGCAACAGCATTATAAAAGGTTAATGTCTGTAAAGGAGTTAAACTAACGCCATAACCGTATGACATCCATGGTAGAGAAAGACCACTCCACTGCTTATCATCAGGATGCGGTATAATAGGCCTTCCTTCTCCCTTTATAGGTAAATTAAGTTTTTCATTCAAATTCATACTATACAATCGATCTACATAATCATCTGGATTTGATTTGTAGTTATCATGAATCATCTGAACTAATGCCGTATTTGAAGAAACCTCAAATGCCCTTGCCACAGTAATCTTACCATAACCACCGTATTTAGAATCACGCACATTGCGACCATAGTAACTTACTTTTCCTCCTTTAGTATCAAAAACAGTACTAGTATCTACTACTTTATCCTCTAGAGCAGCAATAACACTCATTAATTTAAATGTTGAACCTGGCTCATGAGATTCCCACACTGCATAATTTCTTTTTTCAAAATACTTACCACTCTCACCTCTTCCTAAATTAGAAAGCGCTTTAATTTCTCCAGTAGCTACCTCCATAACCACTGCTGTACCGTGATCTGCCTCAAAATATTCTAATTGCTCTAATAAAGCATGATGAGCAACATCTTGCATATTTACATCTATAGTAGTGTAAACATCATATCCATCATTAGGGTCTATTTCATTTTCACTAATAATAGGTTTCCATTGGTTCTTACCTATTTTTTGCTCTAAACGCACACCATCACTACCTCTTAAATAATGAGCAAAAGCACCTTCAAGACCTACTGGCGCACTACCATTGCGATCGTACCCTACAATACGCTCTGCCATTTTACCAAGTGGATGCTCTCTGACGATTCTTTGCTCCACAATCAAACCGCCACGATATGGTCCTTTTTCAAATAAAGGAAACTCTCTTATCTCTTTATAATCGCTGTAATTAAGATTTTTGGCAATAAGCATGTAACGATTTTTGTTACTATGTGCTTTTCTTAATTTTTGGAGGTAATAACTTTTAGATTGATTAAATTTTTTCCCCAACGCCTCGGCTAACAAGGAAACATTATCACTAAAATCTGA
Organism: Nonlabens sp.; assembly: GCF_965657255.1. NCBI lineage: Bacteria > Pseudomonadati > Bacteroidota > Flavobacteriia > Flavobacteriales > Flavobacteriaceae > Nonlabens > Nonlabens sp. The sequence goes on from NZ_CBFHNM010000001.1 coordinate 146,308, forward strand.
TTTTGAAGGTGCTAAAGCGTCAAAGCGTATATCATACTTACTTATGGAAGTAGCAAGTAACTGACCATTGGTATCATATAAATTACCTCGAATAGAAGGAATCGTATCGTTTCTAAAAACGCGCTGTTCTGCTTTTGCTCTATACGCATCTCCTTCAACAAATTGAATATTAACAATTTGCGCGACCACCAAAAGTGCAACAACAACAAACAGTGCACCTATGAGGTACATTTTGTTTAATATGCTTTTACTTGTCGTTGCCATCTTTATCTGCTACAATTATTATTTTTTGAGGCGGACTCTTTGCAGGAGCTATTCCTTTCTTTTCGATTTTTCTTGCAACAGTAGATTCCATTTGCAAAAACATCAACTTTGTTTCTAAATCTGTATGCTCACTTTGCAGCTCAGTTACTTGCTCTGTTAAAGCAGCCAGTTTATGCACTTTTCTCTCATAACTATGACCAGTATAGATCATAATAATCGCCAGCGATGCTGCAAAAAGTATAAAACGCCAGTTTTTAAATGCATCTTCATTTGTTAAAAAACTACCTTTTAATATGTCATATACCTTAGATGACATTATTCTCTTTCTATTTTTTCTGCGATACGCAATTTTGCACTTCTTGCTCTGTTATTTTCTTTGATCTCTTCTTTGGACGGTATGATCATTTTGCCAATTCTTTTAAATGGCACGCTAGATCTACCAAAAACATCTTTTTCTGGCTCACCTTCAAAAAGTCCGTTTCTCATAAATCTTTTCACGGGCCTATCCTCTAAAGAATGGTATGAAATCACACTCAATCTTCCACCTACTTTCAAAACTTCTTCAGACTGTTTTAAAAAATCATACAACACTTCCATCTCTTTGTTTACTTCAATACGTATCGCTTGAAACACTTGAGCCATTAATTTATGTTCGATACGCTCAGGAACAAGTGGTGCGCAAATTGCTTTTAAATCTGCAACAGTTATGATTTCAGATTCTTGACGTGCTCGTACAATTCTTTGAGCCAGTTTATTTGCAATACGCAACTCACCGTATGCTTTGAATATTCTTACTAGATCTTCTTCACTATATTGGTTGACCACGACTACAGCATCCAGATCTTGTTCTTGATTCATCCGCATATCTAACCTTGCATCAAATCGAGTAGAAAATCCTCGAGCTGCTTCATCAAATTGATGTGAACTAACACCTAGATCTGCTAGAATCCCATCCACCTCTTTTACACCATAAAGACGCAAAAAACGCTTCATGTAACCAAAATTTTGAGGAATTAACGTAAATCTATGGTCATCAATCGCGTTTGCTTGCGCATCGATATCTTGATCAAAAGCAAACAAACGTCCATCAGGACCTAATCTTGAAAGTATCTCTCGAGAATGACCACCACCACCAAAGGTTACGTCTACATAAACTCCAGAAGGATGAATTTTTAATCCATCAACAGTTTCATTTAAGAGAACTGGATTATGATAAGAGATCGGTTGTGTCATTTCCCATTACTTCTTCAGCGAGATCAGCAAAGTCATCTAACGAGTCGTCGATAGCCGCCTCATACTTTTCTTTATCCCAGATTTCTAATATATTCACCGCACTTGATACGGTAACTTCTTTTGTAATTCCTGCAACGGTAATAAGGTCTTTAGGAATAAGCAGTCGCCCACTGGCGTCTACCTCAACAGTTTTGACTCCAGCAGTGAAACGACGTATAAAATCGTTGTGCTTTCTATTAAACCGGTTTAAACCGTTCAATTTCTCCATCATCTTATTCCACTCACTCATAGGATACAACTCTAAACAGGGCTGAAAAACAGCGCGCTTAATCACAAAACCTTCTTGCACAACAGGAGTCAGCTGCTTTTTTAAAGCTACTGGCATCATGAATCGCCCTTTGGCGTCGGTTTTACACTCGTATGTTCCTATAAAATTGATCACTGCAAATAGCTTTTTTACGCTACTGAATCAAAAATACAGAAATAAATACCACTTTTTACCACAATTTACCACATTGTTAATAAATGTGTACTATTCTGAATAACTACCCTAGTTATTAACAATCGTAAATCGCTTATAAAGTCATTGATTACTAAAGTAGTTACGCTTTCGCGAAAGCGAGAAAAAAAGTGGGAGAAAACTTAATCATCTAGTTGAGAGATAAAAAAATCATCTCAAAATCGATATTTATGCTTGCATCAAAACGACTATATTTGCGGCTTAGAATTTCTTTATGGCGCACGACCTTATCAAAGACGGTAAATTTGAATATTACACAGTAGGAGATGGAACACCTGTCATTATACTTCACGGTTTAATGGGCGGCTTAAGTAATTTTCAAGGTGTGATAGATTATTTCCCACCTAAAGGTTATCAAATCATTGTTCCTACCTTACCACTATATACGACACCATTGATAAAGACCAGTGTTGGTACTTTTGCAAAACACATCAATACCTTTATCGATCATATGGGATGGGAAAAAGTTATTCTATTAGGAAATTCTTTGGGAGGTCATATAGGTCTGGTAACTACAAAATTGTTTCCTGAAAAAATAAAAGCATTGGTCATTACAGGTAGCTCTGGGCTTTATGAAAGCGCTATGGGAGCGAGTTATCCCAAAAAAGGTGATTATGACTACATCAAAGAAAAAAGTCAAGATGTATTTTATGATCCTGCTGTAGCAACAAAAGAAATAGTCGATGAAGTTTTTGCTACTGTAAATGACCGTGCAAAGCTTCTCAAAACTTTGGCTATTGCAAAAAGTGCGATTAGACATAACATGGCCAAGGATCTTCCTAAAATGACAACACCTACTTGCATTATCTGGGGAAAACAAGACAGTGTAACACCACCTAATGTAGCTGTAGAGTTTCATGAAAAGCTACCAGATAGTGATCTTTTCTGGATTGATAAATGTGGACATGCTGCCATGATGGAACATCCAGATGAATTCAATGAAATATTGAATGGCTGGCTTCAAAAACGCGGACTATAAAACGGACTGATTAGAGCTGCTTCAAAACAGAACTGTGATAACACAAAGCTTCTATCCGTAGACTAAACAGTATCTTTGCCTTATGAAAATTACTAGTGCAGAATTTATAATGTCTAACCAAGATGTTAAGAAATGTCCTAATTCTGGTATTCCAGAATATGCATTTATAGGTAGATCTAATGTAGGTAAGTCCTCTTTAATCAACATGCTTACAAATAAAAAAAGTCTGGCCAAAACTTCTGGAAGACCTGGGAAAACTCAATTGATCAATCATTTTTTGATTAATAAGTCTTGGCATCTTGTGGATCTACCTGGTTATGGATATGCGAGAGTCTCAAAGTCGAGTAAAGCAAAATTTCAAACTTTTATCACTAAATATTTTGAACAACGCAAACAACTTATCTCTGCATTTGTTTTAGTTGACGTAAGGCACGAACCGCAACCTATTGATGTAGAGTTTATGGAATGGATGGGCGAGAGTGGTATTCCTTTTAGTATTGTTTTTACAAAAGCAGACAAACTAAAGCCAAATGCTCTGGAACGCAACGTAGAAGTTTACACTAATAAAATGCTAGAAGGTGCTTGGGAAGAAATGCCTCCTTATTTTATTACTAGTGCTTCAAACTATACAGGTAAAGAAGAGCTGCTAGGGTATATCAATGAGATAAACTTATCGCTGTAGCTTCTTCACTATACAGATTAAAGACTATACAGATTTAAAACACTGGCCTATCATTAACCGTGTTTCTACGTATTTCTCTTAGAATTTCTTCTATGCCATTTACCTTCATGTCATAAACACTAGTCATGTAATTTCCCAACTTACCATTGGGAAACCCTTGCCGTCTGAACCACACGTAATAGGACTCTGGCAGCTCACTAAGAAATCTTCCTTTATGAGCACCAAATGGCATTTTATACCATGCCATTTCAATTAATTGTTTATGATCAAAAAGTGGTTCTTCCATTTTACATGTTCAAATTTCAGAAAGGTTTTGAGGATATGACTAATCAAAAACATTACTTATTATGGTGTGGGATGAATAACCTCTATCTAAATGAGAACCCTACTGACGCTAATAGTAAAGACTATTCTTTTTCCTTAAGATTAAGCTTCTCTGCAAAATAATCACAAAAATCAATCATAGTATCGCGCATCTTATCGTCATTAGTCGCGCGGTGATATGTGCCTGCCATAGAAACTAATGTCTGATGGAAGAAAACACGCATTTCATCAACTGGCATATCTTTGGTCCACAAATCAATTCTAAAGGACTCTTTCTCCTTGCTGTCCCACATAGAAACCATCATTGCTTTTGCATCTGCAGCATCTACACCACCGTCTGGCGCACTCCATCTTATGTGTTCTGGAACACGATTTTCATCTAGTTCGATTCCTATTTTTATCGTGGATCTTATTTTTTTATCTGACATTACTGTAATGGTTTGTATTTAGAACGTTTAAAAATATCTTCTGCATTCAATTGAATCATTGTTTCTAGATCCACTTGATTATTTTTCATAAAAGTTTCTACAATTCTGTATCCTATATAACGACCTACTCCACCAGGAGTTTGTTGATCTACTTCCAGGTAGAATTTAGAAAAAGGGGCTGGCAATACAAATCTGGAAAGCAGACTTGAATCAGTATCGTACAACAACTCATTATCAATGAAATAACGCCACATTTGCGATTCATTTTCTACTGTAAAATCATACTTCTCTTGCGAATAATTAAATATGTACGATCCAGCTGATTGCGGCGAGAACAAAGATTGTAAATAATGAAGTTTACCATGATATATCATATTTCCTATGAGGCTGCGATCCATAGTAGGTTCTACAAATAGACCTGCATAAGCAAGAGCAGCATCTGCTGGAAGTTGTTCGATATTTAAGTTTTCTCTTTGGTATTTGTTAATTCCAGAGTACAATTCATGTTCTTTTCCTAAATAGGTATCAATAGCAACAATCAATTGATTAGAAGTAGGAATCACTTTCTGACGATAGTTTACATCAGAAATAACTGTCACGATAGGCGTAGATTGAAATTCAGGAAAATAATAGGTCACATGACGCATCACATCTTCTAGTTGCGATTTTATTTTATCATAGTCAAAATTTGCCTTTTCAACAGCTTTTTCTAAAACCGTATGAATGGTATCTTTACCCTGAATTTTTGCAATCCAAACAGAATCTGAAACTCTTACTGGAAAAAACAAAGGGAATTCATTTTTTAATTCTTGTAAATCACTTGCATTTGCATCAGCAAAATCTTTGTGAAAAGTGATTAAGTCAACATCTAAGGGTATGTTTGCGATCTCTTCTTCGACTTTATTAGTAGAGGTACATGATAATAACGCTTTCGCGAAAGCGAGAACAATAAAAGTTTTATATAAATTGATCTTCATACCCTTATAACTAGCTATAATTTTATTTATTTTTAAACAAGCAAAAATACGATTATGAAAGTAGAAAAAGTAACAGATCACATAGTAAAATGGCTGAAAGATTATGCCATAAATGCTGGAGTAAAAGGATATGTAGTAGGTGTAAGCGGTGGTATTGACAGCGCTGTAACCTCAACACTTTGCGCCATGACAGGACTCGATGTACTATGTGTGGAAATGCCTATCCACCAGCATGAAGATCACGTTACTAGAGCTCAAGAACACATTGAACACCTTAAGGAGCACTATAAAAACGTAAGCGATGTAAGAAGTGACCTAACTCCTGTTTTTGATGTTTTTAAATCTAATATGCCGCAAGTAGAAAGCAATGATCAAGTAGCATTGACTTTAGGCAATACTAGAGCTAGATTAAGAATGACAACTCTTTATTATCACGGTGGCATTCATGGGTTGTTAGTCGCCGGAACTGGAAATAAGGTGGAGGATTTTGGTATTGGTTTTTATACTAAATATGGTGATGGTGGTGTAGATGTTAGTCCTATTGCTGATTTATTGAAAAGTGAAGTTTATGCTGTAGGTAAACATTTAAATGTACCAAAAAGGATCATGACCGCAGCTCCTAGCGATGGATTATATGGGGCAGAAAAAACCGACGAAGATCAAATAGGTGCTAGTTATGACGAGCTGGAATGGGCTATGAGTCAGATAGATAAAAGCGATTCTGTTGATTCTTTTAACGAAAGACAGAGAGAAGTTTTAAACATTTACTTAGCATTTAATAGGAGAAATCAACATAAAATGAACCCTATTCCTATATGTATTATACCAGATTCATTAATCAATAATTAGTCTCTAACCTCTTGTAATGTACGGCAATACGCACAGTTTTTTATACTGTAATAGATACATTAATTCTATATTTGTTGGACCAACAAAGAGAAAATGGATATTTTATTAGCAGATCATCACCCTATTTTTAGAAAAGGACTAAAGTGTATGATGCAGGATCATGAAGAATTCCATTTCAAAGGAAAAATTGAGGATGGTGCTTTTTTAATTCCTAACATTTCAAAATTTAATCCAGATATTTTAATTCTAGAGGTTGATTTACCTAATTCTAATGGTATCGGATCGCTTAGAGAAATAAGATCTAATTTCCCTGATTTAAAAGTCCTAGTAATAAGTTGTCATCCAGAAGAGATTTATGCTATAAGTTCTGTAAAAGCAGGTGCAAATGGATATATAGCAAAAACTCGTACTGTAAAGGAAATTAAAACTGCTTTAATTAGCATATCTAAAGGTGAGACATTCTTATCAGATAATATTAAAAAGCAACTAGATGATAAACAAAATGGAAACATTTTGAAGTTCAAAAAATTATCTACTCGTGAGATAGAAGTACTTAATTTATTATCAAGAGGTAAGCGAAATAAAGAGATTGCACAACACCTGAGCATCAATGAGAAAACAGTGAGTACTTATAAAACAAGGTTGCTCAAAAAATTGAATGCAGATAACATAGCTGATTTAATACATCAATCCAGATTACTACAAATTACGAATTAAAGAGAAATCTACTTAAACCGTCAGAAGGTACTACCGTTCTATTTTTATTATCAATTTTTGTTCGTAATAAATTGTAATCCATCACTTGCTTCAATGCCTCAGCATTATCTACTTCTGGATTATTCTTTGCTATAATTCTATTAATATTTTCAACTAAATCATATATCAAATATTGCCTTAAGTGAAGTAATACCTGGCTAGTATATTCAGAAACAGTTTGATCTTTAAGCTTAGGAAAGATCTGATTACGTTCCCAATCGTGCAGCTGATATTTATCATCAGACATGGTGATATCTGCTATAACATTAGCATACTCACCTTCAAATGCAGACAGTATAAGTTGGACATCTAACTTTTGCTCTAAAAGTAGAACATCAATAATTTTTGCATAGATATTTTGAAAATCTGGGTTGGTAAATTTTATTTCATCAGCTTGTAAATCCATATAAATTTTTTCATAAACACGATGTTCTTCCTTTTTAGTTATGTAATCTACATCCTCACCACTTCCGTCTTGTATGTATTCCTCTTCAAAAATTTCATCTTTTCCACCATACAATAATAAAATAGCAATTATGGAGCGTTCCAAAAGTGCCCTACGGTCTACCTTGACAGATGCAACCGCGTTTTCAACTTTAGACATAGGCTCCTTTGCCTTCTCTCTTATCTCTTTCTTTTTCTGTTCTTGAAAACCTGCGTTGCGCATTTGTGCTAGAGTAGAAAACAAAACATCTTCACCTATATCTAGAATAGCAGCGCTTTCCCTAACATAAATTTCTCTAGAAATATCATCAGGAATCTTTGAGATACTGCTTACAATATCGCGTATCATACCTGCCTTTTTAATTGGGTCACCTGCAGCCTCTTCCTTAAGTAAATTAGATTTAAAAGAAATAAAATCCTGAGCATTATCCGTTAGAAACTCAATAATTTCTGATTGTGTATGGGATTTTGCATAAGAATCTGGGTCTTCCCCATCAGGAAAAGTACAAACACGCACATTCATACCAGCCTCTAGAATGAGATCGGTTCCTCTTATGGCAGCGCGCATTCCTGCGGCATCACCGTCATATAGGACAGTTATATTTTTAGTAAGACGTTGTATCAATCTTATTTGCTGACTTGTAAGTGCTGTCCCAGAACTAGAAACTACATTTTTGACACCTGCTTGATGCAATTGTATAACATCTGTATATCCTTCTACTAGATAACAAAGATCTTCTTTTGCAATAGACTGCTTTGCTTCAAAAATTCCGTAAAGAACTTTAGACTTATCATAAATTTCACTTTGTGGAGAGTTTAAGTACTTAGCTGCTTTCTTCTCGTTAGTAAGAATTCTACCTCCAAAACCTAATACTCTGCCAGAAAGACTGCGTATCGGGAACATTACTCGACCTTTAAAACGGTCAAACTTCTTTTCCTCTTTAACTATTGAAACACCAGTTTTATCTAGAAACTCTAATTGATAACCAGCTTTTATAGCCGCATCGGTAAATGCGCTCCACTGATCTGGATTGTATCCTAATTGAAAATACTCAATAGTTTCATCGCTAAAACCACGTTCTTTAAAATAGCTATATCCAATAGCTTTACCTTCTTCTGTTTTTAATTGACTTTGAAACCACTCTGCTGCAAATTTAGATACAAGAAACATGGACTCTTTTGCATCCTGTTCTTGTTTTTGCTCATCTGTTTGTTGAGTTTCCTCTACTTCAATTCCATACTTTTTAGCCAGCCATTTAATCGCTTCTGGAAAGGTAAAGTGCTCATGTTCCATGATAAAAGTAACAGCATTACCTCCTTTACCACTACTGAAGTCTTTCCAAATTTGCTTCACAGGAGACACCATAAAACTAGGTGAACGCTCTTCTGTAAATGGACTTAAACCTTTATAGTTAGATCCAGATTTTTTTAACTGCACAAAATCGCCTATCACTTCCTCTACACGGGCAGCGTCAAATACAGCATCTACAGTTGTTCTTGAAATCATGTTAAAAATTCAGAACAGTAAAATTAGGATATTCTTTGACAAAAAACATAATTCTAACTATCAATAAAAATATCATTGATGATATTTTTATTGATTTGTACCAAAAAGGGTTTCATAAGTTTGTAAATCCTTGAAACCCCTTTTAAAAGTGAATAAACTATTTAGTAAACAATGACTTTTCTAACGATTTGTTTTTTATCTGAAATTAGTCTTACAAAGTAAACACCATCCAAACTTCCGTTAAAATTAATTTTTAATTCCTCAGATTGAATTAGCAGTTTATCCTGAACAAGTCTCCCAGTAAGGTCAAAAACCTCTATTTTTGAAATACTTAGGTCTCGATTTGAATTAATGATAACATCTCTCATCAAACTATCATATGACAAAACAACTTCATTCAACAAATCCACCTGTGGGATACTTAATGTAGCAGGATCTACAATTTGGAATTGTTGATTTGGGTTAGTAGGAGCTACATCAAAGGTTTGTACTTGAGCACCAGAGGCACCATTTTCAATATCAAAGGCTTTAATCGGCACATTCATACTTCCAAAATTACAAGTCGTAAATGCAATTTCAAAAACAAACGTATCCATCACAGCAGCAGCAGAAATTTTGAATTCTACATTTAAATCTGAATTTGCAAAACCTGCTCTTACATCACCAAACTGACCGCACCACCCATCATTGATCCCCAATGTAGTATTTGAACCTTGATTCACAATTTTATAAATATCACCTCCTTGATGAGTAAAACTCCATAATTGAAAATCATCATTAGGAGTAAACGCTGCCATTTCAGCTTCATATGGCGCAGAAGTTTCTGTAGTTAGAACTTCTGAATGAACAGTATTAAAAATGGCGTAGGTTCCGTCTTGTATTATTTGACCATATGAAAGGATGGAAAAGCAAAATACAAGTGCAAATAAATAGCATCTTTTTAAGTAATTTTTATTCATAATTTAATTATTTAAAGGATTAATATATTAACGATTGAATTGCGTGAGAAGGAATAGTGATACGAACTTCTTCATCGTCCACTAATAAATTATAACTTATCTCATTATCAGTTTTGTTCATAACCACAGTTACTAGACTTCCATCTACATTTTTAAATGAGGTGCTTTCTAGGTCGCTTCTACTAGAGGTTGTGCTCACTCTCAGTGCATCAGGATGGATAAACTTAGAAAAATGACCTATATAATAATATGAAGGAGTATAGATTAATTCATCATTTTGAGTATCTGCATGAATAGGTGCAAAACAAAAGTTCTGCACGTGATTTGGACCTCCATTTTCATTTAACAAAATATTCCAATCTGTCCAGCCTACAGTGCCACTATTAAAATCGTTGATCATGGAATTACCATAACGTTCTGCATTAGACCATCTATAATATTGTTGAGGATCAAACTTTTCTTGACATCCTTCAGTAAATAAGAGATTCATATCTGGATATGACTCATTAATGTTTTTTAGATTGTCATATTTAGGATCTCCACCAGTCCAAGTTTCATACCAATGAAATCCAATTCCCCATGCATATTTGGCTGCTTCAGGATCATCAAAAATTGTATTTGCTCTATGCGAAATTAAGTCTCGATTATGATCCCACACTACTATATTTTTATCCGCTAGGCCCTTTTTTTCAAATGTTGGCCCTAAATAGTTTTTTAAAAAATCACGTTCCTCAGAAGCTGTATAAATACAAGATTCCCATCGTTGTGTAGCCATTGGTTCATTTTGAATAGTAACACCCCAAACTGGAATACCTTCGGCTTCATAAGCCTTTACAAATTTCACGAAATAGTCTGCCCAAGTTTGATAATATTCAGGAAGTAATTTCCCTCCTTTTAACATGTTGTTATTAGTTTTCATGAATGCAGGTGGACTCCATGGACTTGCATAAAAAACCAGATCTTCTTTGATGAGGGAAGAGGCTCTCTTTATCATTGGAATTCTTTTTAACCTATCTTTTTCAATTGAAAATGTTTTCAATTCTTTATCACCTTCCTCAATATAAGTATGACTACCTAAACCAAAATCACTACTATGAATACTCGTCCTAATGATGTTGTAATTGATTCCTTCATCAGAATAGTAAGCATTTAATAATTCTTTCTGCTTATCATCACTTAACTGATAAAAAACCTCAGCAGACGCATCTGTAATGGCTCCTCCTATACCGAGAAACTTTTGAAAAGTTTTATTAGGATTGACAAATATTGCAATTTCTGTTTCAAGCGGCTGACCGGCTTTATCAAAACTTTGAATAGCGTCCTTATGTAACCTTTTATTAGAATTCTCGGCAGTTGTAAAAACCGTTACCTGGCGATTCTGAAAAGAGGTAACATTAGAATTCTTCTGTGGTTCCAGTTCCTCTTGCTCTTTTACTTGCTGCTTGCAACAGGAGAAAAAGACAACTAACAAAAATAAAATCATATATTTTTTATACATTTTCAAGTAAATTTAATTCCAAACAAACGTACCAACTGCGCCCGCTGGAAGAGAAGTACTAATTGGTTGATCTTGAACATTAATATTAAAATTTTGCTGGGTGCCGGTATTGTTTAATACTAAGACAACTACTTTTCCTTCAGGAGTTTTGAAAGTTACATTTGGTAAGTTTGTAAAATTATTTGAACCTATTCTAACTGAATTTACAGGTACAAATTGAGATACTTGACTAATGATATAGTATGCCGAGTTTTTAGTAAAACTATTACCATCAATGGTAACAGCTCCCAAGCATGCCGTACATCCGCCTGGGGTATAAGGTCTATTGTTTGGATCTGCTGCTAAATTCCATTGCAACACATTTTTGCTCCAGTTTCTTACAGCTCCTACCATCAACTCTCTGAAATGCCATCGAATATCTTCTCTAAAGTTTCCAGGTGCTTCAATCCATTGTTCAGTAAAGTAAATATTTTTGTCTGGATGAGCATTATGTACTGTACTAAGACTCTCTATATTACCAGCATAAAGATGAAATGCAGAACCATCAATATACTGATTAGCACTAGGATTATCCAAAACTGAAATGGGGTAATTTATATTATCTGGATTATGATCAAATGCTATTATTTTGGTATTGATATTGGCCGCGTTAAATGCTGGCCCCAAATGATTTGCTATAAAATCAATTTGTTGAGGCGCACTCATCAACATGCTTGGGTTGTTAAAAGGGTTTTCTGGCTCATTTTGAACGGTAATAGCATCGATAACTATACCTTTGCCACTCATTGCTTGGATGTATTTTACAAAATAGTTAGCATAAGTACTATAATTTGATACTAACAGTTCTCCACCAACAGAATTACCGTTATTTTTCATCCATGTTGGTGCTGACCATGGTGTTGCTAAAATCTTAATATTAGGATTTATAGTTAATATTTCAGTCAGCACCGGTATTAAATGAGTCATATCTGGACTGATAGAAAAATTATTCAAGTTTGGATCTGTTTGACCTGCTGGAAGATCACTGTAAGAAAAAACATTTTCATCTAAATCAGAAGCACCTATGCTTATTCTTAGATAAGATGAGGCAACAGCTCCTGGATCACTTCCGAACAAGTCGTTTAAGAGCGTTGATCTTTGTCCGGCTGACATATTATTAATCAACTGAGCACTACCTCCTGTTAAAGTAAAGCCGAATCCATCTATTTCTTGAAAAACTTGAGACTCATTCACCAAAATTGTTGGATTGTCATTGTCAGTCATAATTATTGTCCCATCATCTTGCTTTGTTATCAACTGACCTTGATCTGGAGTAGTGAGATAAAAATCAACATCAACTTGTGATTGAGAAGGAGGTGGTGGTGCTGAATCGATAGTTTCATCATTTTCACAGGAATGAAAAATAAATAGAACCACTACCAATAAAACTTTCGGTAAAAGCATTTTAACTAATTTCATGTTATTTATAATTATCTAATCAATTATTATTGAAAATCGTAAGTGCCAGTCTGATAATCATCCTGCAACACTATAGTAACCTGATACATTCTATCAACCGTTATATTTAACAGGTTTGATCCTCCTCCATTAATAAGATTTCCTGAAAGAGCACTTGGATTGTCACTACCTAAATCAAAATCAAAAGGACTAATAAACTTACTATCAAATCCAGAAGTTAAGTCTGCGTTAGTCGTAAAAGTATTAGGATGAGAATAAGTCATTAAAGTTTCCACCCTATTATCCCATATTTGCCAGTGAAAAAGTTTAAAATTATAATATTTCCAAGATAATTGAGGTAGACTAAAATCGATAACTATGCTTAAAGCACGGTCATTTGTTAGTCTAAATGAGGATGAACTTTCCAATAAAACATGTGTGTCAGTAACACTATCTCCATCAGGAGTTAAAGAGTCTGCCAAATCCGAGTTCACTGAATAAGAAACACCTGATCCATCCATGACACTATTTAAAGAATAGTCCATAGATGCCTGCATAGGTATAAAACGAGTACTGGAGAAGACATCACCGTTTTTAGTTAACTCTTCAATCATTATTCCATTTTCAAACAAAAAAAGCTGTTGTGGTGTACTGACCGGAGTAACAACTGTAGTATCTTCTTCAAAAGTGAAATTGTAACCATCAGATGAGAGATCCAAGGTAACTTCAAAAAGGCCAATTTGATTAGAGGGAATATCCTCGAATGACAATCCTTGACTAGGCGCATCAGATTCTAATACAAGTTGATTATTTGATCCTACAACTCTTTTCAATAGATAAGACCAATCACCATTTGCACGGAATGCAAATCCCCCAGTATTAATAAGATTTATGGTACTCTTCCAAATACCGTCACCGATGTACTCAAGAGGTTCATCTCCACCCCAACCGCCGTTTATAGGCGATCCTACCATACTCCAAAAATCTATTTTTAGCAAGTTGTAAGTATTGTTATCTAAGTCTATTTGCACTCTATACGGACCACTAAATTCTGCTACAATACCATCACCAAATCGCTCCAGAACTCCATTTGAACCTCCAAATTGTAAGGATGGTAAAAAACGCTCGCTAAATATTTTAAATGGTTCCCCAGCAACTAAGCTAGTGTAAACCTCATGCACATTAGAAGGTATATTGTTTGAATCAGTGAGTCTCTTAAAAGCTATAGCATCAGAAATAACGTTGTTATTTTCAGCTCCAGTTCCAGATAAAAATAGCCTTGAAGGAGTGATTTCATTTTCGAAACGAAAAATGCTTACAACTTGAGAAGATAAACTTGATTTACTTAGACTACTTGCCTTTATTGCATAGGTAATGTCTGAAGATGTATTTGCAGTGAAACCTGAATAAGCTAGTGCTAGATCTAAGGTCTCGTAAGAAATAGATAAAGAAGTACCTTTTCCATTGTTAGATGATGGTAACTTTAAAATTGGATTGCTAAAATCTGTTGTTCCTAAAGTATCCAGCAACACTTCATAAGTAACACCATAACCAGCTGATGAAATAGCAGCTTCCCAATTAAAGGTTATAGTTTCATTAGGGGTTGCCTCATTTAAAATTATGTTGGACTGATCGCTATTAGGGGAAATTAAAACTGGATTACTTAAATCCCATTGGCCTTCTGGCTGCATATTTTCTTCAGGGGAACAAGAAATAAAAAGAATTATTCCGATAAAGAAAAGAGATACGAATCTTATATATATTGTTTTCATAGTAGTAATTTTACAAAGGATTTTGAATTAATGCAGGGTTTCTATCTAATTCCTGTTGTGGAATAGGTAGTAATCTTTTTGCATCTGTCATATTATAATTTACTGGATTACCATTTCTTAAATCTATTTCAATTAAACTATTCATTGTAGAAACTAAAACATTGTAACGAGCTAAATCATCCCAACGTTGTCCTTCTTGAAATAACTCTAATCTTCGTTCCTTAAGAATGGTTGTTCTAAGAACCTCTTTAGAACTTCTTTGAGCGATGGTTAAATCAGGTAGCTGAGCCCTGTCTCTAATCCGATTCACTTCTATTACAGCATTTTGTAATTGATCCAATTCATTTAAGGCTTCAGCTTTCAACAAAACAATATCTCCATATCTAATTAAGTAAGTATTATCAGCACTGGCGAAACCTCCTGCATTTTTCCATTTGTAACTAAATGGTACGGCAGTTCCCTGAGAATTACCCCAAAATTCATCCACCCATTGAACTGATTCAAAAAGAATTGATGCATTCTTTCTAACAACATCTCCTTCTGAATCGAATGCATTAATCAAATCTATAGATGGCGTAGCAAATTTTCTCCAAGTATCACCACTGACCGATGGTGGTAAAAGCAACTGCGGACCAAAATTACCTTCATTGCCGCCTAAATACTGTACTTCGATTATCGACTCTGCATTGTTGTAATTATTACCATCAAATAACTCACTATATTCAATTAACCTGTAATCTGCGTCACTACGTTCTACAGCATCGATATGATCCAACACCAATTGATAATTCGGACTTGGTTGTTGAGCGTATGCCTTTGCAGCCAAAGCGTGAGCAGCACCAGCAGTGGCTCTAGCTTTGTTTATACTTGCATCATTACCGTAAGTGTCAGGTAAGAGCGTAGCTGCTAATTCTAGATCAGAAGTAATTTGCTCATATACCATCGCGATATCTGTTCTTGGAATATTAACACTCTCAGAATCGGTGGAAGTAATAGTGTTTAGAATTAAAGGGACATCACCCCATAATTTTACAAGTGTAAAGTAATGATAGGATCTAAGAAAATATGCTTCACCCTTAATTTGTGATCTTCTTTCCTCAGTTAATCTATCATCTGTAATTCCATCTACTCGTTCTAAAACAAGATTAGCCTTAAAAATAGCATTATATATGTTCGACCAATGTGTAAAAAGTCTTGAATGAGCCGGTTCAATATCAATAAAATCAATTTGAAAGATTTCAGGATTATCACCACCAGCATAACAATTATCAGATCTTACATCCTGAAATAAAACATTATCCCAAACATAATACTCAGATGATTGAAATGACTCGTAGGCCCCAACCAATGCAGCCTCAATTTGACTTGCAGTTTCGTAAGCATTTCCACTGGTTTCCTCTGAAATAGGTTGTAAATCTAAATAATCATCACAAGAAGACATCATGCTCATGACGAAAAAAAATAAAAGAATTTTGTTAATTTTCATAGTATTGTGTTTTTAGAATTTTGCACTTAATCCTATAATTAAATTTCTTGTTTGTGGATAAGTACCGAAATCAATACCTCTAATAGTATTACTACCACCAAATGCATTAACCTCAGGATCAAATCCAGAGTAATTGGTTATTGTGAAAAGATTTTCCCCAGTAGCATAAAATTTAAGATTACTCAATCTTAGTCGTTCTAACAACTTACCTGCAAAATCGTAACTAAAAGTTACAGCCTTAAACCTTAAGTAAGAACCATCTTCGATAAAACGAGTAGAGACTCTTGAATTATCACTATTTCCAAAAGTAGCTCTCGGAATATTTGTGATATCCCCAGGCTGTCTCCATCTATTAAGCACTGCTATAGATTGGTTTTTGGGATCCAAAAGACCTTCAGTTTCAATACGAGTAGCATTTAAAATATCGTTCCCTTGAGAACCTTGTATAAAAATAGACAAGCCTAATCCTTTATAGCTAAATGTGTTAGTAAAACCATAAAAGAAATCTGGATTTGCATCACCTATAATCGTTCTATCCTCAGCGCTAGGGGTAAAGGTAGATTCTCCATTTCTATCTATATAAAATGCATTACCAGTTGCTGGATCTACACCACCAAATAAATATCCATACAATGAACCTAACGGCTCTCCTTCTCTAACAATACTGGCCTCTCCTCTTCCACCAGCTATACCTCCTTGAAGAATTTCTTGGCCAACTAAATCAATTACTTCATTTTCATTAAAGGATATATTAAAATTAGAAACCCATTTAAAGTTGTCATCTTGGAAGTTTAAAGAATTTATTGAAAACTCAAAACCTCTGTTTTGTAATGAGCCAATATTTTGGATCGCACTGCTAAAACCTGTTGAGGTAGGTAAAGGTGCGTTCAAAAGTAAATCATTGGTATTCTTTTGATATGCTTCGGCCGTAACCTGTATTCTATCGTTAAAAATAGAAGCATCAATACCAATATTAATTTGCTCTGATTCTTCCCACTTAAGATCTAAATTTTCAATTGATGCTGGAAAAGTACCTGGTTGTACGGACCCACCAAATGGATAATTAGCACCAGCACCTATTCTTCCTAAATAAGCATAATTTGCAATTTGATCATTTCCTACAACTCCCCATCCAGCTCTTACTTTCAAATCATTTAAAAATGAAGATGTAGATAAAAACTTTTCATTCGACATTCTCCAACCGACAGAAAAAGAAGGAAAGTAACCCCACCTTTCATTGGGTCCAAATGCGCTGGAACCATCAGCTCTAAAATTTACAGTCAGTAAATATTTATCTTCATAACTATAATTTACTCTACTTAGGAAAGAGGAATTAGCTCTTTCTGATTTATCAGCTGTAGCTAAGAATAATTCCGATCCACCGTTTGGTGTAGTAACTGAGGCACTGGCAAAATTACGTGTTTGAATAGCACTATTTTCAAATGTAAATTTCTGGTTAATAGATCCTACTAAGCCTTCTATGCTATGTTTATCAATTACCTTTTTAAAGCTTAGGGTATTCTCAATGATATAATATGAGTTTTTATTAGTATTATTAATTGATTGACCACCTATGGCAACCCCAAAACCAGTCCTAAAAGGGTCTAAAAATGAATCGAAGACACCATTGTTATTATCTATCCCGTAATTAACACGATACTTAAAATGATCCAAAAACTCAGCTTCCAGGTAAAGATTACCTAAAAACCTTCTACTGTTAAACTCTCTTTCTAAGCCATCTGTACTAGCTAAAGGGTTTTCCCAGTTTTGAAATGGGTTGCTAGCAAACATACCATCCTCATTAAAAACTCCTATTATAGATGGGGTAGTTAACGCGCCTAACAGCACTCCTCCTTGATTGACATTATTATTGTCATTGACATCCACATCTCTATATTGAGTATAAGCGATTCTTGTACCTACTGTCAACCAATCATTTATATCTTGATCTAAATTAATTTTAAAATTACTTCTTTGTAACTCAGCACTTCTAACAGCTCCTTCCTGACCTGTATATCCTGCAGAAATAAAATAATTTGTCTTTTCTGATCGCCCAGAAACTGACATTTGATAATTTTGGGAGAAACCATTTTGAAATATTTCATTTTGCCAATCAGTTCTCGAATTAAAAGAGTCCCAATCTGTACTTAGTCCCAATTCAGTCATTAAATCTCTATATTGCTCACCATTTAGCACCTCTAAAGTATTCCACACCTGAGACGTACCAGTATATACATCAAATGTAACCTGTGGTTTAGATGTGGTACCTCTTTTTGTGGTTATTAAAACAACACCATTAGCTCCTTGAGCTCCATAAATAGCAGTGGAAGAAGCATCTTTCAAAATCGTAATTGTATCAATATCAGTAGGGTTTATGGATCGAGTATCGGTAGTTGGCACTCCATCTACTACATAAAGAGGTTCACTACCAGCGTTTATTGAATTGGTACCACGTACTCTTATACTAAAACCTTCAGATGGTTTTCCAGAATTCGAAAGAACTTGAACTCCAGGAGATTGACCTTGTATTAAGGATCCAACTTGCACATTAGGCCTTGATTCAAAAGATTCACCGTCAATGGTGGAAACAGCACCTGTTATATCCTTCTTTAACTGAGAGCCGTAACCTATTACCACTACTTCATTCAAAGATTCAAGATCTTCTTGAAGTTGGATATTGATGACGGTTTTCCCATCAATAGTTACATTTTGTGTCTTGTAACCCAAATAACTAAAACTAATAATATGAGAAGCACCGAAGCTTCCTGTCAAACTATAGGTTCCATTAATATCAGTTGATGTTCCTAGTTCAACAGCTTCAACGTAAACTGTAACTCCTAGGAATGGTGAACCATCACTATCTGTAACGGTTCCAGTAATAGTTGTTTGAGCATTTGAAATCTGTCCTTGAAACAAAGAAATTCCAAAAATGATGATTAGATTCAATAAATATTTTGACATTATTCTATTAATTTAGCTGTGGTTAGTTAAAAAACGAAAACGTTTGAGCAAATTACATTGAACTTAAAGTTTTCACAATAGAACAATCCTAAAAAGTGGATAGAATTAGAATCTAATATTCATTTATTAATTGATTATCAATTATTTGAATAAATATTAAAGGGTTATATAAGTGGATTTAAGCAGGCTTTAGAGCAAGAAAAAGAATACAACTTCCAAAGTTTTATCACTAAAAAAAAGTGAAAAAAAGTAAATATTCAAAATCACTGAATATTTTTTATCATATCCTCAAATGTAAGTTTATCTATTGCTGTATTTCTAATACCAGCACGATAATTATAAATCGTGTTAACTGAATATCTTAATATTTTAGAAATTCTAGAACTGCTAGTTATACCCAATTTGATTAAAGCTATGATTCTTAATTCTGTATTTAGTTTTGAGGGATCCGAAAGTTCTATTTGATATTCTGCTTTTAGCAATAAATTGACTGATTTCACAAAATCTGGATAAATATGCAAAAAAGATCTATCGAAATTTTTATTAAAAATCTCTAGTTCATCATCTATAAAACGTTTTGATTTGGATAATTCCAATAGGGAATTCATTTGATTGCTATTAACGTATTTACTCACCAATTTTCTGTAAACATCTAATTTAGTGATATACTCAGAATATAAATTTAAAAATGTCCCTATGTAATGCTCTTTAATTTTATCTGAATCTGATAGCTTTTTATATATTAACTTTAAATCCTTATTAGAATTATTTAATTGAATATTAAATTCACTCAACTTATTGTTAGCAGCAGCTAGTTTATTTCTAGCTTGAGACACTTTTTTAATTTGCTTGAAAATTAAAAAGATGGCAATAACTAAGAAAATGGCCAAAAAACTTATAAAGCCAAGTAATATTTCTAGTTTATCCTTTTGACCAGCTCTTCTTTCTTCATAAGCTTTAGTTATGATAGGAAGACTATTTGCTATATTTACAAAACGTAATTGTGAATTATAAAATATAGCATCATCAAAAGAAAAATTAATATAACGATGAGCACGATCTATATCACCTTCTTCAAAAAGAATCTTTGCCAAGGTCGAGGTTGAAGCATTATCTTTAACAGAAGCCTCAATGTCAGATATAGCAGATAGAATCAGATATTCTTTTTGCTTCACAAAATCCATCTTTAGCTGAAACAGCAAAGATCTCTCAAATGAAATAAGTGAGAAAGCCCTAGAACCAGCATCAACATTCTTTAATCTTCTAGAATTAATCAACAGAGCTTGATCCAACATTCTATTGTCTCGTAGTTCTTTTTCTTTCAGTCTTAATGATACTTCAGAATTAGGATCTAATCTTGAATACAAAGAATCCTGATACTTTTTGTATAATTGATTATAAAATTCTTTACTCCTTTTTACAGTCGTATTATAGGATAAGCCAGAATAGCCTTCCTCAAAGGCTAGGTAATAGTCATTAATTAATGATTTAGGAAGTGAGTTTCTTTTGATCTCATTTAATGCATCAACAGATTCCTTATACCTTCCTGATTCGACTAATAACAAACTCAAAATTAATTTGCTTTCATTGATGTATAAATCGTTTTCAAGTTTTTCTGCTATCAGAATATTTCTTTCAATATATTCAAGTGCTTTATCAAAACTATAAAATTTGTATTCTCCTATAATTTTCCTATTGATCAAATACTTTTTCTCAAGGTCTAAAGTTTGAGAAGATTCATTTTCAAGAAAATTAATCCTATCTTCTTTTTGCGTATCAAAGCTATGTCGCATATCCATTTTATACTCAAGGGTAACTATCAAAGAATCTAATTTATCCCTTGAATAAGAAAATGCGCTAACTAAAAGTACTAAGAAAAGTATCGAATATTTAAAAAAATTACACTTAAAAACTATAAATAGGATTCTCATTTTTCTATTTTGAATTGAATAATGATTAAATTTTTTAAATATCTATTAACTAAATACCGCCCTATAATATTTAATAAATTTTATTTCTGTTAATACAAATAAACTATTCTTGTACCATTTCTATTATGGAATGGACAAATTTTTGAGAAGAAAAAGCTTCAGAGTATCCAAAATACTTAAAACATGATCAAATTTAAGCAATTCAAAATATTAACAGATAAATAAAATCGCCGCGCATTAAAGTATGAGTCACAAAAAAAGCCCTTGATTTCTCAAGAGCTTTTTATCTTAGTAGCGAGGACTGGACTCGAACCAGCGACCTTCGGGTTATGAGCCCGACGAGCTACCTACTGCTCTACCTCGCGATTTAAAAACCTTTAGTTACCTATCTTACGACTTCAGATCATTACTCTGACAACTTCTTGTTTTATTGGAGCGCAAAAATACATACTATTTAAACCTTATACAAGTTAAATCGATATTTATTTCACTGACCTAACTCATTTGCAATAAAACTGGACAATTCTCCATCTTCAAAAGATACTGTCAACTCTATTGGATTGCAACATACCTCGCAATCTTCAACATAAGTTTGTGAGTATGCTGGATCTAATAACATAGAAATTTCTTGCCAGCAATGTGGACACATGAAAAAGTATTCTATCACAAAGGAACATTTAATATTTGACCTGCTAATTGAAGCAATTGATATTCTGCCAGTTTTGCATCGTATTTTGCAAGATTCTTTAAAGTTACCGCATTAAGAAGATTAACTTGCGCCTGTCTAAACTCAATACTAGAGACCTGACCTAAATTAAACTGCTCTTTCGTACGCTCAAAATTACTTTCATTAGTCATTACATTCTTCTCTTGCATCCTGTATATAGCTAGAGCATTATCATAATTACCTTTTGCATTAGCAACATCTCTAGATACTTCTAGTTCTAACTGACTTTTAAATAAAGCTTCATTTTCGTAAGCGATTTTTGCATTACGCAAGCTATTTATAGATCGTCCACCATCAAAGATGTCCCAGGTAAGGTTTGCACCTATTGCAACATTTGCAGCCGTACGAGTGGTTGCAGGGAAAAAGGCACTAGGCGGATTTTCTGTTTGATTCCAACCATAAGAACCGGTTAATCCTATTCTAGGCAGTAATAAAGCTCTAGTAGTTTTGATGTCATAATCGCTTATTTGCAACGTGCTTTCTGCTTGTAGCAACCGTACATTATTTTCTTTTACTTTTTCTAGAAAGCTATCTATGACAAGGGTGTTTTGCAACACTACAGTAGTATCCACAACAAATACTGCATTTAATTCCCGATTCATTAAAAGATTTAAATCACGCTTAGTGTTGCGCAATGTTTGTTGAGCATTCAAAATATTGATACTGTCTGTATTTATATCTACTTGGGCATTTAATATTTCTAATTTATTTACTTGCCCATATTCAAATTGATATCTAGCACGCTCTTCTCGTTTTTTAGAAATCGCTAGGTTCTCTTCAAAGACACTTAGATTCTCAGTCAATCTAGCAATCTCTAGATATACACTCATCAACTGTACAGTAGTATTTTCTATAGTTGACCGTGCTTCTAACTGACTTAACTGGTATTGCTCTTTGAGTCTTTTGTAGTTATAATAACGACCTAAACCGTCAAACAACGTATAATTTAAAGATATAGCAGCATTGTACTGTGTCGTTTGCGCATCATTAATTTCAATATCTTCTCTAGGATTACCTGATTGATCTAGCGCACCATTGAAATCAGTATTGGAATCATTTTCATCTTTTGAAACACCAGCTGTTCCTTGCAAAGAAGGCAAATAACCAGAATTCAAGATACCAGAATTATTCTCTGCTATAGCCTCTGTATTCTTAGCTATTTTAATGCCATAATTATTATCTAGCATCAACTCTATCGCCTGCTGTCTGCTTAATTTGGGTTCTAGTACTTCTTGCGAGTACGCTTTCGCGAAAGCGAAACACAACACCATAAATACACCATAAACTAGCTTATTCATTTTCATAATCTTCTAATGCTTGTTGTTCTTTGGCAATACTAGTCACTTCTGTCTTATCAATTTTCTCTCCTGTTTTTAACCAGTGAATATAAACTTTCATATTATTTCCAAAACTGAGAAACAAAGGAAGTAAGAGTAATGTTAATAGTGTTGCCATTCCTATACCATAGGAAATTGAGATAGCCATAGGTTTAAGAAATTGCGCCTGTCTACTCTTTTCTAGTAATAGTGGTGCAAGACCAGCAACCGTTGTAAGTGAAGTTAAAAAGATAGCCCTAAACCTACTTTTACCTGCTTCAAATAAGGCCTCGTCAAATTTATATCCATCTTTAATTAAAGAATTAAACTTACCTATGAGCACCAGCCCATCATTTACCATAATCCCAATTAAGGCAATAATACCTAACATGGAAAGAATGTTTACTGGAAAACCATGTATCCAGTGTCCCCAAGCTACTGCAGTAAAACTAAATGGTATTAACAAAATAAGCATGATAGGTTGCGTCCCACTACGGAAGGTAAATGCAATCACAAAATAAATAAGTAATAGTATAATCGGAAAAATATAAGCGGCACTGCTACTAATCTTATCTGCCTCGCGAGCTTGTCCACTCAGATAATTAGGAGAAATAGTAGGGTATTTATTCTGAAGATCTGGAATTATATTAGTACGAATATCTTCTAATATGTCTGTAGCGCTTTGATTAGGATCTTTCATATCTGCACTGATCAAAATCTCTCTACGACCTTCTAAATGATTGATCACCACATCACCTCTTGCGATAGAATAGGTAGCCACATCACGCAATGGCACTCTAACACCAGATGGGGTAGAAATTCTTAACTCATCAAGATCCTTAATACTACTGCGATTATCTCTATCGTAACGTACCCAAACTCTAATCTCATCTTGACCTCTTTGGAAGCGTTGTGCTTCACGTCCAAAAAATGCCGCTCTAACCTGAGCCATTATTGTTCTAGAATCTAGACCTAATGCAAATGCATTATCATTAAGCTTTAAATTAATCTCTTTAATTCCTTCTGGGTCATTATCCTCGATATCTTTTAACAAAGGATTGCTTTCTAAGATTTCTTTAAAATCTGCCGTTGCTGCTTTTAATTCATTTATGTCATTACTCAATAAAGAAACAGAAACTGGACTACCACCAAAGTTACCACCAGAACCAAACGTAAGACTTTCTGCTCCTGGAACATCACCTACTAATTCTCTAAGACGGTTAGCAACTATAGGAGATTTTAACTCTTCCGGTCTGCTTTCTCCTGGCAATAAGTTGATCGATAAATTTGCTGAAGATGAAGAAGTCTGTGCTTTTATTACATTTTCAAATAAAAGAACGCTATCTCCATAAACCTCGTCAGTTAAATATTCTTTAGTTAATTCTCTATTTACAATCTCAGCCTTTTCTTCAATGGATGAGATGATAGAATCGGTGATACGCTCTGCAGTACCGTTAGGCATAGAGAGGTTTACAGAGACTTGATCACTAGAAATACTAGGAAATAAAGTTACACCGACAACACCACCTTGAACAGAACCTATAGTCAAAGCAAAAGCAGATAAAAATAATGAGAATGCAAAAAACTTATATTTTAAGGTGAATCTCAATGCTGGCGCATACAATTTGTCACGCATCCAGTTCATGGCTTTATCACCATAATCATTTACAATACGCATTTTCTGAAATAGTCTAGATAAACCTTTTTTAGGTTTTTCAGACCTAGGTTTTAAAGCTTTAGAATGTGCTAAATGGGCTGGTAGTATAATTAGTGCCTCTACAAGAGATACTAATAAAGTCAAAATCACAATTACAGAAACTTCACTAAAAAATTCTCCTATCCTACCATCTAAAAATAAAAACGTAGAAAAGGCAAGTATAGTAGTGATAATAGCACTCAATATAGGTGGAATAACTTCCATCGTACCATCGATTGCAGCCTGTATGGGATCTTTCCCATCTTCATAATGCTGATAAATATTTTCGGCAATCACAATACCATCATCTACCAGAATACCTATGACGATAATCATTCCAAAAAGAGAAAGAACATTGATAGTTACATCAAATTGTCCTGCAAAAACAAACATCCCTAAAAATGCGATAGGTAGTCCAAAAGCTACCCAAAAAGCCAATCTGGTATTTAAAAATATAGAGAGAAACAATAATACCAGTAACATACCAACTATAGCATTCTCTGTAAGTAAGGCTGTTCTTTGATTTAAGGTGATAGAAAGATCTCTTACTACATTTAATTGCACGTTGCTCGATCTTAGATTATAGTCCTCGATATAGTCTTTTACTTTATCTGCACTGTCAATCAAGTCTTCTGAATTAGTACTGGTAACCGTAATATTAACGGCTCGTTCTTTATTGAAATAAGAAGCGTTAGGTGTTTCAGAAAATCGATCTCTAACTTCAGCAACGTCTTTAAGAAAGATAGTCGTTCCATCTAACTGGGTTCTAACTGGTATATAATTAATCTGGTCGCCGTAATAATTTCTGTTATTAGCTCGTATTAAATACTCTTCTATATCTGTCTTTATATTTCCTCCAGTAGTAAGAATGTTTGATGCAGCAACCGCATCTGCCACTTCTTGAAAAGTAATATTGTAACCTAAAAGCGTATTTTCATTAACTGCAATTTCTATTTCTTCATCTGGATAACCAGCAATAGATATTTGAGAAATACCTTCTATGCCTCGCAAATCATTTTCTACATCTCTAGCAAGTTGCTTCAAGGTTTTAAGTGGTACATTTTTTCCACTCAATGCAAATACGATGGTAGGCCTTGAGTTTTCTTGTTTAGCAACGACTAGCGGTTCCATACCTACTGGAAAAGAAGACACACGATCTACCGCGTTTTTAACCTCTAACAACATGAAGTCGATGTTATAACCTTTAATAATTTCAACGGTTATTGTTCCAGCGTTCTCTCTTGATGCCGAGGTTACTCTATCTATCCCTTCAATTCCTTTGAGGTTATCTTCTATTTTGAGCACGACACCTTCTTCAATTTCTTGAGGAGAAGCGCCAGGATAAACCACAGTTATGGAAATGATTTTTGAATCTACTAATGGAAAAAAAGAGGACTTTAAAGAAAGTACTCCTAAAATTCCAAAAATGATAAAAGCAGCAATAACGACATTTACTGCCACGTGATTCTTTATAAAATAAGCGATTACTTTTCTCATGCTTATTCTGATATAGAATTTGAACTCACTGCACTTTCTTTATCGCTCGCAGCTTGTTCTTCTGTCTTAACAAGCATTCCTTCATAAGCACCAGGAACTGCTTTTGCTACTATAACTGTCCCATCTTTTAGACCTTTCAAAACTACAGTCTTATCTGAGAAATGAATAGGTTTTACGTCTACTAATGCTAAAGCATTGTTGTTTACCGTGAATAATTGGTCACCATCCTGTAATAAACTACGGTTGATCTCTATGGCATCTTCAATTTTTTGGGCTTGAAGATTTGCTGTTAAATACATACCTTCTTTTAAGTCTGGATGACTTACTTCAATAACAGTGATTATAGTTTGTGATGCCTGATCTATTTTACCGTTAATACGAGTTACTTTTCCAGTGTAATTCTTGTTACCAGAAATACTACTCATTTCTACTTCTTTACCTACTTCAAGTAAATCTACAAACTCTGCACTTATAGAGACTTCTACTTCATAAGTACCACCTTGAATAAACTCTCCTAACTGCTGCCCGTTACGTACTAAAGTTCCTTCACTTACCATTGTTTCCGTTAATGTGCCTGAAAATGGAGCTGTTATTCTAAACTTACTTAATCTATTTTCTAAATTTTTAATATTAAAGTAAGTAGTATAGATATTACGTCCTGTAATGAAATATTTCTCTTTTTCATTTTTAGGTTCTGGAAGTTTTGGTGTACTTCTATCCATATTCCAATTGTTCAAATAATCCTGCCATTGCTGGTAGGAATCTGGATAATCCAGCCTTAAGTCAGGCATGATGGCTGTAATTTGATTATTCAAATTACTTCTTGAACTCTGAACTTGCGCATAGAACTCTGTATTATCTATAGAGATAATTGTTTCTCCTGCCTTGTATGACTGACCTGTTCTAAAAAGCTTTCCTGTAGATTGAAAAAGGCCTGTCACCTCAGAAAATAACTCTACTCGTTTCTTTGCTTGTAGGTTTCCATTTGCAGATATGACAATAGGTATGGTTGTGTTTTGAATCGTATCGGTAGAAACGATTTTTATGTCTTTTTTCACCTGAGACTTTGGTGCTTTTTTGTTATCGATGATCGTCTTGGCTCCTATTACAGAACCTATTATAATCACGATAGCCAAAACAGAAAGGATAACTTTGCGCATGTTTAGGTTTTAATACCATTAAGACTAGCAAAGCTAAAGAAGGTCTCAAGTGATGCTGTTAAAATTTACATAAAGAAACCTACATCGCATCTAATTGCTCAGATACATCTTCCCACTTTTCCATCCATTCTTCTAGCTCTTTCTTTTTGGCTTGATAGCTATCAAAAAAACCATCCTTTTGAGCTAGCTCATCATAATTTGCAGCAAGCTCTGCATCTAGTTTTGCAATGGATTTTTCTAACTCATTGATTTGTGACTCTGCTTTTGAGAGCCTATTATTTAAAGATTTTTGCTTTTTCTGATCTTCATAAGAAAGTTGTTTCTTTTGTCCGTCTTGCTTTCGCGAAAGCGGAACTTCTTTAACAACCTCTACCTTTTCAATAGCTCTCATATCTTCAGCTTTTCTCTGACCTAGATAATAATCAATATCACCGAGATAGAGATTTAATTTATGATCACGGAATTCATACACCAATTCTGTAAGACCTTGTAGAAATTCTCTATCGTGAGAAACTACAATCAAGGTACCTTCAAATTTTACTAACGCTGCCTTCAATACGTTTTTAGACTGTATATCTAGGTGGTTAGTAGGTTCATCCATAATCAGGACATTAAACGGCTGTAATAACAGCTTACAAAGGGCTAGCCTGTTGCGTTCTCCACCACTCAAAACCTTTACTTTTTTCTCTACCTCGTCACCTCTGAAAAGGAAAGATCCTAACATATCTCTTACTTTGACACGATTGCTATCTGTCGCGGCGTCTAACATGATATCTAAAACCGTTTTTTCACCATCCAGATATTCTGCTTGATTTTGAGCAAAATAACCCAATTGAACGTTATGTCCTAAGTTCACATCTCCTTGAGCTTTTACATCACCTACAATTATTTTTGCAAGGGTAGATTTACCCATTCCGTTTTGACCTACAAAAGCAACGCGCTTGCCTCTTTCTAGAGTTAGATCAATATTCTTGAGCACCTTTTTATCTCCGTAAGATTTACTTACTTGATCTATTTCTAGCACTATTTTTCCAGGTTGTATGGATTGTGCAAAATTGATATTCATCGCAGCATTGTCGGTTTGCTCAATTTCTACCACATCCATACGGTCTAGTTTTTTAACTAGAGATTGCGCCATGGTTGCTTTACTAGCTTTGGCCTTGAACTTTTGGATTAATTTTTCTGTACGTTCTATTTCCTTTTGCTGATTCTTAAAAGTTGCCTCTTGTTGTTCACGCATTTCTGCTCTTAGGGCAAGGAATTTTGTATAAGGTTTAGGATAATCATAAATACGACCTAGACTTATTTCTATAGTACGATTAGTCACATTATCTAGAAACATCTTATCGTGACTTACTGTTACCACTGCACCTGGATAGGTTTGTAAGAAGGATTCTAACCACAATATAGAATCAATATCTAAGTGGTTAGTAGGCTCATCCAGCAATAAAATGTCATGTTTCTCAAGAAGTAATTTGGCCAGCTCAATTCTCATGCGCCATCCTCCAGAAAGTTCGTCTGTTAATTTATCAAATTGCTCTGGTTTGAATGCGAGACCTTTTAAAATTTTCTCTGTTTCTCCTTTGTATTGATAACCTCCTATTATTTCATATTCATGATTCAAATCTCCTATATCTTCAATGAGTTTTGAATATGAGTCAGATTCATAATCAGTTCTAGTAACCAACTGTGAATTTATTTCTTCGATTTGTGTTTCTATTTGTCTCGCTTTCGCGAAAGCGGTATACGCCTCTTCTAAAACCGTACGTCCTTTTACAAAATCAATATCCTGTCTTAAAAAACCAATACTAATCTCTTTTTCCACAGCAATATTACCTTGGTCGTAAGGAATATCGCCAGAAATCACTTTCAAAAGCGTAGATTTTCCAGCACCATTTTTACCTATAAGACCGACGCGATTGCCGCCATTAAGCCTAAAAGTTATTTCTTCAAATAGTGGTTCTCCACCGAAACTTACATGTAAATCGTGAACGTTAAGCATAGTCGTTTTGTATCTTTGCAAAGATGCGCAACTCCTCGCTAACACTAAAGTTTTATCATGCTAAAAGGAACTAAATTATACAGCATTTTTACCGGAACTTGTCCAGTATGTCAAAATGAATCTATGTACACTAGCAGCAATCTATATAATCCTAAAAAGACACAGGAAATGAAAGAACGTTGCAGTCATTGTGATACAAAATACAAGATTGAACCTAGCTTTTTTTATGGGTCTATGTACGTAAGTTATGGTGTAGGTGTTGCGATAGCTATGATTACTTTTGCACTGACCTATTTTGTTTTTGATATGTCCCGATGGAATATTTTTCTAATAATTACATTCATCTCTATATTCAGTTTACCCATTGTTATACGTTTATCACGCAATATCTGGATCAATATCTTTATGGATTATGATAAAGAAAAAGCTAGAAAAAGTTAAGTCTTTATAATAAGGCGACGTTCCAAGTCATCTAATTAAGTAAGAATATTCCTTAGAATGATGTGACTATAAACCAGCTGCAATGATTAGTAAAAACATAGTATTGTAACAATATGATCTGAGATACTGAATCATTTTTCAAATCTCTCGATATCCATTTCTGCATCTAATATTGCTTTATTATAGATAGAATCATATAATTGTT
Organism: Nonlabens sp.; assembly: GCF_965657255.1. Lineage (NCBI taxonomy): Bacteria > Pseudomonadati > Bacteroidota > Flavobacteriia > Flavobacteriales > Flavobacteriaceae > Nonlabens > Nonlabens sp. The sequence goes on from NZ_CBFHNM010000001.1 coordinate 176,359, forward strand.
TTGCTGCCCAAGGAGTTATTAAAACAGCTCTACTTCCCATACCATTAAACACCATATAATTTTTAAATTCTGAATGTGAACCTACGAAAGGACGTCGATCCACAGATGTAGGTCTGATACCGTGTTTATGATCTACCACTTCATAAGGAAGCTTTAAAAAACGCTCTAATCTTGAAGTAAGAAATTCTCTAGATTGATCTGTAGGCAAATCAGAAAGATCATCCCTACTATATGTAGCACCTACCCAAAATAAATCATCAATATATGGCATTAAAAAAACCGATGATTTGATGATGTAATCTAATTTTAAACCAGGAACTTTAATAGTCAAAACCTCACCTTTGTTGCCTTGCATAGGAAGCGTTTTAAAATATGGATTTTGAAGCAACTTATAACCTTCAGCAAAAATGACTTTTCTTGCTTGAAAATCTTTATAAGTTACGTAATCGTCAAAATGTTTGAGTTGATCAAAATCAAAATCTTCAGAAACTAAAGAACCATTCTTTTTCAAGTAATGCAAAGTATTATGCATATATCCCAAAGTGTCCAACCAGCCAGTTCCAGAAACCTGACCATAACCAAAAGGTGCATCTATGTATTCATTACTATAATCAGAAACTTCAGAAATCATGAATTCACTTAAATCTTCCCTATTAGATTTTTTTACCCAAGTCTTTATCTCTTTTTCGTCGTGAAATCTTCGTAAAATAGGAATAGGGTGAAGAAACTTAAACGATAGCTTTTCTTCAATACCAATATAAAAATTATTTAATGTATCCAATTGCTCACCTGCTTTCCAAACGCTCGTAAAACGTTTTAATATAGTAGGATTATAAACCCCAGCAGCAACAGAAGAAGATCCTTGTTTAGTATCGGTTATCAGAAGAATAGATTTATCATTTAGCAACCACTGCCAGGCTAAAGAACAGCCAGCTATTCCAGAACCAACAATGATAATATCAACTTTTATATTCATAATTTAAGATAGGAGAAAAAACAATTGATTACAAAAATACGAATGGTTTGAACAAAAAAATGCCTCGCAAAGTGCGAGGCATTCATATTTAATAAAGATTAAGAATATTAGTAATTCCACATATCTAATTCAAAATTACGAACGATCTCCTTAAGCCTTTCAGACTCTAAAAGCTGCATCATAGCATTATCTGGAATATATCTATCAATTTCTCTATCCCCTTGTACGTTATCCATTTTATAAATAAGAGCATTGAATCTTCTCGAATTCAAAATATGATCAAAAGAAATAGGTCTTGCAGAGTTAAGAGTATTAAAGGCTTTTGCATTGTGAAGAATGTTGCGAGCGTCTGGATAATAAACCCAAAACAACTCCACCCCAGGAACTGCTCCACCAGTTGAATTGATGATACCTGCTTTAACGTTCACATCAGGAGTCACAGGACAAATTCCCAAAAGTCTATATCTTAATTCGCTTTGACGTGTATCAAAATACCACAGACCTCTAATGCGATATTCCATTACATCAGCAGAACTGATTTTAGTTACTGTAACGTATTCATCAAATCCTGGTATATTATATTTAACATCAATGTTTGAATAACGCTCATTCTCCTCTAATTGTACGTTATTTTCATTAAGAATATCTGTACCTCTGTCAGACAAAACCTCTGCCTGAAGAAAAGTTTCTACGTTTTCAGGCTCTACCTCAGAGTTAAAATAAGAGTCGCCATATAATTTAATTTCACCTGCTCTAGCAGCTGCAGAAAGAACTTGAAATAAAGACCTACGCTCGCTACCTACACTGATAGTGTCTGTAGGGTAGTACAATGGAAAGTTAACCCTTTCATCTAGATCAATAGTTTCCCATATCGTACGTTGCCATAAGATATCACGATCTCCCACAAAACCATAAGGCAAAGGTTTGTCATTATCATTTTCCATTTGAGATTCAGTTTTAGTTCCGAACTCAGAAGGACTCTTAGCATTAAGGATATTGTTTTGTGCAAAAGCAGTCCCGGAAAGAACTACCGCTGCAAGAAAAACTATTATCTTATTCATCATTTGAATTTAATTTTATTAATCTGTAATTTCAATTGTTACGCTTGAAACACTTTTCAATGTAACACCAGGAACCGTTGCTTTAATATCTGCAATTTGTACTAAATCTCCTCTTCTAGCCTTGGACAATAAACCTTTAGCAGCAGCATTCAATCTAGTACCATTTACTTTTGTAGAGGGCTGACCAGGTACTTGAAATAAGAAACCAGTTACTCTTGGAGTTAACTCAAAGTCAAAATCCAAAAATTCTGCAGATACAGTAGAGATACCAAGATTTGCTCTAGTTTTCTTCACATTCTCATAAGAACCACTAACCATTCCAGTTGGTCTAGGTAGGTTCTTAATACGGAACTCCTTAGAATCAGAAACTGGTGTACCATCAGGCAAAGTACCTCTAGCTGTAATAGTAACAGATTTACCAGCGCCTGGCTTCATCATATAACCACTAGCAGTCTTTGTTAAACCAGCACCAGAAACAGCTACTTTGTTATCAGGAATACCCGCAAAAGAAACTGTCATTGGATTATTTACACCACGATAGACAACGTTCATTTTGTCTGCTGCTATAGTTGCAGAATTTGGCTTTGGGATAGTTGCGAAAGATTGCTCTACAATTACCTCTTTCTCATTACCGTCTTCCTCAAAGTATAATGCCCCAGTAATCTTGTGATCACCTGGTGAACCTGCACCTACTTTTAATACGATTCTACCAGCTTCAATTGAATATTGAGAATCAGAAAGTTTTTTACCATCCAATTTTAAATCAACACGACTTGGCTTAAGGGTAGCATCTTTACGACCTAATACTATTTCACCATCAAATGTCTCACCGTTGTAATATGCGGATTTAGGTGATTCCATAAGTGTAGTATAGTTATCCATACTAACTTCACTTTTCAATTGACCTGAAAGCAACGTTCCTAAAACTTCTGCCTCCATATTTTTAACTTCACTTTGAAGCAAAGTTATTTTAGCGATAGATGCAATTAGCGGATATCCTTTATAATTGTAATCAAGATATGACATCTTAACACCATCTCTATTTTCAACATCATTAGGAGTAAATGTATCGTCAAGTGAAGATTCTAATGATGGATTTTCAACAACTGCTTTCATATCATCACGATACTTCTTCATCTTATCAAGAAATACTTGACCTTCCGGCGTTATCACACCACCCTTGAGAAACTTCACGTCTAGAAAATCTCCCTTGTCCATAACTGCATAATCTTGAGGATCTTCTACAGTTGCTTGCATTTCATTTTTCAAAGCATCTAAATAATCAAAATAATCTTTTGATATTTTATCTACTTGTTCTGCTTTCACTTTAAGCGGAGCATATTTTTCAGGTTGATCAGAAGCTAACTGAGCTAAACCTGTCATTGCTGCCTGATTTTTTGCAGTTGCAGCTACATTACTTTCTTCAATACTTACATTAAGCAAACCAAATGCATTAAGCACCTCTTTACTCATGTTCAATGCAAGCATTGCGATGAAAACCAGATACATCAGGTTAATCATCTTCTGTCTTGGGGACTGTTTTCCTCCTGCCATAATATTCTAATTAGTTTTGTTAATTTTAAACTTTAATTCAACTAATTATCCTTTCATAGCTCCTAACATGTTACCATACACGCCGTTAAGAGAAGATAAATTATTAGTAAGTCCTGCCATTTGCTCTTGAAGTTTAGTTGCATTATCTGCAATCGCTTCGTTAGCTTGAGCTTGACGAGAAGAACTCTCTACTTGCACTTTATAAAGACTATTTAATGATTCCATTTGAGCAGCAGCAAGTGCCATTTCTTCAGAGTATTTCTTTGTAGAAGACATTGCTTCAGCCGTTGGAGCCATACCTTTTGCAGCACCTTCAAAAGAACGGATACTGTTACCTAAGCTAGACATCAATTCACCATCTAGTTTTGCTTCTTTAAGCATTTCATCTAATTTCTTAGACAGAAGACCTTGAGCATCTTGTGGCGCTTCTTTTTTATCTTTTGGATTTGCCATTTGTCCTCCAGCTAATTCTGGATATACTAGTGACCAATCTAACTCATCCTCAACAGGCTCAAATGCAGATATAAAAAAGATCACTGCTTCTGTTATTAAACCTATCATAAGAAGATTATTACCAGAGAAACCGTATCCGAAATCCCAGTGAAGGATCTTAAATAATGCTCCAATAATTACTACGGAGGCTCCGATACCGTAAGCCATGTTAAATAATTTCTTTGTTGCTTTAGACTGTGCCATTTTATTAGTTTTTTTTAGTTAAGTTATATGTTTAAATATTGGATGATTTAGTTGGTTGCTGCGTTAAGCGTTACATCTGTCCCCATGTAAGATTGAACTGTACGGAACCCTATGTAGCTTCTTGCACTATCTTGATATTCATAATCACGCGTTCCAACCTGAAGGAAATAGGAAACATCTTTCCACGATCCACCTCTCACGCCTTTACGTTTATTGCTGTCATCGTTAACAACAGGACTCATAGAAGACATCATTTCATAGGCACCAGCTTCATAAGAAGAGTTCACCCATTCTGAAACGTTACCTGCCATGTTGTATAAATTATACTCATTTGGCTCGTAAGATCTTGCTTCTACGGTGTACAAAGCCTGATCTGCTGCATAATCACCTCTTAAAGGTTTAAAATTAGCAAGGAAACAACCTCTGTCGTTTTTTGCATATGGACCACCCCAAGGATATGTTGCTCCTTCTAAGCCACCACGTGCAGCATACTCCCACTCTGCCTCTGTAGGAAGACGGTATTCATTAACACGCTCTACATTTCTTTGCTTACGGTATGCATTGTGATATAAAGTTCTCCACTGACAAAAAGCTTTTGCTTGATTCCAGTTTACACCTACCACAGGATAATCGCTATATGCTTCATGATAAAAATAATCATTGTGCATAGGCTCATTATAACTATAGTTAAAGTCACGAATCCATACTGTTGTATCTGGATAGATCTTTACCGGTACTTGAGAGATAAAATCTTTTCTTGATTTAGACTCATCACGATTTCTCGCTGCAGCATTCAAATCTAAACTCGTGTAAGTGAAAATAATTTTATCTGTATCAATAGTACGCTCACCATTATATGCCTCATCAAAAGGAATATACATATTGTCATATACCTCAGCATAAAACTCATCCGGAATCTCTTCTGTATCCCAAATCAAATCTACATCATGGTTCAATTTACGGCCTTCGTAACCTGTAGGTCCTAATCCTACATAATTATCTTGAACGTATTGTTCCCATGGTGTTAAAGGATCATTACCATTAGCACCTTCAGCATCAAGGAATGCGTACTCACCTATACCACCATCACCTGGAACAGCACCATTATCATCAGCCATTATTGCTAGATTAGTTCTAAACAATGAATCTCTAGTCCAGTGAACAAACTGACGGTACTCTGCATTTGTAATTTCAGTTTCATCCATATAATAAGATGGAACTGTAACAGTTTTTGCTGGAGCATTACGAGTAGCAGCGATATCATCATCACTTTTCCCCATGATAAACGCTCCACCTGGAACTAACGTCATTCCATAAGGTTTTTCAGGGTGCCATTTTTTTCCCTTGGTACCTACTACCATTCCACGATCTCCTTTACCACAACTTGCAAGAAAGGCAACTACTGCTAAAAGGACAAATAATTTTTTCATAAGGGTATTTTATGTTTACTTTATGAATTAAGAGCGTAAACCTATCTAAAAGATTTTGATTCCACAACTTTTTTTTTCTCAATTAATTAGTTTAAGAAACTCTTTAACACACTATATCTCGTTTTTACGCCTTGCTTTCAACCAGCGATCAGGAAATACTTGATCACAAGCTAATTCATAATCACGACGATCGCATGGTAATAACGTGTGTTGTTTTAATTTATTATTAACATTTGAAATAAAAGGTAATTCGATCCACCATCGCCCAGTCATGGTGGATTTGTAGAAGATCAATATTTGATCATCTATAGGCACTTTATACAAAAGACAATCTTTTGAAACATCCATAGGATATTCTAGACTGCGATAGTTGTAGCCTTCTATAAAATACCACATTATTTCGGCCGCAAGCTGTGCCCCAGTGTTTCGTTCCTTATTTATTTCAAATATTCCAAAAACTTTTAGTCGATCACTTATTCCAGCATACCTTGATAGACTGCAAATTTGTTTTCCGTCCAGCCCGTTGGGATTCGCTTTCGCGAAAGCGAGATCACTAGCACGCACGACACTCATATCAAAACCTACCATGTCTGCATCGCGCAAAACAGGCTCTGAAAGCGTTATATCTTGCTCTAAATGACCTAATCGAATAGCATCAAAATACATCCTATCCAATAAATCTATTTCATCCTGAGAGTTGAAATAAGTTTGAAAACCTAGGTTACTATAATTGAATAAATTATACGGTTCCATGGTAATCATTTTACCAATATAACTGCGTGAGGTAATAGGCAGTTCAATGTCTCCCAAATCAAATCTACAATCAACGTTCACCACATTTATCATGTGTTGGTACTCATCAAAAGCTCTATAAATAGGGTACATTAAATCCTGACTTCCTCCTAAAAATACAGGAACAACTTCTTCTCTTAAAAAGTGTTCCGTAAGCTGTCTAACAACATAGTAAGTATCTTCTACTGTTTCACCTGCATGAACATCACCTAAATCTGCGATTATAGTACTCCAATTTCCAGGATAAAGCTCGTAAAACTTTTCACGGACTTGATCTAGAGTTTCTACTTGAAAGAGCGCATTTGCATCTCTACGGTTTTCTAAAATACCTATAATTATGATTTGAACTCCGTTAAGATCAGGTAAACCTTCCTCTGCGGTATGCAGTCGTATGGTTTCACCAATAGTTTGTTTAGGCTGCATTTTTGCATGCATTACAGCCGCGTCTTCTATAGGTTTTAAAAATTCTAAAGCCATTGTTTTAATTCAGCTTATTTCTTGGTCGTTTTCTTTTTGGCTGGTGCTTTCTTCTTTGCTGCTGGCTTTTTCTTTGCGGCAGCCTTCTTCTTAGGTGTTTTCTTTGCAATTAGCTCTTGAGCCTTTTCTAAGGTTACCTTCAAAGGATCAATTTCTTTGGCAATTTCTACTTTAATTTTACCTTTTATAATATTGTGTCGTCCCCATCTGGCTTTCTCAATGCGTATACCTTCTTCTTCCCAATCTACGATTAACTTATCTTTTTCCTTTTGAATCTTGTCCTTTATCAAAGTTTCAATATCATCGTTAGACAAGTTATCAAAATCATACTTTTTATTCACAGAGATAAACATTCCAGCCCATTTGATATAAGGACCAAAACGACCAACACCTTTAGTAACTGGCTGCTCATCATAAACATACACAGGAGCATCTGCTTTTTCTTTCATTTGAATCAACTCTGAAGCACGTTCAAATGTAAGTGTCATAGGATCATCATCTTTTTCGAGACTTACAAAAGTTTTTTCATTAAACTTCACATAAGGCCCAAAACGACCTTGATTAACTTCAACTGGATGACCGTTATATTCACCTAACGTTCTAGGTAATTTAAATAATTCCATGACCTCTTCCAAGGTGATGGTGTTTAGGTTTTGGGAAGGTAATAAACTTGCAAATTCTGGTTTTTCTTCATCTTCTACGCTTCCTATTTGAGCCATCGCGCCGAATCTTCCTAAACGCACACTAATAGGTTTACCACTTTCTGGATGCGTTCCTAAGATACGTTCTCCTACTTCACGCTCTGCATTTTCTGCTACATCTTCCACTGTAGGGTGAAAATTCTTATAGAAATGGTCCATCATATCGGTCCACTCTTCTTTTCCTTCAGCAATATTATCAAAAGACTCTTCCACTTTTGCGGTAAAATTATAGTCTAAAATATTTCCAAAATGCTCAACTAAAAAACTATTTACTACACGTCCAACATCGGTTGGTATCATCTTATTCTTATCAGAGCCTGTTTTTTCAGTAAGCTCTTTCTCGACTATTTTATCCTTTGTCAGAGTAAGCTGGACATAGTTACGTTCTAAACCTTCTGACTGTCCTTTTTCAATATACTTTCTGTTTTGAATAGTAGTAATTGTAGGCGCATAAGTAGATGGACGTCCTATACCTAATTCCTCTAATTGTTTTACCAAAGAGGCTTCTGTGAACCTGTAAGGAGGTCTTGAAAAACGCTCGGTAGCAGTTATGCGCTTATTTATTAAATCCTGACCTAATTTAAGATCTGGCAGTAAACCTTGTTGTTCTAGATCTTCATCATCAGTACTTTCTAGATACACTTTAAGGAACCCTTCAAATTTTACAATCTCTCCACTAGCAGTAAATTTCTTGTCATGCTTATCTGCTCCTATAGTGACATTAGTACGTTCTAATTTTGCATCGCTCATTTGGCTAGCAATGGCACGCTTCCAGATCAATTCATAGAGACGGATCTGATCGCGATCTGCTCCAGAACTATGAAGCGCAAAATTTGTAGGACGTATGGCCTCATGTGCTTCTTGAGCACCTTTAGACTTTCCTTTATAATTGCGTTCTTTATGAAAATCTTTACCGTAAGCTTTATAAATTTCTTCTTGCGCTCCTTGCTTTGCTTCCTTACTTAAATTAACAGAATCTGTTCTCATATAAGTAATCAGACCTGCTTCATACAATCGTTGAGCAAGTTGCATGGTGCGACTTACATTAAAAAACAACTTACGAGAGGCTTCTTGTTGCAATGTAGATGTAGTAAATGGTGCAGCAGGAGATTTCTTTGCTGGCTTTTTAACCAGATCAGTAACTTCAAATTTTGCTCCTTTATTAAGACCTAAAAAATCTTGCGCTGCTTTGAGCGACTTTAAATTACTAGGCAACTTTGCTTTCAACAAAGAGCCATCTGCCGTATTAAAATCTGCATCTACCCTAAAGAAGTTTTCGGATTTAAAATTAAGAATTTCATCTTCACGTTCTACAATTAATCGCACTGCAACAGATTGCACACGACCTGCACTGGCGCCACCTTTCACTTTTCTCCATAATATAGGAGATATCTCATATCCTACTATACGATCCAGAATACGTCTTGCTTGTTGTGCGTTTACCAGATGATAATTAATCGTACGTGGATTATCAATAGCATGTTGCACCGCACGTTTTGTAATAGCGTTAAAAACAATCCTTTTTGTGCTATCTCTTTTAAGATCTAGCTGTTGTTCTAGGTGCCAGGCAATCGCCTCTCCTTCACGATCCTCATCACTTGCTAACCAAACAATTTCAGCAGCGGCAGCTAGTTTTTTAAGCTTCTTTACAAGATCTTTTTTATCACTACTTACTACATATTTAGGAGCAAAATCTTTGTCAACATCTACACCTAATTCCTTAGAAGGAAGATCTGCTATGTGTCCAAAACTGGACTCTACTTTAAAATCTTTACCTAGAAATTTTTCTATTGTCTTTGCCTTTGCAGGCGACTCTACAATTACAAGATTCTTTGCCATTAAGCTTATATTTTTGGATTGCAAAGGTATGCGATATTTTTTTTAACCTTTTAAATCTCTGTAAAACAACCAGTTAAAAATTAATTATTTGTTTTAAAACGTTCAGGTCTTGGAGGTTATCTTTTTTAAACAACTTGATTAATTATTGTAACAGAAAGAAATTATTCGTTTTTAAGATAATTTTTGTCGGTATTCCGCTTTCGCGAAAGCGAGAACTTAACCATAATTTGCTTTATTATTAAGATGTAGAAGCTTATCTAACTTATACCTATAATAAGGTTACTTAAAATAGAATTTAAGATCGTGCTGACATTGTGTCACAAAACATTCAAAAAACATATCTTTGCATCGTTATAATAAGATGACGATTGATGGAAAAGATTATTGAAGAAGAAAAACAAGGTGCTGCGGTTGTTTTAGAGCATAATGCAAAAAATACGCGCAAGTTGTATATAGAAAGCTACGGCTGTCAGATGAATTTTTCTGATAGTGAAATTGTTGCGTCCATTCTTGCAAAAGAAGGTTTCAACACGACTAACAATATGGAAGAGGCTGATCTGGTCCTAGTAAATACTTGTTCTATACGCGATAAAGCAGAACAAACTGTGCGTAAACGTTTAGAAAAATACAATCGTGTTAAGAATAGAAAGAACCCTAATATGAAAGTGGGTGTTCTAGGCTGTATGGCCGAGCGTTTAAAGTCTAAGTTTCTAGAAGAGGAGAAAATTGTAGATATGGTCGTGGGACCAGATGCTTATAAAGATTTACCTAACCTTGTTGCAGAAATAGATGAAGGCCGTGATGCGGTAAACGTGTTGCTTTCTAAAGATGAAACTTATGGAGATATCGCTCCTGTGCGATTAAACACAAATGGCGTTACTGCCTTTGTATCCATAACACGTGGTTGTGATAATATGTGCACCTTTTGTGTAGTCCCATTTACTCGTGGTCGTGAACGCAGTCGTGATCCTCAATCTATACTAGATGAAGTTGCAGATTTATGGAAGAAAGGATTTAAGGAAGTTACATTATTAGGGCAAAATGTAGATTCTTATTTATGGTACGGCGGTGGTCTTAAAAAAGACTTCAAAAAAGCGAGTAAAATGGCAAAAGCCACAGCAGTAGATTTTGCTCAATTATTACATAAGGTAGCTAACTCGCATCCTGACTTAAGAGTACGTTTTTCTACTAGTAATCCGCAAGATATTAGTGATGATGTGCTTCATGCGATTGCTGCACATAGAAACATATGTAATTACATTCACTTACCAGTTCAATCTGGAAGTGATCGCATTTTAAAAGAAATGAATCGCTTACATACTCGCGAAGAGTACATGAGATTGATAGATCGTGTTCACGCTATTATACCTGAGTGTGCTGTTTCTCAAGATATGATTACAGGATTCCCAACAGAGACTGAAGAAGATCATCAAGATACCTTAAGTCTTATGGAATATGTAAAATATGACTATGGATTTATGTTTGCTTATTCTGAACGACCAGGAACCATGGCGGCACGCAAATTAGAAGACGATGTTCCAGAAGAGGTTAAAAGTAGAAGGCTAAATGAAATCATTGCTGTTCAAAGAAGAACCGGTCATGAAAGAGCGCAATACTTTGTTGGTAAAACCGTAGAATGTCTTATTGAAAAAGAATCTAAAAAATCAGATTTGCAATGGGCTGGACGTAATACTCAAAATTACGTAGCCATATTTGACAAAGAAGATTATAAGGTAGGTGATTATGTAATGGTAGAAATCACTGATTGTACTAGCGCAACTTTAAAAGGAAAAGCAATAGGCTATAGCGATATGAAAGGCCCTTTAACCTACGATACCGTTTAATATGGAAAGTGTACAATCAGTTAAACAACGTTTTGAATTAATAGGTAATGATCCTGGCTTTAATAGAGCCATTGAAAAAGCTATACAGGTTGCTCCTACTGATATCTCGGTTCTAGTAACTGGAGAAAGTGGTGTTGGAAAAGAAAGTATTCCTAAAATAATACACTCACAATCGTTTAGAAAACACGCTAAATATATTGCAGTGAACTGCGGTGCAATTCCTGAAGGAACCATAGATTCAGAATTATTTGGTCATGAAAAAGGTGCTTTTACTGGTGCTACCTCTACAAGATCTGGATATTTTGAAGTTGCAGATGGTGGTACTATATTTCTAGATGAAGTAGGAGAATTGCCGCTACCGACTCAAGTACGATTACTACGTGTTTTAGAAAATGGAGAATTTCTTAAAGTAGGATCTTCTACAACACAAAAAACTGATGTTAGAATTGTTGCTGCAACTAATGTAAAAATGTTTGAAGCAATAGAGAAAGGAAAGTTTAGAGAAGATCTTTATTACAGATTAAGTACCGTAGAGATAGACTTGCCTCCATTGCGAGATCGTAAAGGAGATATCCACTTGTTGTTTAGAAAATTTGCAAGTGATTTTGCGATGAAGTACAAGATGCCAACCTTGCGTCTCGATGATAATGCCGTTTCTATACTTACCAATTATAGATGGAGCGGTAACATAAGACAACTGCGCAATATTGCAGAGCAAATTAGTGTTCTTGAAAAGGAACGTTTAATTACCGCACATACCATGCGTACTTATTTACCAGATGCAGGAAAGAATTTACCAGCCGTAATAGGCGATAAGAAAAAGAGTGATAGCGAGTTTGCTAACGAGCGTGAGATTTTATACAAAGTACTGTTTGACATGAAAAATGACCTCAGCGACCTTAAAAAGTTGACTAACGAACTCATGGAGAATGGTAACGCAAAAGATGTAAGAGAAGAAAATCCTGGATTGATCAAGCGCATTTATGGCAATCATGAAAGTAGAGAACAGGATTATGAAGATGTGATTGACAACGCATACGATTATACTCAAGAAGATCAGGTCACTTCTACCTCTCATATAAGTAATAACGAAAATCATTACGTAGAACCAGTTCAACCTGCTGGTGATCGCTATGATTTTGCACAAGAAATTGAAGAAGAAGAATCACTTTCTCTTGCAGATAAGGAAATAGAATTGATTAAAAAGTCGTTAGAAAGACATAAAGGGAAGAGAAAAGCTGCTGCAGATGACTTAGGCATCTCAGAGCGTACACTTTACCGTAAAATAAAACAATATGACCTTTAAGAACTTACGCTTTATAATTATTGGATTACTAACTTTAAGTTTGTCCTCTTGTGGCTTTTATAGTTTGAGTGGTGTTACTCTACCTGCCGACGTAAAAACTTTTCAAGTAGATTATTTTGGCTATGAAGCAACTTTAGTAGAACCTGGAATTGAAAGAGACTTCACAATAGCCTTACAAGATCTGATTCAGGATCAATCTCGATTGAGTCTAGTTACAAAAAATGGAGATTATCTATACCAAGGTGAAATCACTAGATATTTCATTGCGCCTATGACTGCTACTGCAAACAGCACGGCATCACAAAGTAGACTTACTATAGACATAAATGTAAGATTTACTAATAATAAAGTAGAAGAAGAGAGTTTTGAAAAAAAATACAGCTTTTTCTATGATTATAGTGCTAATACTCAATTACAAGGTGCTGCACTTGACATTGCGTTAGAAGTTATTTATGAGCAAATCACACAAGATATCTTTAATGATACTTTAGCAAAATGGTAAATACAGCTTTAATCAACCAATTACTGGCCCATCCAGAATCTATTCATGTAGATCATCTTGAAATATTAGAAGATGTTGTTCAAGAGTTTCCATTTTTTCAAGCTGCCAGAAGCTTATATTTAAAAGGTTTAAAATTACAAAGCAGTCCACTTTATAACAAAGAATTACAAAAAACAGCAACACATACCACAGATCGATCTGTATTATTTGATTTTATAACTTCAGAATCGTTTTTACAAAATGAAGTAAGTGAGCAAATTAAATTATTACAACAGCAAGAAAATGATTTTTCAGAAGCAGATTTAGGCTCTCCTTCAATAGGTCCAGTTAAAGAGGAAGATTTAAACTCAAGTAAAGACTTTACTAAAGTTACAGATATAGATCTATTTGAAAAGAAAAAAGAAGTATCCATAGTTGATCAACCACTAGAATTTGATCAAAATGAAACCTATAGCTTTTCAAAATGGTTACAACTGACCACTTTGCAGCCTATTGAGAGAGAAACAGAAAAAAGGTCTGATGTAACTTCAAATAATACTACTGAATCAAAAGCATCTTATGAATCCAACATAAAGCCCAATGAGGAAAAAAACAATCATATACTCGATACTACTCAAGAAGTAGATGATCGCGCTAGAAAGATGGCACGCATCGATCAATTTCTTGCCGAAAAACCTAAAATAAGACCTCGTAAATCTACAGGAAGTGCTATGAATATTGCAAATGACTATGAAGACCCTAGCCAATTCATGACCGAAACACTAGCAAAGGTTTACATAGCGCAAAAAAACTATTCTAAAGCATTGAAAGCTTATGAGGTTTTAGTATTGCAGCATCCAGAAAAAAGTGGTTTATTTGCAGACCAAATTCAGGAAATCAAGAATTTACAAAGTAATCATACATAATGACAACATTTTATATCTTTTTAGCACTCATCGTATTAGTATCATTTTTACTAATCGTGGTAATCATGGTTCAAAATCCTAAAGGTGGTGGATTATCTTCTAGCTTTGGTGGTGGCGGTACTCAACAATTAGGTGGTGTAAAGAAAACAGGTGACTTTTTAGATAAAAGTACGTGGGTTCTTTCTACGGCACTTTTAGTTCTTATCCTTCTTGCAAGTACATCACTTATACAAGATAAAGCACAAGGAACTATCAAGGTAACAGATCCTAATGCAATAGAAGCAACAACAAATCTTCCAGATCCAGCTGCAACTACAACAGATGAAACTGACAGCGAGTAAGCAATTTCATAAAATATACTGACAAAATATCCAGCTCTTAAGGCTGGATATTTTTGTTTACAGCAGTTTTGTCAGTGAATATCAATTGGCACATTTATGGAAAATAGAATGATCATTACTAATCATATAAACATTTTTTAAAATGGCATTAAATATTCAACCATTATCAGACAGAGTCGTTATAGAACCTATGGCTGCAGAACAAAAAACAGCCTCAGGTCTTTACATCCCAGACACGGCAAAAGAAAAACCACAACAAGGTAAAGTTGTTGCCGTAGGAAAAGGAACAAAAAAGCACGATATGACTGTTAAAATAGGAGATACCGTTTTATACGGGAAATACAGTGGTACCGAATTAAAATTAGAAGGTAGTGATTACCTAATCATGAGAGAAGACGATATTCTTGCAATCGTATAATTACAACAAATAAGTAGCATAGAAATTTTAACTATTCCGCTTTCGCGAAAGCGGAACAAATAAAAACAAAATGGCAAAAGAAATAAAATTTGATATAGAAGCTAGAGACGGAATCAAACGTGGTGTTGATGCTCTTGCTAACGCAGTGAAAGTAACTTTAGGACCAAAAGGTCGTAATGTGATTATAGGAAAATCATTTGGTGCTCCTGTAGTAACTAAAGATGGTGTAAGTGTGGCCAAAGAAATCGAGCTTGAAAATGAGCTTGAAAATATGGGTGCACAAATGGTAAAGGAAGTTGCATCTAGAACTAATGATCTTGCTGGTGATGGAACAACTACCGCAACAGTACTTGCTCAAGCTATCGTAAAAGAAGGTCTAAAGAACGTTGCAGCCGGCGCTAACCCAATGGATTTAAAACGTGGTATCGACAAAGCTGTTGAAGCTATTGTTAAAGACCTTGAAAAGCAAGCAAAAAAAGTAGGTGATTCTAGCGAGATGATTAAGCAAGTGGCTTCTATCTCTGCAAATAATGACGAAGTTGTCGGTGATTTAATCGCAAAAGCTTTTGGAAAAGTTGGAAAAGAAGGTGTCATCACCGTTGAAGAAGCAAAAGGAACTGAAACTTATGTGGATGTTGTAGAAGGAATGCAATTTGACCGCGGTTACTTATCTCCTTACTTTGTAACAAATTCTGAAAAGATGACTACAGAGTTAGAGAATCCTTACATCTTGTTATTTGACAAGAAGATCTCTACTATGAAAGAATTAATGCCAGTACTTGAGCCAGTTGCTCAAACAGGTAAACCACTTCTTATCATTGCAGAAGATGTAGATGGAGAAGCTCTTGCTACTTTAGTGGTAAATAAATTAAGAGGTTCTTTAAAAATCGCTGCAGTTAAAGCACCAGGTTTTGGAGATAGAAGAAAAGCAATGTTAGAAGATATCGCAATTCTTACTGGTGGTACTGTGATTTCTGAAGAAAGAGGATTTACTCTTGAGAACGCTACTCTAGAAATGTTAGGTACTTGTGAAAAAGTAGATATCAATAAAGACAACACAACTCTAGTAAACGGAGCTGGTAAAAACGCTGATATCACATCTCGAGTAGGACAGATCAAATCTCAAATCGAGAACACTACATCTGACTATGATAAAGAAAAATTACAAGAACGCCTTGCAAAGCTTGCTGGTGGTGTTGCTGTTCTTTATGTAGGTGCTGCTAGTGAAGTAGAGATGAAAGAAAAGAAAGATCGTGTAGATGATGCTCTTCATGCTACTCGTGCAGCTGTAGAAGAAGGAATCGTTGCTGGTGGTGGCGTTGCTCTTGTGCGAGCAAAGTCAGTTCTTGGCAAAGTAAAAGCTTCTAATGCAGACCAAGAAACTGGTATTTCTATCGTAGCGCGCGCTATTGAATCTCCTTTGAGAACTATAGTAGAAAATGCTGGTGGAGAAGGCAGTGTAGTTGTTTCTAAAGTATTAGAATCTAAAGGAAACCACGGTTATGATGCTAAAAACGATAAGTATGTTGACATGCTTAAAGAAGGAATTATAGACCCTAAGAAAGTAACTCGTGTTGCTTTAGAAAATGCAGCATCTGTTTCTGGAATGATTCTTACTACAGAATGTGCTCTTATAGAAATTAAAGAAGACAATGCTGGTGGCGCAATGCCAGGTGGAATGCCAGGCGGCATGGGCGGAATGATGTAAAATCATTAAGCTAAACAGTAAAAGTTTTAAAGCCATCTCTCTTTTGAGGTGGCTTTTTTATTGATCTACGTTGTTATGAGAAATAAACAAAAGCAACGTGATCACATAAACCTTACTTTTGTTTCTTCTTAATTCATCATTATGATTAAACGTATTTTATTAATCTTTTGTTTTACCTTTAGTATCATAGGCTCAGGACAAAATGTCCAAAATCTGATAGATCAAGTAGATCAATCATCACTTTTAAATGGTTTAAATGTTTTTTCTGGAGAAACGAGCACTACAGTAAATGGAAATGTAGTTACTCTTTTAAATAGGGTTAGCAATACTGACAATAATCTAGCAGCAGATTATCTTTTACAAGAACTACAAAGCCTACCTAATCTTAATGTACAAGACAATATCTACAGTTCCACCGGTCGTAATATAATTGGGACGCAAACAGGAACTATAAATCCTAATGACATTTATATCATATGTGGCCATTATGATGCTGTCGCAAACTACTGCGCAGATGATAATGCAAGTGGAACTGTTGCTATCCTGGAAATAGCTAGAATCCTTTCACAACAATGTGTAGACAATACTATAGTCTATGCACTTTGGGATGAAGAAGAATTAGGATTAATAGGCGCAAGAAATTATGCTACTGCAGCCGCAGCAAGAGGAGATAATATCAAAGCCGTTCTTAACTTAGACATGATGGGTTTTGATGGAGATGGTGATAACGAGTTTGACATAGACGTAAGAAACATAGCTAATTCGATTGCTATGAAAGATGATATCGTTGGATTATTAAACACTTATAATTCTAGTATTAATTTAAGTGTAAATATTGTAAACCCAGGAACACCTAACAGTGATCATAAACCATTTTGGGATCAAAATTATACAGCTGTTCTATTAGGAGAAGCATGGTCTAACAATGACCAGAATACTGCATATCATACTGCAGGCGATCGAGTAAGTTTAATGGATATTTCTTATTACCACGATATGGTTAAAATATGTATGGCTTATATAGCAACTAAAGCCGGCGTTTCAAGTAACAATACGAATATCACCCAATCAGGGAATGCATTGCAAGTAGACCAACAAGGAGCAGTTTATCAGTGGATAGACTGTAATAATCAAAACGCAATCGTAAATGAAAACAGGCGCAATTTTAATCCAACTTCTCTAGGGTCATATGCTGTAGATGTTACTATTAATGGATGCACAGAGCGTAGTGAATGCTTTACGGTGGACACTTTGAACAACCAAAATTTTGATATGAACCATATAGATATATATCCTAACCCTGTGAGTGATATATTAAAAATAAAGAGATCCAACGCTCAAGAAGCTGTTGTTAGCATATATAATGTTCAAGGTAAAAAAGTTCTCTCTACCAATTCAATAAAAACTTTGAATATAATTTCTATTAAACATCTATCTGATGGATTATATTTTATCGCAGTAAGTTCCAGATATGGAAAGGAGATAAGAAAGTTTTTGAAAATATAGCGCAAATTAGCCCTTAGCATATCTATTTTTATATTCTTTAGAAGTTTTATTTTTTATGCTTTCAATTAAAAATATCGCTTTCGCGAAAGCGGAACAATAAATAAAGAACTACTGAAAAGGTCTATTTCTATGTCAAATGAAAGGATGGTTTATGAGCTAGCTTTCTCTAAAGCTAAATTTAAATTAACAATCGAATCCTGATTTATCCATATTTATAAAATTCTGGACTCCGTTAACGCCTTGTTAAGAAATATTCAACTTTATGATAATATATTTAGGCAATCAATAAAAAAACAAAATCAATGCGTACAATCAAAATGTTGATGATGCTGCTGCTCGCTGCATCTGTTACAACTAGCTGTTCGATTTTCCAAGGAAAAAAGAAAGCCCCTGTAAAAAAAAGCGCTTCTGCTAAGAAGCCTAAAAAAGGTGATATCCAGCCTTATGCAAAAGTTATTACTAAAGAAGCAAAAAGTGATGAAGGTTTATTTACTGTTCACCAGGTAGAAGACAAGTGGTTTTATGAAATACCAGATAGTCTTTTTGACAGAGAGATGTTAATGGTAACACGAATTGCAAAAACAGCATCCGGACTAGGTTTCGGTGGTGGAAAACAAAACACACAAACCTTAAGATGGCAAAAGAAAAATAAAAATATTCTCTTAAGAGTAGTTTCTCATCAGGTCGTTGCCGCAGATTCTCTTCCTGTGAGTATGGCGGTAGAAAATTCAAATTTTGAACCTATCCTTTACTCTTTTCCTATTAAGGCAATTAAAAAAGATAGTGTGACCAACAACACGGTTATAGATGTAACTGACTTTTTTGAAAAAGACGTTAAAGCCATAGGTTTTCCAGAAAGAGCACGCACTAGATACCGAGTTAGTAGACTAGACGCGAGCAGATCTTACATCGATACATTGCGTTCTTACCCACAAAATATCGAATCAAGACACGTAAAAACTTATTTTTCTAGCTCACCACCTTCTAACAATAGTGTACAATCTATTTCCTTAGAAATGAGCAACTCTATGATTCTTTTACCTAAAGAGCCTATGAAGAGACGTTACTTTGACCAACGTGTAGGCTGGTTTGCAAGAGGCCAGCAAGACTATGGACTTGAAGATCAAAAGACTAAAACTGTTGTTTATTTAGATCGTTGGAGGCTGGAAGTAAAAGATGAAGATGTAGCAAAATTTAAAGCTGGCGAATTAGTAGTTCCTAAAAAGCAGATTGTTTATTACATTGATCCTGCAACACCTATGCAATGGAGAAAATATATTAAACAAGGTATTGAAGACTGGCAAGTAGCTTTTGAAGCAGCTGGTTTTAAGGAAGCAATCATCGCAAAAGATGCTCCTACTAAAGAAGAAGATCCAGATTGGAGTCCAGAAGATGTACGTTATTCTACCGTGAGATATCTAGCTTCTCCTATTCCTAATGCAAATGGACCACACGTAAGTGATCCTAGATCAGGAGAGATTCTAGAAAGCGATATCAACTGGTATCATAACGTAATGACCTTATTACACAATTGGTTCTTTATTCAAACTGCAGCTATTAATCCAGATGCACGTATGAATAATTTTGATGAAGAAGTTATGGGCCGTTTAATTCGTTTTGTAAGTTCTCATGAGGTAGGACATACTTTAGGTTTGCCTCACAACATGGGTAGCTCTGTTGCTTACCCTGTAGAAAAATTAAGAGATCCAGCATTTACCAAAGAATTTGGTACTGCTCCTTCGATCATGGACTATGCACGTTTCAACTATATCGCACAGCCAGAAGATGGTGATGTAGCACTTATGCCAGACATTGGACCATACGATAAGTATTCTATTATGTGGGGTTACAAGCCTATATTAGATAAAACAGCAAAAGAAGAAAAAGAAATTCTTGATGCTTGGATTTTAGAAAAAGCAGGTGATCCTGTTTATAGATTTGGACGTCAGCAATTTGGTGTCATAGATCATACTTCTCAAACTGAAGACCTAGGTGATGACTCTATGCTTGCTAGTGAATACGGAATTAAAAACTTAAAACGTATTGTTCCTAACTTAGGAAAGTGGACTGGAGAAGAAGGTGAAAACTTTGACGAACTTGAGAACATGTATGGACAGTTAGTAGGACAGTTCAATCGCTACATGGGACATGTTACCGGTAACATAGGTGGTGTAAAAGAAACCTACAAAGCTTATGGTCAAGAAGGTGCTGTATATGAGCATGCATCTAAAGATAAGCAACGTCGCGCTATGGCTTTCTTGCACACGCAATTGTTTGAAACTCCAGAATGGTTAATTGATCAGGATATCTTTAATAAAATAGAATCTGCTGGAGGAATTGAGCGTATCCGTGGTGTACAAGTACGTACATTAAATAATATTCTTGACTTTGGTCGTATGGCTCGTTTAATGGAAAATGAAGAGGTTAATGGCAACAACGCTTATGGTCTATTAGATATGATGACTGAATTAAGAAAAGGTCTTTTCTCAGAACTATCAAGAGGTCAAAAAATAGATCGTTACCGTCGTAATTTACAACGTGCTTATGTAGAACGTTTAGAATTTATCATGACTAATGAAGCTAGCAATAGTCGTTTTGGTGGGACAAACATTGATGTAGAACAAAGTGACATCAGACCTATTGTACGTGCAGAGCTGGAAACACTTAAAAGAGATGCTGCTCGTGCTTCAAATCGTACAAGTGATCGTTTATCAAAAATTCATCTAAAAGATCTAGTAGAAAGAATTGATATGATTCTTGATCCTAAATAATTAGATTTATTTCTAAAACAAAAGCCGATTCTTAAAAGAATCGGCTTTTTTGATGCAATCAACTTAAAGTCTAAATTTGAATTATTGGCTGCAAAAATCTATTTATAATTATGTATTCTTACCCTTTGTCTTTGAAATAAAATAAAAGCCAGGAACTAAAATAAATAATAATATAGGATGGATTAAAAACCTTCTTACATAAAACAAACTCATTTTTACCCATTCATAATCAAATATATATAAGATAAAAAATGAGCTAATTAATACTATAAATGCGAGAAGATATACCCATAACGTTCCTTTAATGAATTCTTTATTTTTATAAAGGGTCCAAATAATAATTAAAGTAAAAAATAAATTAAGCCCATATCTTAAAACTAGAGAAAGAATGTATGGGATACTTTCAAATTCTGGAAGTGGATGCAACTGAAAACTGGACTTGAAATATAAATTAAATGGATCGTAAAAAATTTTCTCTGCAAAAACACGAACACTAATCAAACCGACTAATGATATTATTACTAAAAAGGTAGATGTAACTTTACGCAACTTCTTTCGGTTTTACATTTCTAATCCAATAAAGCCACAATAAAACCACTGCGCCATAGATAATACTAGGAAATATAATTTCGTGGGAAAAATGAGCATAATCCGCATATTCTTTATAGATAATTCCTAAAATCACTAACCTTGACAAGTTCACCACATATATAAATGCGATTCCTAGAATTAAAAATCCAATTGTTTTTTTCAAGCCTCGCGCAAATGCTACTACAAAAGCAGTAAATAAAATCATTACACTAACTGCGTTACAACCTTCTATCACTCGATATATATTTTGTTCATCAATAAACATGATTACCGAAGGATGTACTGGAGAGTTTAAGGTACTTGCATTATACCCTATCATCTGCAACAATTCTTGAGTTTGATAACTAATTTGAGCTGTTACAGGATCCGGATATAACTGACTACTCCATTCAAAATCTAAAAAAAAGTAATAAGCAATCGAAAATACAATATAGAACAATGCAAAAATGCCCACAAATCTAAAAACAGGATAATATGGTTGTAGTACTTTCAATGGTAATTATTTTAAAACAAAGTTAGCTTTTAAAACAAAACCATGGAGTAGCTTTGCAATCTTATTATTTAATTCATGAAAATAGAAAAACTAAAACCTCAAATTCTTACCATAACAAATCAACCTGATTTGCTTACTAAAGAAAAAATGCAAGCCGTTTGTGATTTACTTCAGGCTAATGTGGATACATACGATTGGGTAGGTTTTTATATGGCCCATGAAACAGAACCAACCTTACATTTATGGAGTCAGGCTGGAGAACCTACAGATCACACCGTAATTCCTTTTGGAAAAGGTATTTGCGGACAGGTTGCCGTTTCTAACGCAAATTTTGTAGTTGATGATGTACACGCACAAGATAATTACATCGCTTGCAGTATTCATGTTAAGAGTGAAATAGTAATTCCTATGTTTAAGAATGGTAAGAATATTGGGCAGATTGATATAGATAGTAATACGCCTAACGCCTTTAATGAAAAAGACGAGCGTTTCTTAGAATGGATCAATGAGTTAATTGCCGCACAATTGTAGCCTTCTTTTACAACATATCAATTCTATTAAATCAATAAAGTTGCAGTGAATTTACTTCAATAGCGTCGCTCTGATAGCATAGGTTTAATGAAGCTTTTCAGCTTTTTAAATTTGTTAATCATTACCTCTATCTTAATAAAAATCTCACTACTAGCTGTTTATGACGTTTTCGCGAAAGCGTCAAATGATTGATTTTCATATAATCACCTCATAAGTAGCGTAATAAAGTTTAATTCCTTTTATTCTATTATAGTATAATAATTAATTAAATTGCCTCTATGAATTATTTATTATACTTTGATCCTGGTTTGGGCGCTATGATTGCGCAGGCAGCAATAGCAGCATTGGCCGGTTTTGTTTTATTCTACAAAACAGTAGTAGCGACCGTAAAAGGCTGGTTGGGTTTACGTAAAGCTAAAAAAGAAAGTAGCTTTGACAATAGCTATGATCAAAATTCTGATACTAAATAATGCGCAGGCATCCATCTTCATACAGAGATCCGTCTGGTTTTGTTTATCAAGAAAACGGTATTTTTTATAGACAAATCAATCCAGTTTATTTTAAAGAATATAAAGCCGCTACATCTTCTGGTGTGTATCAAAAACTCTTTGATAAAAAATGGTTGATACCGCATGAAGAATTAAGAAGTGATGAAGAAAAAATAATCATTCTTCCAGAGCAGTTAGATTTTGTTACTTATCCTTATGAATGGAGTTTCAATCAATACAAACATGCTGCGCAGCTCACGCTACGTATTCAGATCTTTCTGTTAGAAAATAATTTTTCATTAAAAGATGCTAGTGCATTTAATGTCACCTTTCACAAAGGAAAAGCTGTTTTTATAGACACTTTAAGTATTGAAAAGTATAAAGAAAATAATCCTTGGAGAGCATTGAAGCAATTTAATGAACACTTTTTTGGACCTTTATTACTGGCTCAAAAATATGGTGGTTCCTTTTTAAAAACGCTTCAACATTCTATTAATGGAATCGATTTGAGTGAAGTAAAGCGTCAACTACCATTTACTTCAAGGTTCCATCCTATTATTTACAGTCATATTCATTTATTATCAAAATCTGATGGAAAGAAACCAACAGAAAATAATGATGAGAAAAAAATAAGCCTTTCTAAAATCTCTCAAATCAAAATGCTTCAAGCCTTAGAACAGCATATTGATGCTATGGCTTCTAAGGAAAATACCGAGTGGTCTAGTTATTACAATCAGATCAATTATCAAGAGGCTTCTTTTCAAAACAAAAAGAAACTTATTAAGCTATGGTGCGCCGAGGTTGAGGCTACTAAAATTATCGATTTAGGAGGCAATGATGGCACTTTTGCTAAAGAATTACTAAATCAAGCTAGCCAGATAATAATTAGTGATATCGATCAACCAGCGATAGATCAATGCTACTTAAATCAATTAAAATCTAAAGAACAGCGACTGATACCAATTGTTTGTGACTTAATGCAACCATCTCCATCCATAGGTTTTCAAAACTCAGAGAGAGATTCTTTTACTTCTAGAGTAATTAGTTTTCAACCAGATTTGAGTATGGCTCTTGCACTTATTCACCATATCACATTGACCGGTAATGTTCCTTTTGAAATGAGCGCCAGTTACTTTTCAAAATTATCTCAATACCTCATTATAGAGTTTCCTGACCGCGACGACAGTTGGGTAAAATTTATACTGGATAGTAAAAGAGATGCGCGTCACTTGTTTGATGATTATTCTATTTCCGCTTTCGCGAAAGCATACCAACAGCACTTTAAGTTGATCAAATCAGAGAAAATAGAAGGAACTGAACGCACATTATTTCTGTTTAAGAGACATGAAGGATAAGATCGTTAAATACCTTTCTAGTGACAGACACTTATGGTGGACCGTTACTATACTACCAGGCGCTTATGCGATTGTTTATTTATACTTGAAAAATTATACAATAGTCAATTCGTGGCAACAGCTATTGAGTTTTATCGCTTGTTTTATTATCATTCCATCTGTTCTATTTTTAGGATTGGATTTATTTTTCAAAAAAAAATATCCAGCTAAAAGAATACAGTTGTACTGGTCCTATTTGCTCATTAATTTTTCTATTATCTTTTCCTTATCCATCTATTTAGGGTGGCGATGGAAAGCTTTGGTCTTATTTGGAGTATTGACCATTATCGCTTCTATTTTCATTGCAAAACATTACAAAAAGATCGTATTACTGTTAAGTTTGATGCTGGTTATTGCCATAGGACAATTACTGTTTTTTATACTCACTACGGTAGTACCTGGCAATGACTGGATAGAAAATGCTCCATTTGAATCTTACACTTTTAAAAAGAAACCAAATATATATTTGATTCAACCAGACGGTTTTGTTGGCAAGCCGGCTGCAACGAATTCTATATACCAATTAGACAATTCAGATTTTTATGATTCATTAGAACATGAAGGATTTCAATTTAATCATGACTTTAGAAGTAATTATTCTAGCACCTTAGCTTCTAATAGTGTATTATTTACCGGACAACATCACTATTTACCAACAGCTTCATCTACTACCGAACTTATGGATGCTCGCGATATCATTTTAGGTGATAATCCAGTATTAAGGACTTTAAAAAAGAATGGTTACCAGACGAATCTAATTTTACAGCATTCCTATTTAATGCTCAATTATCCAGAGGTTATTTATGACACAAATAACGTAAAGTCCACTGATCTATCTCCGTTATTACCCAACTATTACCTTGATAAAGATTACCAAGGTGATTTTGAAAAACAGCTTTCTATAAGTATAGGTAGTGATCAACCCCAGTTTTATTTTATAGAAATACTACATCCTGGTCATATTTCATATAGTAAAGATGGTGAGGAAGCAATAGAAAGCGAAAGAATAAAATATACGGAAGAAGTTAAAAATATTATTCCTAAACTGATTGATATGACAAGATTAATATCATCAAAAGATCCAGAAGCGATAATTATTTTAGCTTCAGATCATGGTGGTTTTGCTGGATTTACTCATACCGGACAGGCATACTCGAATGTTATAAAAAGTAATGAATTAAAACAAAGTGTTTTTAGCTCTTTACTAAGCATAAAAGCTCCTAAAGAATTCAAATCATATCAATCAAATATTAAAAGCACCGTAGCTGTATTTCCAACGTTATTTGACTACTTAGTAGATAAACCAGTTTTAGACCAACATGATATTGATCATTCTAGTTACTTATTTTTAAAATCTAAAGAGTATCTAGGACTTTATAAATATTTTGACAGTGATGGTATTCCTGTGAGTGAAAAAGTGATATTACCGTAGTAAGCTCATTTCTATTTCTGAAACCTCTGTCACTATAAGGATAAGGCTGCAGAAAATAAACAATTCTTGAATCATATCAATGTATCTTCCTGCTCTATAAAAATCAAAATTGAATCTTTATGAAAACACATCAATTTTTTAGAAGATATCGTTATAGCAGTGATATATTATGTAAACAAAAAAAGGTCTTCATTTCTGAAGACCTTTGTGGAGTCGGAGCGACAGATTTCGAACTTTTTGAATGAGGATATTGGATTAATTATTTGTAAATCAATTAATAATAGAATTTGGAATTTATTATAACTAAACGCTCAATATGTTAAACCCTTATTAGAGTATTAGTTGTCTTACTATGTTATCAATTATTTTGCTTTCGCGAAAGCGGATATTCAAGGATGACTTCAGAAACAACAAGCATCTTTCAATAATTACTATTTATGATATTGCCCTGAAGTTAAGAAGTAATAGGCATCTATAAAAAAGCCAATCATTTTATAGTGATTGGCTTACAATTAATCCACCGTCTTAGGGAAAATATTATTGCTCAGATAGACTAATTCAATTCCTTTCAAAAGTGAGATTGTCTGTTCCTCCATTACCACCACTTATATCTATAAGAATGATTTGAGTAGCGCTATTGGATACCACATCCCAGTCATCGTTTAAATCTTCAAAATCATTGGAATCAGGTACAGGGAAGAAAATGTTGAAATCTATATCATCATCGTCATTGCTGTCATCGCTGCTACCGATACTATCATCAGTGACTGACCAAGTGCCATTTAGTGTATTAGCTCCATTGGTAGCTATTAAATTCCCATCTGTATTAAAGGTGAAGTCATAGCCGTTAAAATCTGCAGTTTCATCTACTCCTGAGTCTACAAAATTGGTGATGCGCCAGGTTCCAGAAGTAGCCTGTACCTCAATTTGAGCAATTTGCTGACTATTGTCACTCATTGCATCATCATCACTAGAACAAGTCGAAGACATAAGTGAAAAGCTTAAAAGAAGCAGTAAACCGATATAAAATTGATTTTTCATAATTGTAATATTTTAGGTAGTAATAATTTTTAAGTTATGGACTTTAGAACCTTTTGTTAGGATTCTAGCAATCGCTTTCAAATTCTAATTCATCTTCTCCAAATCTTAGTTCGAACTCGGCTTCTCCTGCTTCTCTTTCAATTTCATGTAAGTTCCAAGTGTTATTGAAGTCAGGCAAGCCTGTAATTGAAATGGTAACCATAATGTTATTTCCTGTTCCTGAAGCATTCCATGTTCCTGTGAAGGTATTTGCGTTTTCTATTACAGTAATAGTTCCATCACTATTAAAAGTAAATATATAATCGCTATAGTTATCTTCCAAATCCATGTCATTAAGTTCTAATCCATCTACTGTCCAGTCCATGCAGTCTGCAAATATGGCATCTAGGTCGCTTGTTGTACAATTATCGCAATCATCGTCATTATAGTCGTTATCATCATCTTCATCACAAGTATCTTCGGCTGTTTCAATCGCATTTTCTAGCTCTTGAATATTACTGATGGTTTGTGTAGTGCCGTCAGCAAGTATTATTGTAATAGGGAAGTTAATCGTAACTGCTGCATAGTCATCGAGGTCTTCGATAAAATTATACATTTCATTATCATTGTTAATGGTAATGGTGTTGATCAAGTCATTATTGGCATTAAAAACAGATGCAGTAATGGGATATTGAAAATCTATGCATTCAATATCATCATCAAATTGATTGTCACCATTGCAGTTAACAGCAAGTGCCGCCAGCTCAGAGTCATCATTAACAACTAGGGTTGAGAAGTCTGTAAGAATTACTGTTATAGGATAAGTAATGACAACAGTATCTACATCATCATCAAAAAGATCAAGTATGTCTTCGATGTTTTGATAACCGCTAGTATCAGTTATAGTAAGTGTTGTACCGTTTACGGTTACAGTTACTGGTAGTTGAATACTTAGACAACTAGCGTTATCTATAATATTATCAAAGGAACCATCGTTTAAAGAGGTTTTACTCATCAAGTTTGCAATTATAGAGTTTGCTGCTAGGGTTTCTTCCACTGGTGGATCTATGGTTAGATCATCTTCTGTTCTACAAGAGGTCATAACGAATAATAGACCGAGTAAAATAATTAATAGAGGCTTCATTGTTTTCATTGTTTTAGTAATTTAATTTTTGATTTTGATTTAGGTTATCTGTTCAATAGTGCATGCTCTAACTAGCTATGAAAAGACTGCCTTTATTATAAAACAACTCAAAAATAAAAAGTCCCAAACAATTTTGATTTTTTTATATACCTTTCGGCCATTCAAATTTCAAAACAGTCCTACTTGCCTACTTCATTACATAAAAATATTTGTGACAAAATACTCTTTTCCAAGCTTTATGAAAAGTATGCTCAAAGTTTAAGCAATATACTTTTATATAAATATGGATCTTTATTAAATCCATCAGATAAAGTCCAGGAAGCATTTATAAAATTATGGGAAAACTGCTCTAAAGTAGCTCCTGAGGCAGCCAAATCCTATTTATATACGACTTCAAATAATATGATGCTTAATGAAGTTAAACATCAAAAAGTAGTATTGAAATATCAAGAGGTACGTCCTAAGGATTATACTAATGAGTCTCCAGAATTTGTAATGCGTAAAAAAGAGTTTTTAGAACGTTTTGAAACTGCTTTATCCTCATTGAAAGAAGAAGAACGAGTTGCTTTTTTATTAAATAAAGTGGATGGTAAAACCCATCTACAAATAGCAGATTTTTTAGGAATTACTAAAAAGGTAGCAGAACATAGGATTTATGCTGCTTTTAACAAACTCAAAAGTCAACTGGAAGAACTGAAATAAAAATAATTATGGGAGAATTCCAACTTGAGTTGTTTTATTATTAGAACCGTATATCATGGATAAAGAATACTTAATAAAAAAATGGTTGGACGATGAGTTAACTGAAACTGAAGCAGAACAGTTCCGTGGGCTCGAAGAAGCTGGATTTTATGAAGAAATCCTTAAAGAGGCTAAAAGATTTAAAGGAGATGTTCAAGTGAAAGTAGGTTCTTTTGAAAGCTTGAATCAAAAAATAGTAGAGCGCAAATCACCTTCTGTAAACTGGCTAAAAGTAGTTTCAAGTATGGCAGCTGTTTTTTTGGTAGCTTTTTCTATTTATACTTTTATAGACCGAGATGAAATAAATACTTTTGCGACTTATTCAAGACAACAGGAAACCATAACGCTTCCAGATAATTCTATAGTTAACCTCAATGAGGCCTCGCAACTGGAGTATAATTTATCACAGTGGGACGATCAAAGAATCTTACAACTTCAAGGAGAAGCCTTCTTTGATGTAGAAAAAGGAAAACGCTTTGAAGTGAATACAGCCTTTGGTAAAGTAAGTGTGTTAGGGACAGAATTTAACGTATTATCAAGAGACGAAAGCTTTGAAGTTACTTGCTATGAAGGACTGGTAAGTGTTTCCTATAATAATAAAGAAGAGCAGTTGCCAGCAGGAACTCAATTAACAATTATAGCTGGTAAAGCTATAAAAACAGACGTCGTTATTGCGGCACCAGTATGGTTACATCAAAAAAGTATTTTTGAAAACGCTCCTTTACAAGATGTGTTTATGGAGTTAGGAAAACAATACGATATAGATGTCCAGTTTGAATATAACGGCAAGCAGCGTTTTACAGGAGTCTTTGAACATGACAATCTGGAAAATGCTTTAAAATCACTTACACAACCTTTTAATTTAACCTATAAAATTAATGATGATCAAAAGGTTGTCGTCATAAATGGTAAAGACTAATTCTTATATCATCTTTATTTTGGCACTCCTGAACTGCTTTTCATTATTTGGGCAAAAAAGCGGCAGTAAGGTGCCTTTGGAAATTGTTCTCAAGGAGATTACAAAAGAACATGCGGTCACTTTCAATTATGAGAGCACGCTGTTAAAAAATATTAAGGTAAAACTGTTACCTAAGGAATGGAGTTTAACTGTAAAACTTGACAACCTCTCTATTCAAACAGATCTGGTTTTTAATAAAATAAGTGAAACAGTCATCACTATTTCTCAGCCTAGTATTTTATGCGGCTATCTTTACGATCGTACCTCAGAGCAACCACTCTTAGGTGTTACCATTCAGGGAAGAGCCAGTTATACTACAAGTGATCAAAATGGTTATTTTGAGCTCAAAAGGCCTAATAGGAGTGATTTTATAAGCTTCAGTTTTATGGGATTGCAGACCATTAAAAGAGCTGTAAATTCATTTTCTACAAAAGAGTGTGAGACCATTTATATGACGGAGCAACTGGAAGTTATGAGTCCGTTAATAGTACAAGGTTATCTCGTGCGAGGAATCGATAAGAGAGCAGACTGGACTACTTCTATAGATTATAATAAATTCAGCCTTCTTCCTGGATTGATTGAGTCAGATGTTTTACAAACGGTGCAAGCATTGCCTAGTATCACCAGTGTGGACGAGACAGTCTCTAACATCAATATAAGAGGTGGATCTAATGATCAAAACTTGATACTTTGGGACGGAATTAAAATGTATCAAACAGGGCATTTTTTTGGTTTGATTTCTAGTTTTAATCCGCATATGACACAGCAATCTACTGTGATTAATAATGGAACTGATGTTTCTTTAACTGATGGAGTTTCAGGAACCATCCATATGCAAACAGATCAAGAAGTAGATAACACATTCAGTGGAGTCGTAGGAGTTAATTTTTTAAATGCTGAGGTATTTTCAAATATTCCTACTAGTGAGAAATCTTCCCTTCAAATAGCTTCTAGAAAATCACTCAATGATTTGTGGAGCACACCTACTTACACGGCTTACTTTGATAGAGTAACTCAATATACAGAGGCTCAAAATAACAGCGCTGAGGTGACTAACTCTGATCAAGGTTTTAATTTTAATGATGCCTCTTTAAGATGGCTGTATGAGTTATCTGATAAAGATGTGATAAGGCTTAATTTCATTACGATTAACAACGACTTGACCTTTAATGAAAGTGCTTTTTTTAACGGAGTTTCGCAGACCAGACAAAGCAGTGCCTCTCAAAACAGTATTGCAGCGGCCTTGAATTACAAAAGAGAATGGAACGAAGATTTTACCTCCGCGTTTACCATTACAGAGAGCAATTACAAATTACAAGCTATAAATGCCAATGTTTTATCTAATCAACGTTTTCTACAAGAAAACAGGGTGTCAGAAACCAATTTCAAGCTAGAAAATATACTGCAAAGTAACCTCTGGAAATTCAAGATGGGATATGATTTTACTGAATTAGAAGTTATTAATCTAAATGATATTGATTTACCCAGATTTGTGAGACGAGACGAAGAAGTACTTAGGGAACACGCCACTTATGGTCAAGCCTGGTATAGTAATACAAACCAGAACTTTTCGATTCGCGCAGGAATGCGAGTTAATTACATTACAAAATTTCAAAAAGTACTCTTAGAGCCTCGATTAAGCATCCGTAAATCTCTAAATGAAAATATAGAGCTAGAAGCAATGGGAGAATTCAAGCACCAGAACTCCTCGCAGATAGTCAACTTTCAAAACGATTTTTTAGGAATTGAAAAGAGAAGATGGCAACTTACTGATAATGATAGTGTTCCTATACTGCAGAGCAAGCAAGCATCTATAGCTGTTATGTTTAAAAAGAAAGGCTGGCTCATAGACGCAAAAGGATTTTATAAAAAAGTAGACGGAATTACTACACAAAGTCAAAGTTTCACCACAAAATATGAGTTTGAGAGAACTCAAGGTAGTTATGATGTTTATGGAGTTGAATTGCTACTTAGAAAACAATTTAAGAATATAAGCAGCTGGTTGAGTTATTCTTATTTGAATAATATCTATCGTTTTCAAGGTCTAGAAGAAGATCAATTTCCTAGTAATTTTGACATTACTCATTCCTTTACATTAGGAAGTACCTATAGCGAAGGTTTTTGGGACTTATCGGCTGGATTGAATTATAGAACTGGTACTCCTACATCCATACCGCTATTAGGTAATGAAGTGGTAGATGGGAATATAAATTTTGATCAGGCAAATAATCAACGGCTTCAAGCCTATTTAAGAATCGATGCCTCAGCAATGTACAAGTACCGTATTAATGATAGATTTAAATCAGAAATAGGAATATCAATGTGGAACATTTTGAACAGACAGAATGAAGTGAGCCACTTTTATAGATTGAATTCTAATAATGAACCTACGCAATTCACTAGGTATTCACTAGGTATTACTTCAAATTTAGTTTTTCGGTTATATTTTTAATCAAATAATAACTATACTAAAAAAGCCACATCCCAAAGGTGTGGCTTTTTTAATAATTGTGGGCGCTAAGGGATTCGAACCCCTGACCCCTTGGGTGTAAACCAAGTGCTCTGAACCAACTGAGCTAAGCGCCCGATATGTTATCGAATGGCTTTGAGAACTTTAATTAACGAATGTATTCCAAAGCGGTTGCAAATATACAACTGTTTTTACTTCTGCAAAGAGAAATTAAAATAAATTTTAAATAATTTCAGCAACAACAAATGTACTTCCTGTGATTAAAATTAAATCCTGCACTCCTGCTAACATTTGTGCATTCTTTAAAGCTTGATCTACTGAATCATAAGCACTATAATTTAAGTAACCTTGATCTAAAAAATCTGCAAGTACTTCAACCTCCATTCCTCTAGGAATATCTGGTCTAGAAATGTAGTAATGTGCTTTTTGAGGTAATAACCTAATAACACTCATCGCGTCTTTGTCACTTACCATTCCTAAAACGATGTGCAGCTTTTCATACACCTCATTTTGGACTTGTTTTATCACCTTTTTTATACCAGCAACGTTATGAGCCGTATCTGCTATGGTCTTAGGCTCGTTATCCAAAATTTGATACCTTCCTTGAAGGCCAGTAGTTTTTGCTACCTGTAAAAGCCCGTCTTTTATCATTTTATCAGTAATTTCAACTTGCTTGGATTCATTAAGCAGTGTGATCACTTTTACAGCAAGACGAGAATTAGCTTTTTGATAATCGCCTTTTAGATCTGTTGGTAAGCTTTCAGAACGCTGATCTATGAAATGGATTAAGGAATTTTTATTCTGCGCGCTTTCGCGAAAGCGAGACTTTAAAAAACTCCTTTGCTCTCCAATAACGACTGGAACATTTTCTTTTATAATACCTGCTTTCTCAAAAGCAATTTGAGAATAAGTATTTCCTAAAATGGCTGTGTGATCCTTATCAATATTTGTAATTGCAGCAATTACTGGAGTGATGATATTAGTAGAATCTAATCGACCACCTAGACCAGTTTCAATAACCGCTATATCCACTTGTTTTTCTTTAAAGTACTGAAAAGCCATACCTACGGTCATCTCAAAAAATGAAAGTCGATGATTTTCAAAGAAATCTTTATGATCCTCCACAAACTGAATTACAAATTTTTCAGAACACATTGTTCCATTGATCCTGATGCGTTCTCTAAAATCTTTAAGATGTGGTGACGTGTATAAACCTACCTTATATCCAGCCTCTTGTAATACACTTGCAATCATATGACTGGTAGAACCTTTTCCATTAGTTCCAGCGATATGAATAGTTTTGTAAAACCTATGAGGATTTCCTAAATGATTATCTAAATCAATAGTATTTTGTAAATCTGCTTTGTAGGCGACTTTTCCAGCTCTTTGATACATGGGTAGTTGTGAAAACAACCAGTCTAGGGTTTCTGTATAATTAAGCAATTACTCTCCTACTTTAAAAATCACTTCAACAAATCCTATTTGAATATCTTTTGCTTTGGGTGCTGCACTAAATTTATAAGTCAGTGCGCTTTGTTGAGCAGCTGTTAGTAAGCATGCCGCACGATTAGTTGTACCTCGTTTACCTGGCGTCGCCTTAACTACTTTACCACTTCTATTTACTTGAATTTCAACAATGACTTTTCCTGTTTCAAAACAATCTGGCGCTACTCCTCTTCCCGCTACTTTACCACGACCATTTAAACCATATCCTTTCCCACCTTGACCAGTTCCTGGTGCGCCAAAATAGGTATTTGCATAAGGATCGCCATTAATATCACCTTTATTACCTGGTCCATCTCCTGGACCTTGACCAGTACTAGTTTCACCATCCACAGCCTTTGCTCCAGTTACACTGTTCAACGCATCTAAAACAGAAGAATCTGGCTTAGGATCCGGCTTAGGCTCCACTGGTTTTGTAACTGGTTTAGGATCTGGTTTTGATTTAGGTTTTACTTCTGGATCTGAAACAACACTAGGCGCTTCTGTCTGATCTTGAGTCACTATATTTTCAACTTCTGGAGTGTCTGGCTTATTTACCGGCTCTGGAGCAGTTTCAGGAGCTACTTTGGTAGGTTTTGCAGGTTCAATTGGACCAGAGCCTACAGCCGTGTTTCCAAAATTAATGGCAATCCCTGCTTCTTCTGGTGGTTCAATCACGTTAATTATGGAGACAAATCTAAACACAAGAACAAGTATGATAATAAGTAGGATACTGATTCCTGCAGATATTTTTTGTTCTTTTGTCTTCAAGTAACTCATGACTAATTATTTTTAACAGCTAATACAACCTGAACCTTATTTCTATTTGCAATATCCATTACTTTAACGGTATGTCCTACGGCGGCATTTTCGTCAGATCGCAGCATAATAGTCGGCTTATCTTTTCCTTCTAACACTGACAAGATTCTACTTTCTAGATCTTCTTCTGTTGCTTGTGTTGCATCTACATAAAAAACACCGTCTTTTGAAATACTCACGGTTACTTTCCCTTGCTTTTGTGTTTTTCCACCAGCACTAGGCAACATTAAGTCGAGCGCCTCTGGCGTTATGGACGGAGATGTGAGCAAAAAGAATACCAATAGTAAAAAAACAATGTCTG
This sequence comes from Nonlabens sp., assembly GCF_965657255.1. Taxonomy (NCBI): domain Bacteria; kingdom Pseudomonadati; phylum Bacteroidota; class Flavobacteriia; order Flavobacteriales; family Flavobacteriaceae; genus Nonlabens; species Nonlabens sp. The sequence goes on from NZ_CBFHNM010000001.1 coordinate 211,050, forward strand.
TCATAGACGACATAGAGAATTCTGGGCTTACTTTATTTCTACCTCTTAAATTCATAATTACGCAGGTTCATTTAAAAGATCCAAAAAGTCTGATGCATTTTCTTCCATCTGGTGCACCACTTTATCTGTTTTCACCACTAGATGGTTGTAACCTATATAAGCAACGATACCTACAATAAGTCCAGCAACTGTTGTTATCATTGCGGTATAAATACCACCGGCTAGATTACCCATGTCTGCACTACCACCAGCATCTGCTAATGTTTTAAACGCAATTACCATTCCTATTACTGTTCCTAAAAATCCAATCATAGGCGCAGCACCAGCTATAGTTGCTAGCATACTAACGTTTTTCTCTAATTTATAAACCTCTAATTTACCAGCGTTTTCAATAGCGCTATTGATGTCTTCTAGTGGAGATCCTATACGACTTATACCTTTTTCTGTAAGACGGGCTACAGGAGAATCTTCTTTTGCACAAAGCATTTTTGCACTGTCTAAACGACCATTAGAAATGTGATCTTTAATTTGAAGCATAAAGTTGCTATCAATCTTTGAACTTGCTCTGATTTTCATCAAACGTTCAAAGTAAATGTAAAGCGCAAAAAACAATAAAAGGATCAATACTCCTATTATAACCGTTCCAGATGGACCACCTGCTGTTATTAGACCTAGTAAAGATTCAGATTCTTCATTTACAAGAGGCACTGCCTCTGTAGTAATCTCTGCGGTTTCTTGAAAAAGTAGACTCATTTAGGATATTATTAATATGGTTGTTAACGCAGTTCATTAACGTTTCATTGTCTTGAACTGTGAAATTGGTTTTAGTTTTTCCGCTTTCGCGAAAGCGAGATCACTACAATCTCTTACAATAATACGAGTTTCTTACAAGAAATAATAAACACAGCCTAAACCTACTAAAGTCAACACAATTGTATAAGGCAAGGCCATCTTTACCATCTTACCATAAGAAAGATTAATTAAAGGGGCTAATGCTGAAGTCAATAAAAACAAGAAAGCCGCCTGACCGTTAGGTGTTGCAACACTAGGTAAATTAGTACCTGTATTAATTGCAACAGCCAGATGTTCATACTGTTCTCTTGTAATAGTGCCAGCCTCATAAGCATTGCTTACTTCGTTAATATATACGGTTGCCACAAATACGTTATCAGATATCATACTTAAGAAACCATTTGCTAGATAGAAAATCGATGGCTGACTAGCCGGATCTTGCTCTAACGCCCATGCAATAATAGGCGCAAATAAATGCTGATCATGAATCATGGCTACAATTACAAAAAATACAACTAACAATCCTGTAAAAGGAAGCGCCTCTTCAAAGGCCTTTCCCAGACTGTGTTCATCTGTGATTCCCATAAAAGCTGTTTGGATAACTATTAATCCCAATCCGATAAATCCTACTGGTGCAACGTGCAAAGCAAGACCTGCAATAAGTAGTATGGCAGATATCCCTTGAACTACTAATGCATATTTCTCTTTCTCTGTGCGTTCTTCATCCCTTTTCTCCATCCAGCCTTCTATGATGGTTCGTACGACTGGAGGCATCTTTTGACCAAAACCAAATGTCTTAGTGGTTTCTAAGAAAATTGTAGTTAAAACACCTGCCACTAAAACAGGCATGGTTACCACTGTCATAACCTTGAAGAATTCGATGAAATCCCAACCCAATTTTGAGCCTATGAGTAAATTTTGAGGTTCACCAACTATAGTACAAACTCCACCTAATGCGGTACCAACTACACCGTGCATCACAAGGCTGCGTAAAAAAGAACGAAATTGTTCTAAAGTTTCACCACTAAGTTGTTTTCTATCCAATGTATTATCTTGGTCTAGATCTAGATCGCTAGAATGTATTTTATGGTAAACATTATAAAACCCAATTCCCACGCTTATTAAAACAGCAGTCACTGTTAACGCGTCTAGAAAGGCTGATAAAACAGCACAAATAAGCAAGAATACGAGTGATAAAGCTAATTTTGATTTAATCTTTGTAAATAGTTTAACAAAAATATACATCAATAAAGGTTTCATGAAATAAATTCCTGCGACCATAAAAACTAATAGAAGTATCACTTCTAAGTTCTGAGCAACCTCTGCATAAACACCTCCTAAAACATGATTCCCAGCCTCATCATATATAAATTCATGCGTATCATGATCTCTTGCATACATAGGATGTGTTAATCCTAATGCAAGAGCTTGAATAGCTAATAACCCACCAGATTGTAGTGGATAACATTTTAATGCCATGGCTAGACAGAAGATAAATTCACCTATAAAAATCCAACCCATTACGATACCTGGTAGAGTAAAGAAACCGATAACATTAAAGATTAGAAAAGCGATCATGGTTAACTTGAACCATTTAGGGCTGTTACCTAAGAAGTATTTCATTATACTAGTTGTTTAAGTGCTATTTCAAATGCAGTAGAACTGATTTGTTTTTTTGAACTGTTGTTATTAAATGTATTTTGAATTGCATTGCGTATGGTCATGCTTGTATCGTTAAAAATGGCCTCATCAGTCATTTGAACACGACGTTCCATAAAGTAAGCAAAAACACGTGCCATACCACAATTAGATATGAAGTCTGGGATAAGACTTACTTGCTCGTCTGTATGCTCCATAATAGATCCAAAGAATATCTCTTTATCAGCAAAAGGTACGTTTGCACCACAAGAGATCACTTCTAATCCAGAAGAAATCATAGAGCTTATTTGGTCTTTAGAAATTAATCGAGATGCTGCACAAGGAGCAAAAATCTCTGTCTGGATTTTCCAAATGCGATCATTTACTTCCTCAAAAGGTATTAATTCTTTAGCGCGTAACGTATTACCGTCTTTATTTAGAAATAATTCTGTTATTTCTTCATGAGAAAAACCATCTTCATTGATCAATCCTCCAACGCGATCAATAATACCTACTACTTTTGCACCCATTTGCGAAAGGTAAAATGCAGCAGCACTTCCTACGTTACCAAAACCTTGCACCACAGCGCGCTTTCCTTTTACATCACCACCATAGATGTCGTAAAAATGTTTTATGGCCTCTGCCACGCCATAACCAGTAATCATATCGGCTACTGTGTATTTTCTAGAGACGTCTGGAGAAAATATTGGGTTTTCAATTACCTTAATTACACCTTGTCGCAATTGACCTATACGATTGATTTTATCAGCTTCTGTAGGAGAAAAGTGCCCATTAAACACACCTTCTTGTGGATGCCACACACCGCAATCTTCAGTCATAGGGATCACTTCGTGTATTTCATCTACATTCAAATCTCCTCCAGTACCATAATAGCTTTTTAACAAAGGAGAGACCGCTTTATACCATCTTTCTAGAACTCCTTTTTTGCGAGGATCTTGAGGATCAAAATTAATTCCCGATTTTGCTCCACCTATTGCTGGACCAGAAACAGTGAATTTGATTTCCATTGTTTTTGCTAGAGAAAGCACTTCATTTTTATCAAGGCCTTTTCTCATTCTAGTACCACCACCAGCTGCACCACCACGTAAACTATTAATTACCGTCCAGCCTTCGGCATCTGTCTCTGGATCATTCCAGTGAAAAACTATTTCTGGCTGGGCATTTTCATAACGTTTAAGAAGTTCCTTCATAATACTAGGTTAGTTTGCACAAATATAATATAGCTGGAATAGGAAATCTATTTTTTTAGAATTTCTTAAGGTACATATATAAAGCCACTAGAATGATCCTTACTTGCCCCAGTTACACTAGCAAGACAATTATTCTCATTGCGCAACCTTAAAACCCCTAAAAAAGCAAAAATTAATGCTTCTTTATTTTCTACTAATAGTTGTTCAGGCACAATGATTTCAACATCAGAATGATTACGTATAGCATCTATTAAATACGTATTAAAAGCTCCACCGCCTGTGACTAGTAAAGTTTTATGACTATCCAGTTGTTCAGCAATTTGAATGGCAACATGTTCTGTAAATGTTGCTAGGGCATCTTTAGGGTTATGAATTTCTTCTAAAATGTGGAAAATGTTTTCGTTTACCCATTCCATTCCTAAAGATCTAGGAGGCTTGTTGGAGTAAAAATCAAGGTTATTGAGTTGTTTAAGTTGCGTGGTATGTATTGTTCCCGCTTTCGCGAAAGCGCCACCTTCATCATACTCTTTACCTAATTTCAAGGCATAATGGTTGAGAACGACATTAACTGGACATATATCATAGGCAATTCTCTGAAAACTATGCTCATAGCTAATATTTGCAAAGCCGCCTAAATTTAAGCAATAGTCATAATCACCAAATAACAACCGATCTCCTATAGGAACTAAAGGCGCTCCTTGACCATTGAATTGAACATCTTGAATTCTAAAATCGCAAACAACGCGTTGTTTTATCAGCTTTGCTAATTTTGGCAAATTACCTATTTGCAAAGTTAACTTATCTTGAGGTTGGTGAAAAATCGTATGACCATGTGAACAAACAGCGAGTAGATCATCAATACGATATGTATTAATAAAGGTATTGATCGTCTCTGCCAAGTAACTGGTATATTGATTATTAAATTCAATAATTTCTTTATCATTAAAACCAATTGCGTTAGACAACTTTTCTTTTATGAAATTAGGATAATGAATGGTTTGTGCCACATGAATTTGAAAGCTCCATTGCTCTTTCCGAACTAAGGTAACATGAGCGATGTCAATGCCATCTAATGATGTACCAGACATGATTCCTAAAACGTTATAGTACTGATGATTCATAAGTTAAAGGTATTGAAAATGAACTAGAATAGCATTAAATTTGCAAAACGATAAAATAACTAAAAAAATACTAGAATTAATGGATTTTGGCTTAACAGAAGAGCATCTAATGATAAGAGATGCAGCGAGAGATTTTGCAAAAACGGAACTTTTACCTGGCGTGATAGAAAGAGACAATCTTCAAAAGTTTCCAACGGAGCAAGTTAAGAAGATGGGAGAACTAGGTTTTCTAGGTATGATGGCAAGTCCGAAATATGGCGGTGGCGGCATGGATACTATTTCTTATGTTTTAGTGATGGAAGAATTATCCAAAATTGATGCAAGTTCTTCAGTTATTGTTTCTGTAAATAACTCTCTTGTATGTTGGGGATTAGACACATATGGTAATGAAGCACAAAAAGAAAAGTACTTAACTAAACTAACCACTGGTGAGTCTATCGGTGCTTTTTGTTTATCAGAGCCTGAAGCAGGAAGTGACGCGACTTCTCAAAAAACTACTGCTATTGATAAAGGTGACCATTACGTTCTAAACGGCACAAAAAATTGGATAACAAATGGAAATAGCGCTGACTATTATCTAGTAATAGCACAAACAGATAAGGAAAAGAAACACAAAGGAATCAATGCTTTTATAGTTGAGAAAGGATGGGATGGTTTTGAAATAGGCGTTAAAGAGGATAAGTTGGGTATACGCGGTAGTGATACACATTCTTTACATTTTAATGATGTAAAGGTCCCTAAAGAGAATAGAATAGGTGAAGATGGATTTGGTTTCAAATTTGCAATGAAAACACTTTCTGGCGGACGAATAGGTATTGCTGCGCAAGCGTTAGGTATTGCTTCAGGAGCCTATGAATTGGCAAGAGATTATTCTAAAGTAAGAAAAGCTTTTGGCACAGAGATTTGCAACCATCAAGCAATTGCCTTTAAACTTGCCGACATGCATACTAATATTACAGCGGCTCGTCACTTAGTAATGCAAAGTGCTTGGGATAAAGACCAAGGTAGAAACTATGATATGAGTGGCGCAATGGCTAAATTATATGCTTCAAAAGTAGCAATGGATACCACCGTTGAAGCTGTTCAAGTTTTTGGAGGTAATGGATTTGTGAAAGAGTATCACGTTGAACGATTAATGAGAGACGCTAAAATCACTCAAATTTATGAAGGTACTAGCGAGATTCAAAAAATAGTGATCTCCCGAGGATTATTGAAAGATTAAATACAAATTAAATTAATTATCAAAAGAGCTGCAAAAATTTGCAGCTCTTTTCTTTTGTAACCAATTTTAAGGTTTATTTTTAAACTATGAAAATATTAGTTACAGGAGGATTAGGTTATATAGGATCACACGTCGTTGTAGAATTACAAGAACTAGGTTATAAGGTTATTATCATCGATAACTTATCAAATAGTTCAATTGACGTCTTAGAAAATATAAAATCAATTACAGGAGTTAGGCCAGGATTTGAAAAAATAGATGTTAGAGAAAAAGAATCCTTATCGTCATTTTTCAAAAAAAATAGAAATATTGATGGAATCATACATTTTGCTGCATCTAAAGCAGTGGGAGAAAGTGTTCAAGATCCATTATCATATTATGAGAACAACGTTAACGCTTTAGTTTACTTGATGCAAAATATACAAGATCAAAAAATGAGTTTGATCTTCAGCTCTTCGTGCACTGTATATGGTCAAGCTGATGAACTTCCTATAACAGAAACCGCTCCAATTAAACCGGCTGAATCTCCATATGGAAACACTAAACAAATAGGTGAAGAAATTATTTGCGATACTTGCAAGGTAAAACCCAACCTCAAGGCAATAGCTCTTAGGTATTTTAACCCAATTGGCGCACATAGTAGCTCGCTAATAGGAGAATTACCAATTGGCATACCTCAAAACCTTGTTCCATATGTAACACAAACAGCAATTGGTTTAAGAAAAGAACTATCTGTTTATGGCAACAATTACCCTACAAAAGACGGAACTGCAATCAGGGACTACATACATGTTGTCGACCTTGCAAGAGCACATGTTGCTGCATTACAAAGACTAATAAGTAATGAAGCTACAGAAAATTACGAAGTATACAATGTTGGTACTGGAAAAGGTTCTAGTGTTTTAGATGTTATAAAAACTTTCGAGGAAGTCAATAAAAATAAATTGAACTACAAAATAGTAGAAAGACGACCTGGGGATGTCACCGCTGCATACGCAGATACAACAAAGATCAAGAAAACACTTGGATGGAAATCAGAATACACATTAGCTGAAGCTTTGTATAGCTCTTGGGAATGGCAGAAAAGTACTATCAAATAAAACTACAATTAACTATTGAAGGTTTTTAAAATAATATCGGTCAATCAAAAATCAATAAAGGATAAGAGGTTGAAAAGCAAGACTGTTAAATAAAATAAGAATCTAGTACTACAACTCCATTTAATGACTATCTTAAAATAACATCAATAAAGTGGTAGAAACATTTTCTACAAACTTTGGCAGAAAAAATATCATTTACAAAAAATGGTAGTGTAAATTAAACTCTGTCTGACATTTATTTTTTCGTTTCAAAATGAGTCGAAACTTGTTTTAGACTTGTTTTGGAATGCGATCTAGCGTCATCGACTCGTGTTGCTTGATTGCGATTAATATCTAAATCAATACGATCTTCAAATCTAATGTAAAATTGCTGTATGATCAAGCTCCACTGCAACCTACGAGAGTATGACCTGAAAAATGATTCATTTCGAACTACAAGAATCAATTCAATATTTAAAGCAATTTCAGTTATATCAACAGATCCAGATGAAAATAAAAATGGGATTCTCCATAAAAAAAATGAAGAATCCCTTAGTGTAGACACGGAGCGACAGAGTTCGAACTTTTTGAAAGAAGATATTGAAGTAATTAACTCATTTTAAGCACTAAACATTTAATCGAATATAATTCATAAATTATCAAAAAAAAAGACCTTTAGATTTTAATCATTTGTTTTAGTTATTTCTGAATAAAAGATAACATCAAGTAAAATAAGTTCTGTTTTATTTCAGATAATATTCTAATTAAAAACGTTTTAATAATTACCGTAATTATACTGAATATGGTAATTTTGAACATGTTGTTAAAAACACATCGTTCTTTTAAATACAAGGCTTAATACAATTTTAGTGATAGTCCTTATGGGATGCTCCTAAATAATAGACATGGATCTGTCGATAGCGACGCGTATCGCTATGGCTTCCAAGGTCAAGAGCGTGATGATGAAGTTAAAGGTGAAGGGAATAGTTATAATTATACCTTTAGAATGCATGATCCTAGGTTGGGTAGGTTTTTTGCGGTGGATCCAATAGATCATAAATACCCATATTATACTCCATACCAATTTAGTGGAAATAAGGTTATACATGCAAGGGAACTAGAAGGTTTGGAAGAGGAAATTATGATCACTAGTCCTTACGTAAGAGATAAAATTCAAGAATACCTTTCTTGCGGAGATATCGTGAGCGCTATTGGAGCGGCTAGGAATGCCTACATGTGGCAAAACGAAGGTCAAATTAAACATGCTCAAAAGTCATTTAAAGTCAATGGTCAAACTGTAGGTCAACCATCTTCAATAGTTACTAATTCTCATGAACTTGAAACTAAAGGTTTTGACGTACGTAGTTATAACAATGAAGGTGAAATCATTTATTTGTTTGGTGGAAGTGTAACTGTTAGAGATATACCTACCGATATAAATGAAGATGATGAAGCTTGGTATGAACCTCCGATCAAATGGGTAAATAGTTTATTTGAACCTGGAAATGCGAATGATACTAGTTCTTCAAATTCTGATCAGGGAGGAATTACTTTTACTGTACGTACTCACGATCCTAGGCTAGGAGGAAATAGAACGACAGGACAGCCAGATCAAGTGATAGATATTACAGAATTATATGAAGTAGCGAGCGGACAAGCAGGTTCAGCTGCTACCATGTCGAGAATTTTAAATGGTCTTTATGCTGCTAATAAATCGATTGGAGCGGCGAAAGCTGCTGATGAAGCTAATGATCATAATAAAGTGGAAGAAGTAAAAGATGTTGAGCGTCGGATTGCACAAAAAGATGCAACTGCAAGGAAAAACCTTCAGGGAAATTGGACAGTTGTTATAAAGGATACAAGTTTTCAAGATACTCCTCAAAATAATAAGGCTGTTGAAAAGTTGCATCAGGAAAGAATGGATAAAGCGATTGAGAGAGCTAAAAAAGACTAAAAAATAAAATATATGAATAGTAGATATGATTTAATCATTTTAGGTATTATTTGTTTACTAATGATTCGTTGTAAAACAGATGATAGCATTAAAGAAGCTAATACCGTAAATCAATTTTATGATAATTTTGAAATTATTAATCAAGTCAGAGATTCCGTATTTCAAAATAAAAAGTATCATAATGTTTTAAAATTCAAAAGCTTTAAGGATAGTATTGCGAATGCTGAAGGCATTTCCAATTCAAAAGTAACTAATAATGTTTTCTTATTTCTTTATACATTTGAACCTTTTGAAGATATACCAGATAAAATTGCTGACTATAATGAAGACGATAGTTCAATTTTTATACCGCAAAATGATTCTATTTTTTATGATTATTCTTTTAAAAGAAAAGGTTGGAATAAAAAAGTTTTGATATTACTCGATCAAGTATATTTATATAATCAAAAGGGAAAAATTCGAAGGATAGAAAAATACGCAATTAAAATTGATAGTGTTTATGTTAAATAAATCTCTCCACGTCGCGCTCGTCTGTGACGAGAGTGAATAAGCAATAGCGTTTGAAACGCTTGAGTAAGAGTTTAATGATGATATAGTGACAAATAAGCCACCTGTTATGGGTGGTTTTTCCCTCACCTCTTATCCTCTCCAGTGCAACCTACGAGGGCATTTTGAAATAGAGTGTTCCATATAAGGACATCTTTGATATTTAGGTAGTTAGGAAATGTTTTGTGATTTGTTTAGATGGACAGTAAATCAATTTGATTGTTTCCCAGTTACCTATTAACAGATGTTTTATATTCTGATTTGTTCTCCTATTTTCACCCCATGCATCAAAATAGAAAATCATGGGATACCGCAGTCAAACATATTACAAGAAATGGACTCTTAAGAGATCTATTATCTCATGAGCAAATAGCTAGTATTCCTCGATCTAATATAGCTCGATGGAAACAAGAATCTGAAGACAAATATCAACTCTGTGAGATTAATAAAATTTTACAAGAAGAGATTGAGTTAATCAAGCGTATCAACCAATCATCTAGGATTAAAAAGATCAATGAAAGCTATTTCAAACTAGCTGATACTTTTCATCAAATCATTTCTGAAGTAAAAGGTGTCAAGTCGGTTATCAAAACTCAAAAAGAGCTTATCGTTAATACAATTGAACAAGTTGGGGAAAGTGTTTCTATCAATTAAGCCCTAAAGGTTTTTAACATCTCTAGAAGTACTTTTGAGAATTATAAATCTATTGTCATTCATCAATGCGAACCATCCTATTTTAACTGGTGTGTAAGTAGGTTTTCTAATCAACTTTTATCTACTGAAGTAAATACTTTTAAAAAATACATGACCCATGTTGATTATAAGTTCTGGTCTAAGTCTTCTGTGTATTTAAAAGCACTACGTAATAAAGAATTAAAATGTAGCATTTCTACTTTCTATAAATATTGCAGACTACTTGGTTTTGAAAATCGACCACAAAAGAGAAAATCAGATAACTATAAGCCATTAATTACATCAAAACCCAACCAAGTTTAGTGTACTGATGTAACTATCTTTAAAACGCCTGATAATAGGAAACATTACATTCACTTTTTAATGGATCATTATTCTAAGATGATATTAGGTTACAGAATTGAAAATACCAGCTCTGCCCTAGCTATAAAATCTATGATTCAAAATGCTTGTGAAGAATATCTACCTGATCAATTACAATTTCTAACCGACGGTGGAACTGAAAATGTAAACCATACGGTCTCTGGTTTTATTGAAATGAGCGATATTCCAATAGATCATGTCATTGCTCAAAAGGATGTTATTTTTTCTAACTCTACCATTGAGGCTTTGAACAAAGTTATTAAACATCAATTTCTATTTCATAAAGGAATCGATTCTCGAGAGAAACTCGTTACTTCCCTTCATGAAGTAGTCGCCGCATACAACACCTCTAGACCTCAAATGAACCTAGGTGGTAATACCCCTATTGAAACTTATCAAGGAAAACCTATAGAGCTTTCTCAATATACTACTGAACTCAATCTACAAAAAGCTCTAAGAGTAGTAGAAAATAGAAAAAACGCATGTGGCTTATGTCATTAAATCAATAACTCCTTAAGAAAAGATAAAAGGAAAGTATTTTAAAACTTCCCTTTTATAGATTTCTATAAGTACAATTAGTTAAATCTATAACTAACTCTATTTGAACACGATCCCTTATAAGGAACACTCTATTTCAAAATACCCTCGTAGGTTGCAGTGCTCATCATACTGCTTTTCGCGTTGGTGTTGCTTATAAAAAGTAATCGCTTCAATGAACTGTAAATAATGGCTATTGGTTCTTCTTGGTTTGAACACACTTTGCGGTAGTTCCAGATGCTCGGCAAAGGGATTGATGACCTTGATGGGTTTGAGTACTCTTTGGATATTTTGAAGGATTTCTTTGGCTTCGAGCTGTTCTTGTTCGTTGAGTTTTCCTGCGCTTAAAAACCGCTGGTATTGCATGATTCTTTTGTCTTGGGTTTCGCTTTCGTCTATGTAGAGTAGGAAAGAACGATTGCTATTATCTTCATAAATACTTTCTTGTGTCGTGCAACCGGCAACGCTTACTGGTCCTTCTACGGTTAAATGGATGGTTTTAGTAGTTCCTTTTCGGTCTTTATGAACTACTGTTTTTGTAATGCGCTTTTTGGATTGTAATTCTCTTAACGGATACAACACCGATTCTGCACCGTCCAGATCTTCTATCAAAATAAGTTTGTGTTGGAGTTCGGTGCGGTTGAAGTAGTAAAAGGCATTTGCTGATAGTACCGTGATTTCTACTTTATCTTCCTGCGGTATCAGTTCTGCAACTTTGGATTGTAAATGTGTTTTCCCAACTCCTGAACTTCCTAAACTAATACAATGCAGCGGATTATTAGTTTTTCTACTCGTGAAAATCAAGTACATTAAAAGTCTGTTATTGATTTCTCCGATTACCCCACTTTTACCGATTAAATCGTTGGTGCCTTCTAACAGATTCTTTTGTTTTAAAAACTTGATGGCTTCTTTTTGCTCGGTTACGCTTAGGGTTTTACTAAATGGTTTTTGATTTTCTGTTTGTTTCTCTGTAAGTGCAAAGCGGTAGTTTTCTAGTTCTCTTGTGAGTTCTTGCAGCGTGCTTCTAGTTACACTTGTTCCTATTTCTAGTCGCTCGGCACATTTTCTAACGAGTTTTTCTACTTGGTTGTCGTTGTATAGGTCGATGGACTGACGTAAAACGTTGAGAACGTTTTTGCCTTGCTTTAGTTTTTCTATGCTTAGTGTTACTCGCAGGCTTTCTAACTTATTTAACTGTAAACCGCCTAAAATGTGTAATTCTAGTTGTTTTGTTTGAATTCGTAATTGTTGGGGTTGGAAGTGTCGAGTGTTGCCATATCTATAGTGTGCCAATATTATACACAGCAAATATACTTTTAATGTTCTTTTAAGACAACATAATTAAGTCAATTAATCACATGTTGTTAAAATAGTATTCATTTTGACTACTTTTGTAATGATTATTTAAATTATGAATGTAGGTATCAACATAAGAACACTAAGAGAGCAACGTAATATCAAACAGCAAGAAATAGCTGATTTAATAGGCATGCATCGCTCTAATTACAGTAAGATCGAAAACGGACAACGTGAGATTTCTGTGAGTGCTTTGGATAAAGTTGCTCGCTTTTTTAATACAACTATAGATCAGTTAGTGCATCTTGATGGAGACTTGCCTACAGAAGTAGAAATTGAGGATAAAACTACCTTAGAACAGCTTAAATTGATTCAAGAACTGGATGAAGAGGAACGCTCCATGATTTTTAAAATGATTGATTCCTTTCTCACTAAAAAGAAGTTCAAAGACTTCTTTAATAAAAACGTCGCTGCCCTTTAAAACACAAAAAACCACCCATAACAGGTGGCTTATTTGTTACTATATCATCCTATAAAATTATTACTCGCGCGTTGCAAACGCTATAATTATTCACTCTCGTCACAGACGAGCGCGACGTGGAAGGCTTTATCTCAAGTTTGCCTTTTCATTCATGAGTGATTTTTTAGCAACATAAATTAAAGGTTGATCATTGGACTCCATGCAATTTTTCAAAAAAGATTCTTTTAATTCATAATCCCAACTATAAGAAGCCGCAGCAAGTCCATATCTTGGATCAGTGTAACCTCTTGGACGATTATGACCAAAATTAAAACACTTTTCTAAAATAATTCTTTGATCATCTTTACACGGCTTGACCTGATCATAGCCTAAAACTTCTAGTGCTCCTTCTGAAGATGAGTACTTTTTTAATCTCAAAATATCTAACAATGGTACTACATCATTAACATTATCTCTTTTCATTCTGATATAAGCTTTAGCCGCAGCTGTAAGTGTGATGTCAAAGTCTCTACTTGGAATAATGTAGGTTTCCATTATATTTAATGCTGTCTCGACGTCATTAAAAATTGATAAGGCGTTGAACAAAGAAGTTATTGTTTTCCAATCATTTGATGAATCTAACTCTTTCTTTAAAGCCATTTTAAGCACATCTAAATAGTCACTTTTTTTAAGTTTTTCACTAAATATTTTATCCGAAGCATTTCTTCGTTTAACAGTACTCTTTCCTAATAAATTATCTACTATATTCATATTTTCTAATTATCCAATTATTTAATTTTTTCTCAAATATAGCTTCATGATTTCTTTCAACACTATTAATTACGTCAATTAAATCAGGTAGAAAAATCTTAGCTTGATCTAAGCTTATGACTTTTACATTGAGCTCTGTAATATCTATTTCTCCTTCAATATGATAATCTTCGTCATTATCACAGTAGATTCTTAAAACTTTTTCGCCATTAATAATTTCATTGGATGTTAATACCGTATTCATAATTTATTACTCTTTTCAATATTCTGCGCTTTGGATAAAACTTGTGCATTGGAAGAACTATTCGATCCTCCACGAGACTTAGCAAAAATGTGATCTATTTCAGCTTGAGACATATTGGCGGGAACACCTCTTCTTGATTGAACAGGTTCATCTAACAAAGATCCATCAAGATCACTTCTCAAAACACCACCATTAGCTTCTCTATTTTTTGCTAAAATTTTATTTTTCATAGATTTCGTAAAATCTTTCCCAGGACCAACGGTTCGGTGATCTGCCAGATCAGAGTAATCGACTGGACCTTTCCATTTTGCCCTTTTAGCAATATTTATTTTATTCTGAACACTTTTCCTATAAGCTCGAGCCCTACCACTTCTTGTCCCTACATTACCACCTTTTATACTTGTTAAGCCATTCCCCATCATGATCAGTTCCGCAACCAAACCATTGATTAACATATTCTTTTCTGTCTTTACCTTAGAGATATATCGTTCTACAAGTATATCTACTTTACCGCCTGATGATGCTTCGTTGTCAAATTTTTGGTCAAGCTTTTTTAAATAATCCTTGTTAACGTAGGAATAAAAAGCACGTTCTTCAGCTAACTCCACAGCGGTATTAAAAAATGCAGCTGATTCAAGATTCCCTTGCACCTCACTTGGTTTAACATCATATATTTCAGCTGTTTTGCTTAATAAATATTGTTTGACCGAATTTATTACTTCCATGTCTCCATCAGGATGTACTAAGGAAATGTTATATCCGAATTTTTGCAGCGCATTTTTTGCGAGCCCTTCTGCTTTTACAATCTGTCCATCCTTACAATTTCCATCTGGGCAGTCTCCTTCAGGATCATTAAAAATTAAAGGGCTATTCCTTGAAAAAGCATAAGGACTATCCCAAGCAACTGATTTTGGATCTATACTTTTCCATCTCGCTAGTCTTGGATCGTACTGTCTAAAGAAAGTTGTATAACTATTCCCTTCCCCTTTAACTTCGTCATCCCTTTCCATACCGTTAAATCCATAACGATACGCGTCACTATCCACGCTACCATGTCTATTATTTAGGAGCATCCCATAAGGACATATTTAAAAGAACGATTTTATCGCTTGCGCGAAAGCTTAAAAATACAAGCTAAAGAGGAAATATCAATAATTTTAGAGGAAAGAAAACCTGTAGAGATTTCTTAATATACTATTGAACTTAAACTACAAAAAGCTAGTAGAGTAGTAGAAAACAGAAAAAATGCCTGTTCACTATGTCGTTAATTCAATAACTTCCCAAGAAGATATATAAGGAAAGTCTAATTATGACTTCCCTTATATAAATTCAAATGCTATTTGATAACTAGCTCTATTTGAGTCACATACCATTTATGGGACAACCTATTTCAAAATTCCCTCGTAGGTAGCATAGCTCTCTGATAGACAAAAGGAAACTATCAAGGATCTATTATCTGCTTTTGTTCTTAAAGCTGATTTAACCCAAAAACTAGCGCAATAAAAAAAGGAAAACCATCACTAGCTTTCCTTTTCTGTACTTTTTTCACTCTTCTTCCATGAGAAAAACTTCGTTCAATTCTTCATTTGTACTAATATAATAACTTTGATTACCATCAGCTCCTTTTAACACCACCCAACCACCAGCATTGAGATAAAACGAAAATTCCTGAGAATCTTTTATTAAATTACCGTCATAACTGCATGGTAGATTATAATATTTATAATGTACCTCTTCTGATGTTATACTAATTAACGAGTTAAAAAACAGTTCAATATTCTCTTTTGATATCAACCACGATTCACAGGCTTCTTTAAGAGCTCTATTCGTGATTTCTTCGTCAACACTTTTATTTACTTCAATGATTTTTATATCACTATCTTGGGTGCAAGCTATAGATGTTAATATAGCTATCACAATAAATAGATTTTTCATTATTTTTTTAGATTTTCAGAATTAGAAATTATTGGATCTTGAATATATTCATCAATAGCATCTTTAACTAACTGACCTTCATTTTTAGTTTTATAAGATAGTTGTTCGTGAGTGTAAATTTGAGAATAAGTCAGGTTTTGACTTGTTTTCAATAGATTTACTAAATAAGCTACAGATTCGACTTGCTTTGCAGTTAACGGCTCCCAAATACCTTTTTTCTGATCTAGATTTTTACCTACGACTTCTATACCTAAAGCATCAATGTTATATGGATACCTGTCAGGAAAATCTTTTTTCTTTTCATTTTCGTAAACTTTTTTCGGACTCCATCCGTAACCTTTTATTTTTTTTGTCTCAGCATCATCACATGTACCAGACTCATAACATTCAGACTTTATCTTACCAACATGAAAAGTTATTTTATCAATACTCGCTGCTTGATATATAGTTCCATCCTTAGCAACTAAAAAATGAGTACCTATACCTCTTTTAAAACTATTCAATGATTGCACTGCGTCATTACTATCGGTTCTATGTAAAACTATACCATTTACCGCTTTCATTGAACCTTTCTCTAATTTTTTTTCTCTTTTCTTAACCACCCTATTGTCAAGTAAAAAACCATCTGAACCAACCAAAGGTCTACCACCACTTTCAGCAGAACCACTATTTAAATAAGGTCCATATGCGTAGTCTTTTTCTCCGTTGGGTCCGTTTATTTCCCATTCTTCAAGCCCTTCTAATTCAATAGCATGTATAACTTTGTTTCCACTGAATTGATAAGGTGTATAATATGGGAATTTTGATGTTAGAGGGTCTACCGCAAAGAAACGTCCCAATCTAGGATCATGCATTCTAAAAGTATAATTATAACTATTCCCTTCGCCTTTCACTTCATCATCACGCTCTTGCCCTTGGAAACCATAACGATACGCATCGCTATCTACAGAACCATGTCTATTATTTAGGAGCATCCCGTAAGGACATATTTAAAAGAACGATTTTACCGCTTACGCGAAAGCTTAAAAATACAAGCTATTGAGGAATTATTTATCAGTATTGATCAAAAAAAGCCTATTGAGTTTACTCAAAACTTTCCTGGTCTTGATCAACAAAAAGCAATGAGAATACAAGAAGACAGAAAAAATGTCTGTTCACTATGTAATTAATTCAATAACTTCCTAAGAAGATATAGAAGGAAAGTCTAATTAAGACTCCCCTTCTATAAATTCAAATACTATTGAAATAGCTATTTAATAACTACCTCTATTTGAGTCACATCCCATTTACGGGACACCATATTTTAAAATACCCTGTAGGTTGCAGGGGTGTTTGTACGGGAGGTCTCATAATCTTATCATATATCCATGGACCATAAGCTGTTCATTTTTTATAAAGTAAGTAGAGTTGAAAAAAAAAGTATCTTTTACAACCTTACTAAGACAGATTTGTGAAGAATCAGGATAATTTTCTGGAAATTCTGTATAGCTATTTTTAATAAACAAGCTGTCTGGAAATAAAGTTTGACAACAATTTTCATCTATTCTCAATTTTGTTAAAATTTTACGTCCATCGCTACTCAATTCAATTTGTTTATTGTTCAGTTTCTGAATTCTATAATTTTCATAAATTCCGTTCTGCGGAGGTATAATAAATACTCCTGAATTAAAAAGATTACATTGATTCGAACTAATCGAATTACATGATGTTATAACGATTAATAAGACTAAAATAAAATTCTTCTTAAAACCCATAAAATTAAAGTTAATATGCCAAAAATGATAAATAAGTAAATAGCGCAAACTAGGCAGTTTTCAATAAACAAATCTGAATAAAAAAAAGATAGTAAAATATTAAAACCTAACAAAATAAAGAATAATCTAAAAAAATGAAACAAAAAGTTAAAAGATTTCAGCTTAACCTTGTTTAAATTCAAGATTACTTCCTTGAGTAGGTGCTTGATTTGACTGTTTTTCTTTTGAATCATCTGGGCTTTTGATTAAATTCTTTAGTCTATAGTTTCTGGGATTATTATACAAGGTATTATCTTGTTTTTTTTGTAATAATTTTTGAGTAGTATTATTTTTTTGATTAGTTAATTCAGCATTCATTGAAGAGATTAATTTAGTCACTTCAGCAAGCATTACGTCAACTAATCCCTGAAAAACCTCACTATCAGTCCATTTACCTCCTTTAGGTAATACACCTTTTGATTGATCGGCAATAAAATTACCTAAAGCATCTTTCAATACACTACCAGCGTCTTTATTGACTCCTACAACTTGAATGTTATTTTCATAGGTAATATCAATTAAACTTGGAGTTACAGTCTCTAAAACTGTTTTAAGCTTACCTAATTTAAATCTATCGAGGGTTACATCAATAAATGCATCTCCTAAATCTACAGCTATTAATGAAGATCCTAAACTATTTGTAATAGTTTCACTGTCAAATGTTTTACGTTTTATAATGTCATCAACTGCTGCTGCGCCACTACCAATTAGAAATTGTTTAAACAACTCCTTAGATATAGCTCCTTTTGTAATAGTTGCATCTATTACTATTGTTCCTGCTAAGGCTGTACCAACTATAAAGCCTTTGGACATTTGATCCTGTGCTTCTTCATGACTAAGTCCCATTTTGTTTGTTAATTCGAAATATCCTTGATATCGTGCACTCCAATCCAATTCAAGCCCCTCAAGTTCCTTTCCAAGGCCTAATTTATTTTCTGCGAAAGTATAAGGGCTATTCCATGCAAACTCATGTGAAAGAGGATCCACCGCAAAAAACCTACCCAACCTAGGATCATGCATACGATACTTGTAATTATAAGAATTCCCTTCTCCTTTGATCTCATCATCACGCTCTTGCCCTTGGAAACCGTAGCGATACGCATCAGAATCTACAGAACCATGTCTATTATTTAGGAGCATCCCGTAAGGATTATGACTAAAATAGCATTAAACCTTGTATTTAAAAGAACGATTAGTTTATGTCAACTATCCAAATTTATCATTTTAAGCTGCAAATGATTTAATTTGTCTAAATAAAATTAATAAAAGTAAAAAACTATATTTTAACAATCTTTATAATTTTTATTGTAAAATTCAAGAAAGTCATGCGATGGGAAGAGATAGAAATAACTAAATTCAAAAAAAACTTTTAAAAATAATTATGAAGTTTTATAAGAATAAGCTTAAATAATTGAATAGTTAAAATTACGAATACATAAATTAAAGGTTTTGTTCGAGTTAAATAAGAAAGGAGTTGGTCAGATAGTACGCCCCTAATTATGCCCTTTAAAACATAAAAACCTCATAACATGATTGTTATGAGGTTTAAAGCAGAGAGGAAGGGATTCGAACCCTCGAAACGTTGCCGTTTACACGCTTTCCAGGCGTGCGCCTTCGACCACTCGGCCACCTCTCTAAATATTTATTTCAGTTTGCAATAATAAGGCAATATCCTACTACTGGCAATTATTTTTACATCGACTTTAAGCGGTTATTTCTCCTCTCAAGGAAGATTCAAAATAAGACCTAAAACTATCGACAGAATCCGTATGCTGTAATAGATACATCATTTTTGCTAGCGCAGCTTCTGTTGTAATATCTTTTCCGGAGACCAAACCAATTTTTTTAAGCTGTATACTGGTTTCATATTTACCCATAGAAACAGCACCACCTATACATTGTGTAACGTTCACAATTCTGATATTGTTTTCTAACGCTTTCTTTAGGATACTCACAAACCATTTTTGGGTAGGTGCATTACCACTTCCGTAGGTTTCTAATACAATTCCTTTCAATCCTTCAATAGAACAAATTGCTTGAACTACTTCTTCTGTAATTCCTGGAAATAATTTTAAAACGACCACCTTATCCACCAGATCTGGTCTATAGTTCATGATCTCATTAACTGGTTTTGATGTTTGTAGTTGTTCTGCTTTCGTGCTTCGACTTTGCTCTGCATAAACTACAGATGGATCATCTACCCTACCTTTCCACAGTAATTTATGATCTATATTTAAATGGACACCACTTATTGCTAACGGCGGATAATTAGGTGAACTGAAAGCCTCAAAATGTTCAGCATTCATCTTTGCGGTTCTATTAGCGCGATATAATTGGTACTCAAAATAAATACACACCTCTTTTATGATTGGGCCCTTATCATCTTGCTGTATGGCTAGTTGCAAGCTAGTAATCAAATTTTCTTTTGCGTCTGTACGTAAATCACCTATAGGCAATTGAGAACCGGTAAGAATAATAGGCTTTGTAAGATTCTCAAACATAAAGCTAAGTGTACTACCTGTATAAGACATGGTATCACTACCATGAAGGACCACAAATCCTTGATAACTATCATAGTTTTCATTGATAACATCACCTAGATTGCGCCATTCTTCTAGATTCATATCTGAAGAGTCGATAGGTTCTTCAAAAGAGAAGGTATCAATTTCACAATCTAATTGTTTGATCTCTGGAATATGAACGAGTAATTTTGAAAAATCAAAAGCTCTCAAGGCTTTGGTCTCTGGATCTTTCATCATACCGATGGTTCCACCTGTATATATCAATAAAATTTTAGGCTTCATCAGTAACTACCAGTTTTTCTTTGTTTAATACTGGTCGTGCATACATGTTTAAGAAACTTTCTACAGATTTAAGATCATCTACATTTACACGCAAACGCAGTCTGCGTTCAAACTGCAATCTGTCATGTGTTGTATAGTGCGACTCGTATTTTGAACTATTAGTAAGCATGTCATGGGCAACATAATTAGTAGGCCAAAGCTTATAATTACTTTGAATTTCTCTATCTAGATGTTGCACAACACGTTGCAGCACTTGATTGGTGCTTTGCTCCTGTAATTGATCTACTTTGAAAGGTTGAGCAGCATGAATATGAATGTGTTTTTTCTGACCTAAAGCTCCTTTTAAAATACTATTAAAATCTTCGTTTTCAGATTTGATATATTCTTCATCAGCTTGTTTAGCAAGTAGTTCTGGAACTTTTAAAATATCTGTTGGGTCGTATTCGTATGAAATGGAAACTGGCACGATGCGCAAATTATTCAAATACTCTTCAAGACCGTTCTTACCAGCTGCAAGTGCGATCATTTTAAGTACACCTTGTTCTGTAACGTCATTACCATCTTTAGTACGACCTTGACGCTGTGCTACCCAAACACTTCTATTCTCTTTATGTATTAAGAAATTGATGTACTCACTGAGCTTCTTGCTACTCATTAAAATCTCACGTGGACTGGCACCTCGTTTTACTATAAAATTACGAGTCAACCTGCTTAACGCATTAACAAATGGACGTCGCACTAAATTGTCTCCTATGGCACTTGCTGTCCTTATTAAGTTTTTTCTAAAAAGTATTACATTAATTAAAGAGGTGTCTAAAACGATGTCTCTGTGATTAGAGATATACAAGTAACTCACGTTAGGGTCTAAATCAACAAAACCTGAGGTTGTTAATCCTGCACTTGATTCATCAAGAACTCTTTCTACCGTTTTACTGATTACATCTCTTTGAAAATCATTAATTGATTTACAAGAAAGTACTATTTCTTTTACCTCTTCATAGTCCATATCTTTAAAAGTATATTTAAAGAGAGACTTTATCATAGGATGCCTTACCGCGCTTTTAAGCGCTATCTGCACTTCGGCATCATTAAAAAATCGTATATCGTCGTATCTATTCAAAGTCTAAAAGTGTAAAAAACAAATGTAATGATCTCCTTTTTATATACCGAAGACTTCACGCGAATTTAAAGTTGTTATCTGGGCAATCTCGCTCAAATCCTTTTCATAAATGGTGGCTAATTTTTCTGCAACTTGAATAAGATAAGCGCTTTCATTGCGCTTACCTCGATAAGGAACAGGTGCTAAATATGGCGCATCTGTTTCTAGAACAATTTCAGAAAGTGGTATTTGATCTAGAAACTGATCAATTTTACCATTCTTAAAAGTAACTACACCACCTATACCTAATTTCATTTTAAGATCAATGGCTCTTTTTGCTTGTTCTAAATTACCTGTGAAACAATGAAAAATACCATTTAAAGAACTTCCCTTATAATCTTCAAGCACTTCAAAAACCTCATCAAAAGCCTCACGACAATGTATTGCGATAGGTAATTTCTTTTCAATAGACCATTTGATTTGAGTATGAAAAGCCTCTTGCTGCTGTAGTTTAAAACTTTTATCCCAATATAGATCCATTCCTATCTCTCCTACTGCAACAAAGGACTCTTTTTCAAGCATATCTTGGACATGTACAAGCTCTTCCTTATAGTTTTCTTTCACATGTGTAGGATGCAAACCACACATTAAATACACATAATCTGGATAGTTTTTCTTCAATTCTAGCATAGAATTTGTATAAGTAGAATCAATCGCCGGTATGAAGAAACGTTGTATTCCTGCATCAAGAGCTCTTTGAATCATACTGTCTTGATCTTCTTCAAAAGCTTCACTGTATAAATGTGTATGTGTATCGGTAAAAATCATTTTGCAAAAATAAGACTTGTACCTAGTCACAACGACTCTAGAAGCAATAAGTTATTACAAAAGGGTTTTACCTTAAAAGAAATTATGATGATTAGTCTGCTTTCGCGAAAGCGGAATTATATTTACCCTTTAAAACTATTGAATGGCATCTCTTAAAAAATTACTTCTTTCTCAAGGATACATTGCTCACAACATGAGGATAGCCTCAAAAAGTGGTCACATAGTTACCAAAGCTTCTATCAATGGTTATGAAGGAAGATTTATTATCGATACCGGAGCCAGTGCTTCTTGTGTTAATCAAGAGATGTACAAAGAGTTTCAATTAAAGACCGAATTTATGGACCGACAGATAGGTACCGCAAGTGGCTCTTTGAGACCACGTATTTCTCATAACAACACATTGGAATTGAGTGACTGGTCAGATGAAGATGTAACACTTTTGAGCATGGACATGACTTTTGTCAACAATGCTCTTAAAACAGAAGGTATGCGATCTATTCAAGGTCTTTTAGGAGCAGATTTTCTTATTTCAACAAAAGCTATTATTGATTATAAAGGCAAGAAAATATTTCTTAAACCATAAAAAAAGCCTTGGTAAAATCACCAAGGCTTTTTTTATAAATTCTATAAAATGGAATTAATAAGAAATATTAAAACTTCCATTAGTTACATTAAAATTATTAGGAGGACCAGTCATAAAATCAAAAGTTCCCGTTATCGTATTTGCGGCAGGGTCTGCAGCGGTAATTATTAAATTACCACTTACTGCTTGCGCATTATCATTACCGATGATATATGAAGCAGAGTATGTAGAACCAACTCCACTCAATGCATAAGTACCAGGTGTCACCGTGTCTGGCATAGTAAGAGTAATAGATGCATTACCGTTACTAGCCGTGATAATTAAGACACCACTACCTGCATTTCCTACAGATAATGTTGGATTTAAATTACTCCCGTCAATAGTGGCTTGAAAGGTATCAGTTCCACCGCCGTCAGCGCCATCGCCTAATGCAGCACCAAAAGGGACTTGAAATATCACTCCTTGTCTCATATATAAAGAGTCTGTATTATTTGTCAAATAACTTTCAAAACTAAAAGTACCAGTAACTCCACTATTTGCGTTTACAGAAGTAAGACGTACTTCTCCAGTTCCATTTCCTACGTTGGAAGAAAAAGAATCTTCACCATTAAATGTATAAATCGCCTCGCTTTGTGAGCCAGCACCTAATCTATAAATACCTACTCCATCACTTTCTAGATTAAGTTCTAAAGTTTCTAATCGTGTTTGTCCTATCAAAGTAAGAGTTCCATCTGCATTTACCGTTGCACTCATACGGTCTGATTTAAAAAACTCTCCATTTCGAACCGCTTGTAAAGCTGGAACATTGTTATCATCTAGATTCTCTTCACAAGATGCAAAAGAGATAATCGCTAAGGCTATTAACAAGTATTTACTAATCAGTTTCATAGAATAAAAAAATGTGTTTGAGCAAATGTAAATAAAATATAAAGATATGCTGTATATAATTAAATAAATGATATTTTTGCAAACTCAAATTAATAATCAGGGTCGGGCACCCATAAACTTTAATAGTTATGCCAGTAAAAATTAGATTACAAAGACACGGTAAAAAAGGAAAGCCATTTTATTGGATCGTTGCAGCAGATGCACGTTCAAAAAGAGATGGTAAATATCTTGAAAAATTAGGTACTTACAACCCAAACACTAATCCTGCAACAGTAAATCTTGATGTAGATGGAACGATTACATGGTTAGAAAATGGTGCACAACCTACTGACACTGCTCGTAACTTGTTAAGTTATAAAGGTGTGATGATGAAGAAACACCTTAAAGGTGGTGTAAAGAAAGGTGCATTTACAGAAGAGCAGGCAGACGAGAAGTTCAACGCTTGGTTAACTGAAAAAGAAGCTAAGATCTCTGGTAAAGCGTCAGGCCTTCAAGCAGATGCTGATGCAGCTGCTGCAAAAGCTTTAGAAGCAGAAAAAGCTGTGAATGAAGCGCGTATTGCTGCAAACACTCCAGAAGTAGTTGAGGAACCAGCTGCAGAAGGTGACGACGCAACAGGAGAAGAAGAATAAAACTTAGGTAATGCGTAAGGAAGATTGTTTTTACGTAGGTACCGTAGTTAATAAATTTAGCTTTAAAGGTGAGTTGCTAGTTAAACTAGACACTGACGAGCCAGAGCTTTTCACAGAAATGGAATCAGTTTTTATCGAGATCGGTAAAAACTTGGTTCCATTTTTTATTGAAAAAAGTCAACTGCACAAATCATTACTTCTTAGACTTAAAATAGAAGATATTGATGATGAACCTGCAGCAGACGCTATGATGAAGAGAGATCTTTATCTACCACTATCTTTTTTACCACAATTAGAAGGTAATAAATTCTATTTTCACGAGGTCATCGATTTTAAAATGATCGATAGCAATCATGGTGAGGTAGGGATTATTACTGGAATAAATGACATGACTACTCAAGCGCTTTTTGAAGTAGACAATAACGGTAATCAAATTCTTATACCACTTAACGATCATTTTATTGATAAAGTAGATCGCAGCAACAAAACTATTACCGTCACTACACCAGATGGATTAATAGATCTTTACTTATCTGAATAACACACTAAAGATTTATCTTAAAATGAGCTTATTTCAATTCAAAGAATTCTCTATAGCTCAAGATCGTTGTGCACAAAAAATAGGCACTGATGGAGTTTTATTAGGTTCCTGGACGCAACCTTATCAAAAACCTAAAACGATTCTAGATATAGGTACTGGAACTGGAGTTATTTCTTTAATGCTCGCACAGAGGTTCACTGGCGCAACCGCAGAAGCGTTAGAAATAGACGTAGATGCATATGAACAAGCCACCGAAAACTTTGAAAATAGTCCGTATGGCGATCGTTTATTTTGCTTTCATGCAGGGTTTCAAGAATTTTATGAAGAAGTAGAGGAGCGCTATGACCTGATAGTGAGCAATCCGCCGTTTTATGATGCTAGTAATGTAAAAAACGACTCTCAAATAGAGGATAAACGACAGCAAGCCCGTTTTGATGACGCACTTTCTTTTGAAGAATTGGTTTATGGTGTTTATCAACTATTAGAAACTAATGGCACGTTTGCTTGTATTATTCCCAAAGAAAGAGAAAAACGTTTTTTAGAAATTACAACTCATTTTCAATTGCAACTAGTTCGCACTACCTATGTAAAAGGAACAGAAAATAGTAAGGTAAAAAGGTGTTTAATGGAATTCCGCTTTCGCGAAAGCGCAACCAACAATAATAGTGTAAATGAAGTGCAAAATCTTACCATTGAAAAGTCACGTCATGACTATACTGATGATTATGTGGAACTAACGAAAGATTTCTACATTAACATGTAGTTAATGAATTATAAAAAAATCTGATAAATAGTATCGATTAACCGTTTGTAGATTGCTATTTTTACGACCATTCTAAAACAGCCTTGAAATTACTCTAACGATGTAGTTTCTCATTTAAAAATTACAAAATGAAACCAGATTTATTTGAAGCACCGGATTATTACAATATAGACGACCTTTTAACAGACGAACATAAAATGATACGTGACGCTGCCCGTTCCTGGGTAAAACGTGATGTGTCGCCTATTATTGAAGAAGCTGCTCAAGAAGCAAAGTTTCCTAAAAGTATTATTCCTGGACTTGCTTCCATCGGCGCATTTGGCCCATATATTCCTGAAGAATATGGTGGTTCTGGATTAGATCAAATATCTTATGGATTGATCATGCAAGAAATAGAGCGTGGTGATAGTGGTGTACGTTCTACAGCATCTGTTCAGTCATCTCTTGTGATGTATCCTATCTGGAAATATGGTAGTGAAGAACAAAAGCAAAAATTCCTTCCTAAATTAGCTAACGGTGAATTTATGGGATCCTTTGGCCTTACAGAACCAGATCACGGTTCTAATCCTGGCGGAATGACTACTAATTATAAAGATGCTGGCGATGGTGAAAACGTGATTCTTAATGGTGCAAAATTATGGATCTCTAACAGTCCATTTTGTGATGTTGCAGTAGTATGGGCAAAGAATGAAGAAGGACGTATCCACGGTATTATTGTAGAACGTGGCATGGAAGGTTTTTCTACACCAGAAACACACAACAAATGGTCTTTAAGGGCTAGTGCTACTGGAGAATTGATTTTTCAAGATGTGAAAGTTCCTAAATCTAATATTTTACCTAACAAATCTGGATTAGGAGCACCGTTAGGTTGTTTGGATTCTGCTCGTTTTGGTATTGCATGGGGCGCTATTGGTGCTGCTATGGATTGTTATGATACGGCATTGCGTTATTCTAAGCAACGTATCCAATTTGGCAAACCTATTGCAGCTTTTCAACTGCAACAAAAAAAACTGGCAGAAATGATTACTGAAATCACAAAAGCACAGTTACTAGCGCTACGTTTAGGTCAGCTTAAAAATGAAGATCGTGCTACAAGCGCTCAAATCTCTATGGCAAAACGTAACAATGTAGAGATGGCTATTAAAATAGCTCGTGAAGCAAGACAAATTTTAGGCGGAATGGGAATTACAGGCGAATACAGCATCATGCGTCATATGATGAACCTTGAAAGTGTGATCACTTATGAAGGTACTCATGACATTCATTTATTAATCACTGGACTAGATATAACAGGCGAGAATGCTTTTAAATAGTTTAAGTTATATAGTACTATTATTCAAATCCTTTTAATTATTTAAAAGGATTTTTTTGTTTGTCTACCTCAACTAAAAAAACATTATAAAAAACTTCAAAATTTTAAGCTTAGTAATTCTATCACTTTTCATGTTTTCTTGTGAATCAGATGATGACAATGGGCTTTCACTAACTAATGCAACTCTAGCAGGAACTTACAATGTAACCGCGATTACGGGAAGTGGATCTGAATCCAACCTATTAAAATCATTAGTAATACATCGATTATAATATTTTTAGATAACTTTAACTCTTCATTATTTGAAAAGTTTACCCTTAATACCGACTAGTATAGTAAATTGTAATTTTAAGATCTTTGATGGAATACTGATATTTCACTTAAAAAGATATAATAAATCGATGTAAAAAGCCTTAAATGAAAGAGAACCTTATATTAAAAGAGATCAAGGACGTTAGAGAGCAGCTATTAAATCATAAACTTTACACCGCTATCAAAACGGATGAGGATTTAAAACTATTCATGTCGTCTCATATCTATGCTGTGTGGGATTTCATGTCGCTACTTAAATCTTTACAAAACTCTTTGACTTGTACCCAAACCCCATGGACACCTAAAGGCAATCCAGATTTAAGATATTTAATTAATGAAATCGTTCTTGCAGAAGAAACAGATATAGATCAAAATGGCAATAGAATGAGCCATTATGAAATGTATCTTAACGCAATGATTGCCGCTGGGATTTCTATTGACCAGCCAAAAGAATCGATCCATAAAATAGCAAATGCTACAAACATTCTTGACGCTATAAATCTTTCAGAGCTGCCTAAACATGTAAAACAATTTCTTCACTCTACCTTTTCTATCATTCAAAGAGGCAAGGATCATGAAATAGCTGCAGCATTCACCTATGGAAGAGAAGACCTGATTCCTGAAATGTTTACTGAAATTCTAAATGGTTTATCAAAAACAAGTTTAGATACAGATTTAGAGCCTATCACCTATTATTTTGATAGGCATATAGAATTAGATGGTGATGAACATGGACCGATGGCTCACAAAATGGTAGCTATGCTTTGTGAGGATAATCAAGAAAAGTGGAATGAGGCAGCTGCAGTCTCTAAAGAAGCTTTACAATCTCGAATTTCATTATTTAACGGTATTCTAGAAGAAATAAATACTCACCGAACAGAGTTTGCAACATCACTTTAAAACAACAAAGGCCTACTTTAAGTAGGCCTTTGTTGTTTTAAATTTAGAATTAATTAAGCTTCTAGGCTATCTCTATAATCCTCTTCGAGCTTTTCGCCAGAAACGTCTATTACAGATTCTATTTGAGGAGCGTGCTTTTTTACGGTAAGTTCTACACCAGATTTAAGTGTCATTTGATTCACGTGACAACCTACACAAGTTCCTAATAAACGTACTTTAACAAACTTGTCTTCATCAATAGAGACTAGTTCTATATCACCTTTATCACGTTGTAAAAAAGGTCTTATTTCTTCTAATCCGGCTTCAACGGCTGCTATTAAATCTGCTCCTGTCTTCATTATTTCTTATTTACGGCGCTACAACCTGCCATGGTAGTAATCTCAATAGCTTTAGTAGGTGGTAATGCATCATTCCTGCGTACTGTTTCAGATACTACTTTTTTAGTAATTTTTATAAAAGCCTCTTCAATATCTGTTCCTTCCTGCATTGCTGCCGGACGCCCTACATCGCCTGCTTCTCTTATGCTTTGTACTAAAGGTAATTCTCCTAAAAACGGAATATTCAAGTCTTCAGCCAGGTTTCTTGCTCCATCCTTACCAAAAATATGATATTTATTTTCTGGTAATTCTGGCGGTGAGAAATAAGCCATATTTTCTACAATACCTAACACAGGAACATTAATACTTTCCTGTTGAAACATGGCTACACCTTTGCGAGCATCTGCTAGCGCTACAGTTTGTGGTGTAGAAACTACTACAGCACCTGTTAATGGTAAGGATTGCATAATACTTAAGTGAATATCTCCTGTTCCTGGTGGTAAATCTACCACTAAGAAATCAAGATTTCCCCATGCAGCATCAAAGATCATTTGGTTCAGTGCTTTAGCTGCCATAGGTCCACGCCATACGACCGCTTGATCTGGTTGTGTAAAGAAACCTATGGAGAGTATCTTTACTCCATAACTTTCTACTGGTTTCATCTTTGACTTACCATCTACATTAACAGATAATGGCTTTTCATTAATGATGTCAAACATAATCGTTGCACTAGGACCATAAATGTCTGCGTCTAATAAGCCCACTTTAAAGCCCATTTTTGCAAGAGTAACGGCTAGATTTGCCGTAACTGTAGATTTCCCTACACCACCTTTTCCAGATGCTACCGCAATAATATTGTCAATTCCAGGAATTGCTTTCCCTTTAATTTCAGGCTTTTTATCTGCCGTTTCTGAAACTTCTACCTTAAGATTTACTTTTATTTGCGCCTTTTCATAAACCTCTTTATGAATCGCTTGTAAAATGGAAACCTCTGTTTTCTTCTTTGCTTGTAAACTATGATTGTTTATGGTTACATCTACAACAACTTCATCGCCAAAAACGAGAACGTTTTTAATTGCACCACTTTCTATCATGTTTTGTCCTTCACCAGGAACCGATATGGTTTCTAATGCTTTTAAGACGTCTTTCTTTTCTATTTTCATTTTGAATTTTAGAGTATTACAAAGATAATACGCAAAGCTGTTAGTTAAAAATGATTCTAAATAAAAGGGATAGATTATTGTTATTTCGCTTTCGCGAAAGCGTATATCAAAACAATCGCCCTATTTTTTTAAACAGCTTGCAAATAATCGATGGATAAAATAAATAACGGACGCTCTTCTGCGCCAAGTTTAAAATTTACTGTCTCTCCTACTTTTGCACCCATCAAAGCTTGTGCAATAGGCGTGGTAAAAGAAATTTTCCCTTTAGAAACATTTGCCTCATCGACACCTGTAATGGTCAGTATTTGCTTCAATTTTAGATTCATATTTTTTAAAGTGACCGTCGCACCAAAGCGTATTTCATCTTGTGGCTGTTCCGATATTTTTATAGGTCGGGCAGATGTGATTCTTTCCTTTAACAAGTTTATTTTTCCTTGAATCAAGGTCTACGTTCTTCTTTTTTCTGTTTCATCTTCAACAGCTATATCTGTAAAGTCTGCTTCTAGAACATGTAACTCGTCTTGTAATTCTTGCATTCCTTGCGGTGTCACATAATTTGTAACTGTATCTGGTAAAAAAGCGCGTTGTGGAATTACTACCGGTTCTTCCTGATCGCCTTCTCTTACAAATCCTCTACTCATCTACCGCATATTTCTTTAATAGCTCTAGCGATGTATAGTCTAAGACTTTATCATCTGTAGATTTAAGATTTATTTGTGGTGCTACTCCAGCTTTCTCTGCCTCAAGCCATCTTAAAATACACAAACACCATTTATCACCAGGCTTCAAACCTGGAAACTGGTATGCTGGGATGGCTCTTGTAAGGTCATTACCTTTTGATTTTGTAAAATCTAGAAACTCCTGTGTCATCACCGCACAAACCACATGTGTTCCTTGATCCTCATTTGCTGTGCGGCAATATCCATCACGCCAGTAACCAGTCATAGGATCGTTACAACAGGATTCTAGGCTTGTTCTTAATACATTGAATGCTTTGGGTTTTTCTGTAGTTTGTGACATAGCAGTAAAATATATAAAAATGCTCAAGGATATCGTTAAAGCTTTTTTAAACATGTTAGTTTTCTTTTTAAGTCTGTGCTTTTCAGAAGAAATAACAGCTACATCATATTAATTAAACCTTTCATTGATCCAAGATGCGATCAATTCTAGTGTTGCCGGATCAAAAGTTTCTTCAATTTGACCATATTCTACTGCACTACCAGTAACCGCATTTTGAAATAAGTGATTTAACCCTGGTAATTCTTTTATAGTGACATCTTTGTTTTCCGCTTTCGCAAAAGCGGATTTCATACCATCTAAATTGCTAGCTGCAATCACTTGATAATCTAAAGAACCATTGATCGCAAGAACTGGGCAAGTTACTTTACTCAAATTTACAGCTGGATCATAGGTTAGAAATGTACGAAACCAATTGTTTGAAAATTCTTTTGCTAAAGCTTTTATGGTCGGTTCTTGATATTTTGCTTGTATAACAGGTGTCGCATTTTTACATTTTTCACGGAGACGTATTTCCAATTGTTGTGCTAGCGCCTCTTGAGGTATATTTACTCCATCTGCTTCAATAATTTTATCAAATAGTGCTTTCATGATTTCCATATCTGCATTAATATCAGCTTCTAGTTCACCTCTTAACATGGCTCCTTTGCGCATTTGTGGCAACACTACTCTATCACCTTTTAAACCAGTTCCTGCAAGTGAAACAAAAAATGCCACGTCATTTTTGTTGTTTGCAATAACGATAGGTGCAATTAAACCACCTTCACTATGACCTATCAATCCTATTTCATTTCTGTTGATATCATTGCGCGTTTTTAAATAAGTAATTGCTGCTTCTACATCTGACGCAAAATCAAAGCTATTTGCACCTACTTGCGTCCCTTGAGACTGTGCAACGCCGCGATCGTCGTATCTAAGGACGGCTATTCCTTTTTTTGTGAGGTAATCTGCAATGACTAGAAATGGCTTATGATTAAAAAGTTCTTCATTACGGTCCTGAGGACCAGAACCAGAAATAAGTATTGCCACTGGTGGATTCTTTACATCAGTAGGAAGAGTAAGTGTTCCTGCCAGTTGTATACTAGTAACGTCTCCACCAGGGTTGATCCATTGATTGGTAAAAAAGACCTCTTCACTTTTATATGGAAATGGTGCTTTAGGTTCTTGAGGTCTGTTAGGTTTTACCTCTACATAGGCTTTCTTTTCTAAAATCATCGCCTCAGAATAAGTTCCTTGAGTGAAAGTTCCATTTACTTTTTCTTCTGATAGTTCTCCTTGATATTTAATTTTATAAGCGTTAAGAACTAACTTAATGGTATTTCCCTTTACGATTGTTGAATCCATTGGAAGAAAAGCTTTGGACTGTTTAGGGCTTTGCATTTTTGCAGTGTACGACCCTTCATTATTAGAAATCTCAAAAACAAGTGGCATTCCTTGAATCGCACCAGTCCAGGAACCTTCAAAATTTTGAGCTTTGACAAGAAACGATCCTAATAAAATAAGGATCCCAATGGCTGTACGGAAAGTATTTTTCATAATTATCGTTTTTGATGATAAGAAAAGACTGGATGATAAAGCTAATTCTTTAATTAAGAACATATTTCATTTTAATATAATAGCAAGACCAGTAATTCTGTAAGTATTCCCTATTAAGCCTTCTTTAACTGTGCTTTTAACTCGTGCAAAGGTTGTACTCCTGCGCCTTTCCATACTTGCTTTCCATTTTTAAATATCATGAAAGCAGGAACACCGCGTATTTGAAATTTTGAAGCCAGCGCTTGATTTTTATCTACATCTATTTTAAGAATACGAACTTTATCACCTAGATCATCCTTTAATTTTTCTAAAACAGGCATCATCGTCTGACATGGACCACACCATGTGGCAAAAAAGTCAATTAAAACTGGTGTATCGCTATTAGTAAGCTCTTTAAAACTGGACATAAGAAAAACATTTTTTAGATTGAAACTCGAATCTGAATTCGAAAATCTCATGATATTCAACAAATATAGAATCTATAAAAATCTCAAATCAAAATCTAAACATAAATTTAGTAAAGGATTTAAGACGCGTACCATTTGAAAAATAAGCAACTTTTCAATTAAGAAAAGAAGAGAGATCTATAAATAAATTTCAATAAGTTGAGCTGCTGTAGCCTCGATATTAAATTTATCTATACCAGCAGGTAACAATATACATTCTCCTTGTATTATTGAGTAAGACTCTCCTTCATACACAAAAGAAGCACTTCCTTTTACACACATGTATATTACAAAGGAGTTTATTTCATCGAGATTCCTTTTCTGGGATCCTTTTACTTTTAGAAAATTTGTTTTGAAATAAGGAGAATCAATCAACTTATTAAGATGATTTTTCTTCCTAGTGTAGTCAGTTTGATCATTGTCATGTAGTTCAAAGTCAATAGCGTCTAGAGCTAAATCCGTATGTAACTCTCTTTTCATTCCTGTTTTAAGATCTTTACGATCATAATCATAGATGCGATAGGTCACGTCAGAAGATTGCTGGATTTCTGCAAGAACCACGCCTGCTCCTATGGCATGTACTCTACCAGTAGGAATATAAAATGCATCACCTGCTTTTACAGAAAATTCATTTAAAACATCAGTAAGTGTATTGTTTTTTAAATGTTCTTGATAAGAATCTGGAGTGAGTTGCTTATTAAAACCAACGGTAATTTTTGCATCTTTATCAGATGGCATGATGTACCACATTTCATTTTTGCCTAAACAGTTGTGTCGTTCTTTTGCTAATGCGTTATTAGGATGTACTTGTATAGATAGTGGTTGTTGCGCATCTATAAACTTGATTAATAAAGGAAATTCGTCGCCATAATTTTTATAAACCTCTTCTCCTAGAAAATCACCTTTAAACTCGCTTATTAAATTATTGATTGTCCTTCCTTGGTAAATCCCTTCTTCAACTATAGTTTCACTTCCTGGAACAGCACTTATTTCCCAAGATTCACCTATGGAATTTTCCTTATAGTCCTTATGGAAAACGGTTTTTAATTTATTGCCACCCCAAATGCGGTAGTGAAAAACAGGTTTAAATTTTAGGGGATAAAATTTCATCAATCAGTTCATAGTTTCAACAGGCTGCAATTTAAGATATCAGTAGCAATTTATCTACGGTATCCCTTTAAATTCAATACAAGAGTGATTTCATTGTTCTATAATCGCATTTTACGATATAGAATTGAGTGTTATCTCGCTTTCGCGAAAGTGAGATAACCATAAACTTATTTTAAAAATAGTAAATCGAGATGATCATAATTCCTATCTTTACTGTGCTATGGAATTACCACCTTTAGAGGTTCAAATTAAAACATTACCACTTTCTCCAGGAGTCTATTTGTATTATGACAAAAAAGACCGACTTCTGTATGTGGGAAAAGCAAAAAAACTCAAGAAACGAGTTTCTTCTTATTTTAATAAAAACCACGATAGCTTCCGCATCAAAACGATGGTAAAAAACATACATCGTATTGAACATATTGTGGTAGATACAGAGACTGATGCGCTGTTGCTGGAAAACAGCCTGATCAAGAGTCACAATCCACGTTACAATATTATGCTGCGTGATGATAAAACCTACCCTTGGTTGGTCATTAAAAAAGAACGTTTTCCTAGGGTTTTCTTGACACGCAAAATGATTAAAGATGGTAGTGAATATTATGGACCATATACCAGTGTAAGAACCGTAAGAACTTTATTAGAATTAGTAAAGACACTATATCCCATAAGAACTTGTAATTATGATTTGCAACAGGATAAAATCAATGAAGGTAAATTTAAACTGTGTTTAGAATATCATATCGGTAACTGTAAAGGACCTTGTGCAGGTTTGCAACATGAAGTACAATACAATAGAAGCATTGAAGCGATTAGAAGTATTGTAAAAGGAGATTTTAAAGAAGCGGTAAATTATTTCACAGAATTGATGCAGGAACATGCTGCAAATATGGAATTTGAAGAGGCGCAACAACTCAAAGAAAAGCTAGAGATTTTAACTAGGTATCAAGCCAAATCTACCGTCGTAAACCCTAATATTTCTAATGTAGATATTTTTACGATTGTAAGTGATGAAGCCGCTGGTTATGTAAATTATTTACAAATCAATCATGGAGCCATCACTCGTTCTCATACTATGGAGCTGAAAAAGCAACTAGATGAAACTGATAAAGAACTTCTAGAACTAGCGATTATAGAAATAAGAAACCGTTTTGATTCTCAATCTAGAGAAATTTATACACAATTTGAGGTTGAAGTAGGAGAAAATTTAAAAGTTACGATCCCAAAGCTGGGTGATAAAAAACGTGTAGTTGACCTGTCAGAGCGCAATGCAAAATTCTTTAGGCAAGAACAATTTAAGACCATTAAAATTGTCGATCCTGATAGGCATACTAATCGCTTAATGGCACAAATGAAAGCCGACTTGAGACTAGATGAAGAGCCACGACACATGGAGTGTTTTGACAACTCAAATATTCAGGGAACAAATCCTGTCGCAGCCTGTGTTGTTTTCAAAAACGGAAAACCAAGCAAGAAAGATTATCGTAATTTCAATATCAAGACTGTAGAAGGTCCCGATGATTTTGCAAGTATGGAAGAAGTCGTTTATCGACGCTACAGAAGATTACTAGAAGAGGACCAACCGTTGCCACAACTAGTCATTGTAGATGGAGGAAAAGGACAGCTATCCAGTGGTGTAACTGCATTAGAAAGATTAGGCCTAAGAGGTAAAGTACCTATAATAGGAATAGCAAAACGATTAGAAGAGTTGTTTTATCCTAACGATCCTGTACCTTTATATCTAGATAAGCGCAGTGAATCTTTAAAAGTAATCCAACAAATGCGTAACGAGGCGCACCGATTTGGTATCACTCATCACAGGAATAAACGTAGTAAGCAAGCCATAGAAACAGAACTAGATGAGATTCCTGGAATAGGAGAAAAAACGGTAATTGATTTATTAAAACACTTTAGAAGTGTAAAACGCGTTAAAACTGCAACAAAAAAAGAACTAACTGAAATTGTAGGAGTTTCTAGAGCTCAAAAGATTCTAGATTTTTATAGCGATGAAAAAGAGTAAAATTTTATGGTTACTTATTCTCGTTTTCGCGCAAGCGGAATTCTTAATAGCGCAAGAAAATGAACCTAACTCACGTCCTAAGATAGGTTTAGTTCTTTCTGGCGGTGGTGCAAAAGGACTTGCACATATAGGAACCTTAAAAATCATAGACTCTTTAGGCATTAAAGTAGATTATATAGCTGGAACCAGTATGGGCGCGATAGTTGGATCCATTTATGCCTCTGGTTATACTGGGCAACAAATTGACTCTGTTTTTGAAACTGTAGATTTTGATAAAATTATCTCTGACGACATTCCTCGCAGTTCAAAAACTTATTATGAACGTAGGATTACAGAAAGGTATGCAGTCACTTTACCATTTAAGGATTTCAAAATTCAATTACCTTCTTCCTTAAGTAAAGGACAAAACATCTATGACTTTCTTTCTAAGTCACTTTCTCACGTAAAGGATGTCCACGATTTTAGCAAATTACCTATTCCTTTTTTGTGTATAGCAACAGACATTACTACTGGTGAAGAAGTGGTGTTAGAAACAGGATACTTACCCAAAGCTGTTAATGCCAGCGGCGCCTTACCATCAGTATTTGCTCCTGTAGATATAGACGGCAGGCTACTCATAGATGGTGGCGTTACCGATAATTACCCTATTGATAAATTAAGGGAACGAGGCATGGACATCATTATAGGAGTAGATGTTCAAGATGATCTTAAATTATTAAGTGAACTTAATGGAGCCCTTGATATATTATCTCAAATCAATAATTTTCACACCATTAATGACATGAAAATTAAGGAGCCTAAAACTGATATTTATATTGCACCAGAAATTGATGGATTTACGGTTCTATCATTTGACCAAGGAAGAAAAATCATTCAAAAAGGAGAAAAAGCAGCTAGATCTAAAATACCAGAATTACAATTTTTAACCAAAGATGCTTATCAAAAACCTCCTTTAAAAAACATTTCCAATGATAGTATCTACATCGATGAAATAGAGGTAAGCGGTAATAAAAATTATACACGAGCTTATGTAGTAGGACGATTCAAAATCGATACTCCTGGAATGGTAGCCTACAAGGACTTAACAAATGGCATAAGCAATCTTCAAGCAACCGATAATTTTGCTAAGATTAATTATGAAGTGATTGATGATCAAAACACAACTACCCTTAAAGTAGACCTCATAGAAAATGAAGTAAGCAACTACTTAAGATTAGGATTACATTTTGACGAATTATTGCGCAGTGCAGCGCTAATCAATATTACTAGAAAAAACATCTTCTTTGACAATGATATCATATCTGCAGATGCTATCGTAGGAGATAATTTACGTTATAATTTTGATTACTATATTGATAAAGGAAGATACTGGTCTATTGGCTTTCACAGTGAATTCATAAAATTCGAACAAGATGTAAGCGGTCGTTTTGTAGAAGAGGTAGGAAATACAGGACCACTAGGCGTTAATAGCTTAGAGTTAAAATACAACGACTGGACACATCAAATATTTTTACAAACTAGACTCAATAAATCTCTTAATTTTACTACTGGTGCAGAGATAAAGTCTCTCCATGTTTTTACAGAAACACTGGTGACAGAAGAACCTGAAGATAACGTTACAGATTTCTCAGACGGCACTATCGGTAGCATATATGGTAAAATTTTAGTCGATTCCTATGATAATGCACAATTTCCATCTTCTGGATGGAAAGTAGATGGCAATTTTCATTTATATCTTTTTAATTCAGAATTTGGTGAAAGATTTAAAGAATTTTCCATTGCACAAATAGAGGTTAGTCATGCACAAAGATTTGGTAATATCACATTAAGAGGTAATGCACATGTAGGTATTACCATAGGTGACACAAACAACGCTGCCTTAGATTTTTATCTAGGAGGTTATGGATCGCGACGTATCAATAATTTAGTATCCTTCTATGGATATGATTTTATAAGTATCAGTGGTGATACCATGATAAAAACTCTATTTGAAATAGATTACGAGATTTTCAAAAAAAACCATATCGTACTCAGTGCAAATTTTGCAGATGCTCAAAATGGACTTTTTGAAAGACGGGATTGGTTCAGCAATGAAGGTTATGATGGTTATGCTATAGGCTATGGACTAGAAACGTTCTTAGGACCGGTAGAAGTAAAATATAGTTTTTCCCCACAAAACGATGATGGACTATTGTTTGTAAGTTTAGGTTTTAAATTTTAGTGATCTCGCTTTCGCGAAAGCAATAAAAACAACATCAAATTCTTTAAGTTAAACATTTTAACTATTTAAAGTGTAAATAAACACGTTTAGACATGGAATGGTCTACAGAATTTACGAAATTTGAGAGATTTAACTTTTAGCTATGCCTTTCTACCATAAATTGGGTAAAATACCACCCAAAAGACATACACAATTTAGAAAACCAGATGGTTCTCTTTATTCAGAACAACTATTTGGAACGATAGGTTTTGACGGGATGTCCACAAATTCCTACCATGTTCGCAGACCTACTATGGTAAAAGAGATAAAGAATCAATACAGCGTAAAACCAGAAATAGCTCTCAAAAATCATATCAAATCTTATCGACTGAGAGGTTTTCAAATCCAGCCAGAAGCAGACTATTTAAAAAGTCGTAAAACGGTTTTGATCAATAGTGACGTCGCCATAATTCTTGCGGCGCCACAAGAATCTACTAATGATTATTTTTATAAAAACAGTGATGCAGACGAGTTGCTTTTTGTACATAAAGGGACAGGAACTTTACGCACTCATTTGGGAAATTTAGATTTTAAATACGGTGACTACCTACTTATCCCTAGAGGTATAATTTATAAAATTGATTTTGACACAACTGACAATAGACTTTTTATAGTAGAAAGTAGGCGACCTATTTATACTCCTAAAAGGTACAGAAACTGGTTTGGTCAACTTTTAGAACACTCCCCTTTTTGCGAGCGTGATTTGCGACGACCAGAAACATTAGAAACACATGATGAAAAAGGAGAATTTTTAATCAAGGTTAAAAAGCAAGATGATATTTTTGAAATGGTTTATGCTTCTCATCCTTTTGATGTAGTAGGTTACGACGGTTATAATTTCCCGTACGCATTTTCTATTCATGATTTTGAACCTATTACAGGCCGCATTCACCAGCCACCACCGGTGCATCAAACTTTTGAAACAGACGCTTTTGTGGTATGCAGTTTTGTTCCTAGGTTATATGATTATCATCCAGACAGTATACCAGCGCCATACAACCATAGTAATATAGATAGTGATGAAGTATTGTATTATGTAGATGGTGATTTTATGAGCCGTAATGATATCGAGGCTGGACATATAAGTTTACATCCTGCAGGAATACCACACGGTCCACATCCAGGAACTGTAGAAAAAAGTATCGGTAAAAAAGGAACGGAAGAACTCGCTGTAATGGTCGACACATTTAAGCCTTTAATGGTTACCAAAGAAGGACTTGAAATTGCTGATAATAGCTATCATAAAAGCTGGTTAGAATAAATTAATATTGCAATAAAATAAATCACAATTGGAACAAAATAATCCTAATTACTCTAATCAACCGCAGCAGTCTAATAATTTTGGACAGCAACAACAGCAATTTCAAAACCAGAATCAAGGCAACTATCAGTTTCCACATCAAGGTGATAAATTACCTGGTGATCCTATCGCAATAACTTTAGGAATTATTTCTTTAGTTGTATTTCTTATAGGATGCTGGTGTTATGGTGTTATTGCTATTTTTACATTGATCATAAGTATTATAGGTCTGGTAGTGGCAAATAAAAGCATGCGTTTATATAAATCTGATCCTTCTAGATACAGTCAAAGTACGGAACGTAGTGTCAGTATTGGTAAAATATTAAATATAATAGGCGTTGTTATTTCAGGAATCGTCTGTTTATTTTTAATGATCTTGTTACTGTTTTTTGGAAGCCTATTTTGGGGATTGATGAATGGAGAATACAAAGATTTTGAAGACTTCAATAATAGAAATAACGAGTCTATATTTGATTATGATGAAGAATCTGGTTCAGAGGACGGATGGAAATACTATGAAGAAGAAGAAGAATTAGATTCATTAGAAACAGACTCGACTTTACAAATTGAAGAGATTACAAAAGAAGAAACTGAAGTAGAATAGAATTATGATACCTAGAAGAATATATATAATGCCGCAATTGCGAGCCATGTGGTAATGTAGATCACCATCTATACCACAAAAACAAAACATTTATTTATTCTTTAAAAAAATCATTATGCCAGCAGAAATTAAAAACCTCAAAGACTTACAAAATACAGAGTATTCACTTAAAAAACTTTTCCAGGAAGCCGAAGATTTCCTTCCTTTATTAGGAACTGATTATGTAGAACTGTACGTGGGTAATGCAAAACAAAGCGCTCATTTTTATAAAACTGCTTTTGGCTTTCAATCAGAAGCTTATGCTGGATTAGAAACTGGATTAACAGATCGCGTTTCTTATGTATTGAAACAAGGTAAAATCAGACTTGTATTAACTACACCTTTACAAAAAGGTGGCGAATTAAACGAACATATCAATGTTCACGGTGATGGAGTAAAAGTAGTCGCTCTATGGGTAGAAGATGCAAGAAAAGCTTTTGAAGAAACCACAAAAAGAGGTGCAAAACCTTATCTAGAACCTACTGTAGAGTCAGATGAAGATGGTGAAATCATTAAGTCAGGAATCTATACGTATGGTGAAACAGTACATATGTTTATCGAGCGTAAAAATTATAATGGTTTATTTCTTCCAGGATTTAAAAAATGGGAATCGCATTATAATCCAGTGCCAGTAGGTCTAAAATTTATTGATCATATGGTTGGAAACGTAGGTTGGGATGAAATGAACACCTGGTGTAAATTCTATGGAGAAGTAATGGGTTTTGCTCAAATTATTTCGTTTGCAGACGATGACATTGCAACAGAATATACTGCTCTTATGAGTAAAGTGATGAGTAATGGAAATGGTAGAGTAAAGTTTCCTATCAATGAACCTGCAAAAGGAAAGAAAAAATCACAAATTGAAGAGTATTTAGACTTTTATAATGGTCCTGGAGTACAACATATTGCTGTTGCTACAGATGATATAGTCGCTACAGTTAGCGCAATGAGAGAAAGAGGTGTGGAATTTTTGTACGTACCTGAGGAATATTATGATGATTTAATAGAACGAGTAGGAGAAATAGATGAAGATGTTGAAGTTCTTAAAAAGCATGGTATCCTAATCGATCGCGATGAAGAAGGCTATCTATTACAGCTTTTTACTAAAACGGTTGTAGACAGACCAACTATGTTTATAGAGGTTATACAGCGTAAAGGAGCACAATCCTTTGGTGTAGGTAACTTTAAAGCCCTATTTGAAGCTATTGAAAGAGAACAAGCACTGCGTGGCACTTTGTAAAAAACCTATTATTTTAGGAGTTGAAATTTTTGGAATAGACTTTGTAAATAGAAGGTAGTAGCACGATGCTATTATCAATTTTTATAGATATGAAAAAGATTATTATTTTACTATTAACCGTTTTTGCAACTACTACTGCATTTACGCCTGGTATGGAATCAACTAATTCTTTAGACCAACTAGCATTTGAAGAAGGTGAGTGGTTTAAGTTTAGAATCCATTACGGTATTTTTAATGCCAGTTATGCAGAAATGAAGGTAACCAAAGCAAGGCTTAAAGGCAAACCAGTATATCATATCAAAGGAAAAGGAAAATCTACAGGTCTACTCCATTTATTTTTCAAAGTAGATGATAAGTATGAAACTTATATAGATCGTGAAACAGTAAAACCATACCGTTTCATACGCGATATTGATGAAGGTGGTCATACAAAGAATATTCAGATAGATTTTGATCATGAAGCTGGAACGGCATTAGTTCATGATAAAAAACACAAAGAAAAAACAACCGTTAAAATAGCACCATCTACACAAGACATGATGAGTGCCTTCTATCATTTAAGAAACATGGTAGATATTGAAACTTTAAATTTAGGTGACGAGTTTACTTTACCTATGTTTTTTGACAAAGAAAATTTTGATTTCAAACTCAAGTATCTAGGTGAAGAAATAGTGAAAACTAAGTTTGGGAAAGTAGCTGCACTTAAGTTTAGACCATATGTGCAATCAGGACGTGTTTTTGAAGAAGAAGAAAGTCTTACGGTTTGGATTTCAAAAGACGAGAATAAGATACCTCTTAAAATTAAAGCAAAACTTGCAGTAGGTTCACTAACAGCAGATTTAGATGCTTTTAAAGGTCTAAAACATTCTTTTCAAATTATTGCAAACGAATAGTAAAGAATCTCGCATACTTATCTACGGATCACTTTTTATCGATGAAGGTTAATTAAAGTTAATACTATACCTCTCAAAATTGATAGAATCAGTTAGGTTGATTACTTTTACATTTCGTTTTAAAACAACTCAATGTCAGAAGATATTAGCCCTGAAATTGCGCAGCGTATTAAGCTTTTAGAAGATAAGTTTAAAAACTCTGGTCAGGACATGTTATCCTATCTGGATGGATTGCTATACGATACTTATACAACTTACTGGGATTATATAAGATTAGATACCTTACTCAGTCTCCAGGTGCCTTCTACAGAGTTTCCAGACGAGATGATTTTTATAGGATATCATCAAATCACAGAACTTTATTTTAAGCTCATTATTCATGAGCAAAAACAAATCATAGAAAGTGAACACCTCACAGGAGCATTTTTTCAAGAAAAAGCTTTACGTATTAACAGGTATTTCAATGTCTTAATCAGCTCTTTTGAGGTGATGATTAAAGGCATGGATAGAGATCAGTTCTTAAAATTCAGAATGTCCCTACTTCCTGCCAGCGGTTTTCAAAGTGCACAATTTAGAATGATAGAATTCTACAGCACAGATGTATTAAACTTAACACATCCTTCTGTACGTTCTCGCTTTCGCGAAAGCGATAAAAACATCACACAAACAGATCTTTATGAAAATATATACTGGAAAAAAGGCGGTATAGACATGGATACTGGAGAAAAGACACTTACACTAAAACAATTTGAAAAACGTTATACTCCAAGATTTTTAAGAATTGCAAAAGAAGTAGAAAACACTAATTTGAATAAATGCTACTTATCCCTATCTAAGGAAGAGCAGACAGATGCGCTTAAAGATGCTTTGCGCACATTAGATCAAAACACTAATATTAATTGGAAATTAATGCACACTGGTGCGGCACATAGATATTTAAGAAAAGAAGGAGATGTAGTTAAAGCTACCGGCAGCACCAATTGGAAAGAATTTTTACCACCTAGTTTTCAAAAGATATCCTTTTTCCCAACTTTATGGACTGATATTGAACATGAAGAATGGGGGAAACAATGGGTTAATCACGTATTAAACACAAAATAAATGATGAAAAAATATTTCATCGCTGGTATAGCACTAGCAGTTACCTTCATATCCTGCAAGGATAATGACGATACTCAAAAAGAAGAAATCGTTGAAATCACACCTGTGGCTATTGAGCCTGTAATGAAGTACGGTTTTGATTTAAACGATTATAAAATAGTCGCAGATACCGTTAAAAGTGGCGCCACTTTTAACGATTTGATCATTGACCACATTGTAGAAGGGCAAAGTGCTTATCAAACTGCAAATAAACTCAATGAAGTTTATGATCTAAGAAAAATTCAAGCGGGCAAGCCTTATAAAATCTTAAAAAGAAAAGACAGCCTAAATACACCAGAAGCATTTGTTTATGAACCAACTAAGCTGGATTATGTAGTAGTAAATTTTAATGATACTATTGCAGCGTATAAGGACAGACATCCCATTTCTTTTAAAAGAAAGACCGCAAGTGGCATTATTAACAGCACACTCTCTGAGGCAATGGAAGACGAAGGATTAGGTTTAAGCGCCATTTATGAATTATCTGATATCTATAGATGGTCCATAGATTTCTTTAAACTTCAAAAAGGAGATCGATTTAAAATGATCTATCAAGAAC
This sequence comes from Nonlabens sp., assembly GCF_965657255.1. Taxonomy (NCBI): domain Bacteria; kingdom Pseudomonadati; phylum Bacteroidota; class Flavobacteriia; order Flavobacteriales; family Flavobacteriaceae; genus Nonlabens; species Nonlabens sp. The sequence continues at coordinate 255,011 of NZ_CBFHNM010000001.1, forward strand.
GATATATCAATGACTCTATTTATGCAGGAATTGAATCTATAGAAGCAGCCGTTTTTGAAACTGATAAAACGCCTTTTTACGCTTTTGACTATGTTACAGATTCAGTCATAGGAATTGACGATTATTATGATGAAAAAGGTAAAACGTTAAGAAGTTTTTTCTTAAAAGCACCAGTAAATTATTCTAGAATATCTTCACGTTTTACAAAGAGAAGGTTTCATCCTGTGCAAAAACGATGGAAAGCACATAAAGGAACAGATTATGCCGCTGCATATGGAACACCAATTGTTGCCACAGCAAATGGTGTTGTTACAAAATCTGGATACACTGGTGGAAATGGGAATTATGTAAAAATTAAGCATAACAGTACGTACTCCACTCAATATCTTCACATGACTAAACGCAAAGTAAAAGTAGGTCAAAGAGTAAAGCAAGGACAAGTTATAGGAACCGTAGGAAGTACCGGTCTTGCTACTGGTCCACATGTTTGCTATAGATTTTGGGTAAATGGTGTACAAGTGGATCCATATAAACAAAACCTGCCTAGCGCAGATCCTTTACCTAAAGATAAAATGGATGATTACCTTCAATTCATTGCTCCTTTAAAAGATGAAATTGATCAGGTCCCTTTTAAAAACGAAGACCCTATTATATAGACTCTAATCCTTAGATAACACTTTTTTTTTAGAATAGTTTCTCATGAAAAACATTAACCCTACTACTACTGCTGCATGGCAATCGCTTAAAGATCATTATAGAAGCAATAAAAACTTCAATTTAAAAGAAGCCTTTGCAAAAGATCCTAATAGAGCGCAATCTCTTACCATTCAAGATGGTGACTTTTATGTAGACCTCTCTAAAAACCTAATAACCAAAGAAACACAAGAAAAACTGGTAAGCCTAGCAAACGAGTGTAAACTAGAAGAAGCGATCAACTCATATTTCAACGGTAAAAAAATAAATGCCACAGAAGATCGAGCTGTTTTACACACGGCTTTAAGAACAAGGGATACAACTACTTTAGTAGGAGGAAATGTAGTCGCAGCGATAGAAAGTAAAGAGAAAATGTTTGCTTTTGTAGATGCTGTGAATAGTGGTGAAAAAAAAGCAGCAAACGGGCAAAAGTTTGATACCATAGTCAATATAGGAATAGGTGGCAGTGATTTAGGACCTGTTATGATCTATGAAGCGATGCAAGCTTATAAAAACGAAATGACACTTCATTTTGTATCTAATGTAGAAGGCGACCATGTAGAAGAAGTTATTAAAAAGATCAACCCAGAAACCACGCTTTTTGTGATCGTTTCCAAGTCTTTTGGCACACAAGAAACGCTTACCAATTCAACAACAATAAGAAACTGGTTTACTAAAAAAGTAAATGCAGCTGCCGTTTCAAAGCATTTTGTTGCGGTAAGTAGTAATGTCCAAAAAGCTGTAGATTTTGGAATTGATCAAGAAAATATTTTTCCCATGTTTGATTGGGTAGGAGGACGTTTTTCTCTTTGGAGCACCGTAGGAATGTCTGTAGCATTAGGAATAGGCACTAAAAACTTTCAAGGCTTACTGGATGGCGCTTATGAAATGGATATGCATTTCAAAAATTCTTCTTTTGAAAAGAACATTCCAGTACAATTAGCTTTATTGACCATCTGGTATAATAACTTTCATAACGCCCAGAGTGAAGCGGTAATTCCATACACACAATACTTGCATAGGTTACCGGCTTATTTGCAACAAGCGATTATGGAAAGTAATGGTAAGAGTGTAGACCGTGATGGAAACCGTGTAAACTACGAGACTGGAAATGTAGTTTGGGGAGAACCTGGCACAAATTCTCAGCATGCTTTTTTTCAATTGATACATCAGGGCACTAAATTAATTCCTACTCATTTTATCGCTTTCGCGAAAGCGAAATACAACCAACCAGACCATCACAATAAACTTATGGCCAACTTCTTTGCACAAACAGAAGCATTGATGAATGGTAAATCTATTGAAGAAGCAAAAGAAGATTTATTAAAGGCAGGTAAATCTGAAAGTGAAATTGAAAAACTTGTTCCATTTAAAGTATTTGAAGGAAATAAACCTACCACTACGCTTTTAATCGATGAACTGACACCGCAAAGTTTGGGAAAACTAATTGCCATGTATGAGCATAAAATATTTACAGAAGGAATTATCTGGAATATATACAGTTATGATCAATGGGGTGTTGAATTAGGCAAAGTCCTAGCAGATGCTATCTTAAATGATATCCAGAACTCCATATCTGACGCTCATGATGCAAGCACAACACAACTTTTACAAAAATTTTACTCGCTTAATAAATAACTTAATGGTTTTCAGTTAATTAATGTTAACAAGTGTTTCACTTCTTAATGTTAGCTTAATATTAGAATGGTTGATTAGGGTGTATTTTTGCAAAATCAAACTAAACAAATTCTGAAATGAACAGATCATTAAAATTTTTATTTACGATTGGAATTTTTATAAGTTCCATGGCAGTAAGTGCTCAGGTTACTACTTCGAGCATTAACGGTCGTATCATGGAAATGATGGACAATGCCCAAGAACCTCTTTTAGGAGCAACCGTACAAGCATTACACGGTCCTACAGGTACAAAATACGCTACTTCTACTGACATAGAAGGTTATTACCGTATTTCAAATATGCGTATAGGTGGTCCTTATACAATCACTATTACCTATGTAGGTAAAAGAGAGGAAGTATTAAACAATATTTTCCTTCAGTTAGGTGAGTCTGAAAGAATCAGCATCACTATGAATGATGAGTCTAATGCTCTTGATGCTGTTGTCATCAATGCAGTGCGAGATGGAATTTTTGATTCTGGAACTACAGGAACAAATACTAACATTTCTCAACGTGAAATCAACACTATGCCTTCTGTAACAAGAGGAATAGGTGATTTCTTAAGAAAAACACCACAGGCGCAAGTATCAGAAGGTGGTGCCATCTCTATAGGTGGTCAAAATAATCGTTACAATTCTATCTTCATTGATGGTGCAGTAAACAATGACGTTTTTGGTCTTGCAGGTTCTGGTACAAATGGTGGACAAATCGGTGTAAACCCAATTTCTATCGATGCTATTGAATCTTTTCAGGTAAATGTAGCACCGTTTGATGTACGTCAATCAGGTTTTACAGGTGGTGCCATTAATGCTATTACTCGTTCTGGTACTAATGAAGTAAAAGGAAGTGCTTATTTCTATACTCGTAACCAAGATCTTGCTGGTAAAACTCCAGTGGGTATCAGCGAAGATAATCGCGAAAAACTAGATGACTTCACAGCAAACCTTTATGGTGTTCGTGTAGGTGGACCAATAATTAAAGACAAACTTTTCTTTTTTGTAAACGCAGAATTTCAAAGAGAAGAGGAACCAAGACCATTTGATGCTTCTTTATATAGTGGTGATAGTAGTATTGCCGACATCAACACACTTAGAGACAACTTAATCAGCCAGTTCGGTTACAATCCAGGTGGATATGAGAATACAATTACTGAATTAAATAGTGAAAAATTCACTATTAAGTTAGATTATAACATAGATGATAAAAACACCATTACAGCAAAACATAACTATGTAAACGGTGAATCTCTTTCTCCTAGCCAAAGTAATAATGGTAACATTAACTTTGCAAACGCAGGTATCTTTTTCCCATCTACTACAAACTTCTCTACTTTAGAGTGGAATACTACTAACGGTAGCAACCTTTCTAACAACCTAATAATAAGTTATACAGATGTTTTAGATGACAGAAGCCCACTAGGAAATCCTTTCCCAAGGGTAAGTATTGACGATGGTAATGGTTCGATCACTTTTGGATCTGAGGCGTTTTCTACTGCAAACATTCTTGAACAAAAGATCTTTACTGTAACTAATAACTTTGAAGTTTCTAAAGGCGCACACAACATGACTTTTGGTGGTAACTTTGAAAACTACAACATTAGAAACGTATTTGTAAGACAAAACTTTGGACAGTATTCTTTCAACTCATTAGCAGACTTTAATACGTACTTTGATAACGACCCAACTAATGATGCTCTTGCAGATTCTTATTTTCACTCTTACTCTTTAGTTGATCCAGCAGGAACTTCTGGAGATGCTATTCAAAATGCAGCTGCAGAGTTTCAATATTCTCAATTAGGTCTTTACGCGCAGGATCAATGGAATATTACTGATAATTTTAATTTGACTTACGGTGTACGTTTTGACGTTCCTTTCTTTGAAGATGGAGCAGCAAATGATGACTTTAACAACAGAACAGTTGCTTTATTAGAAGCAGAAGGTTATGATTTAGAAGGTGCTCGCGTAGGTAAGAAAATAAAAAGTCAAATTCATGTTTCTCCTCGTGCAGGTTTCAACTGGGACGTGAATGGTGATAACAAAACACAAATACGTGGTGGATTAGGGATCTTTACTTCAAGAATACCTTTAGTATGGCCAGGTGGAATATACAACAACAATGGTATTAGTGTAGGTGGTACAGCTGCTTTTGATAGCCAGACATTTGTTGCAGACCCTAACAACCAACCATTGAACGGTGCTCCTGCTCCAGGAAGTGGTGCTAATGGAGGTCAGATAGATATATTTTCTCCTGACTTCAAACTACCACAGGTAATGAAGTACAACTTAGGAATTGATCAAAAAACTAATATTTGGGGATTAATAGTTAGTGCAGACTTCTTGTACAACTCTACTATCAACAACGTTTTCTATCAAAACTTAAACCTTAGAAATTCTACAGAGTCATTAAACAATGCAGATGGTCGTCCATTCTACGATCGTGGTGATGAAGTTGATGATACTTATACAAGAATTATCTTAGGAACTAACACCAACGAAGGATGGTCTTACAATGGTACGTTTAGTATCACTAAGCCATTTGAAAATGGTTTTGGAGGTCAGGTATCTTATTCTTACGGTCAAGGTAAATCTATTTTTGAAGGAACTTCTTCTCAAAATAGTTCTCAATGGAGAGGTGTTGCTACTGTAAATGGTAAAAACACTGCTGGAATAGGTAATTCAGAATTTGCTTTTGGTCACAGAGTTTCTGCAAACGCATCTTATGAGATCAATTGGAATGAAAATTTAAGAACTACATTTGGTATGTTCTACAATGGACAGCAAGGTGGTACGATCAATTACATTTATAGAGGTAGAGATTTATTGAACGATGATTCTTCTGACAATGCTCTTTTCTATATCCCAAGAGATCAAAGTGAAATCAACTTAGTAGATAATAACGGTGTTACTGCTGCTGAGCAATGGGCTGCACTTGATGCTTATATCGATAGTAATGACTATCTAAGCGAGCGTCGTGGTCAGTATGCTGAACGTAATGGAGACCGTGGTCCATGGAATCATATCGTAGACTTAAAAGTATTACAAGATTTCAATTTGAACATTAATGATAAAGAACACACATTTCAAGTTTCTCTTGATATCTTCAACTTCTTTAATTTCCTAAATAAAGATTGGGGTGAGCAGAAGTTTGTACCTGGTAATGTAGGTATTGTAGAAGTAGAAAGAAATGGAGTAAATCCAGAATTCTCTTTCAATCCTAACTTTGCTGAAACTCTTGAAATTATCGATGACGCTGGAACTCGTTCTTCAAGATGGCAAATGCAAGTAGGTCTTAGATATATCTTTAACTAAGAAATACTTTCTAAATATTTTCAAGAACCCTACTCAAAACGAGTGGGGTTCTTTGTTTTTGAAGTATTTTTGAATCAAATTATAATTAAGTTATGTACAGTATTTTAAAATCTGCTCACTCTGGATGGGCTTATCTTCTTCTGTTAGTTCTTTTTGTTGCGACAGTAAACGCTTTAATTGGTTTTTTTGGTAAAAAAGAATTTGGAAACAAAGACTTTAGCTTTGCTTTAGTAGGTTTGATTGTAACACATATTCAACTATTATTAGGATTAGCACTGTGGTTTGTGGGACCGTATTTTGCAATGCTATTAGAAGATTTTGGTGGTTTAATGACTCCAGAATCTAGAGGAATACGTTTGCTAGCTTTAGAACATCCTGTAACTATGGTCATTGCAGTTGCACTTTTAACGGTAGGTTATTCAAAACATAAAAAGAAAATTGTTAGTAATGGTAAATTCAAAATGCTAGCTATTTTTTACACACTTGCTTTCCTAGTGGTACTTTCTAGAGTTCCATGGAAACAATGGTTGTAGGAATTATTTTTTAATTCCGCTTTCGCGAAAGCGAGATCAACACAAACGCCTCGATCAAATTTATGATCGAGGCGTTTGTGTTTTAAGCTACTATAGAATTACTGCAATTGATTGGTCACCTCGTACAAAGATATAGCAAGACTGTGAACAACATTCATACTAGAATTAACGCCATACATAGGAATAGAAACGGTATGATCTAACAAGCTAATGTCTGCAATTCCATGACGTTCACTACCTAATAATAAAACAATTTTCTCAAATTTACTGAAGTTAAACTCTTGTAAACGCACGCTTTTATCAGTGATTTCAATTCCAATAATAGTATTGCCTTCTTGCTTTAATTGATTAATTAGTTGTGTGAAATCATGATAAGGTTCATGCGCTACTTCATGAACCGTATTTCTAGCTGTCTTCTTAACAATTCTGTTTTCAACCGTTGGTGAGTCTTCATGAAAGTAGATTTTTTTCACACCAAAACTTTCTGAAATACGAAAACACATTCCTATATTTTCTGGAGTTCTAATCGCATCGCAAACAATGGTAATAGGAAATTCCTTTTGCTGGTTTTGTATGTCCTCGTGTGTAAGTTGCTTCAATAGAATTGTTTTAAACCGCTACAGTTCTAGGCATAATCGCACTCAAAATATCATAAACGCGATCTACTGTTCTAACATTCTCTACGGTCAGTAATAATCGCAAACCTGCTCTAGTTTGCTTTTCTTTCATCCTTAATATCTTAGGGTTAGTTTGTACTGCTTTGAGTACTTTACCAAAAGATTCACTTTGATAAAAACCACTTTGCTGATCTGATACAAAATAACCGATAAACTTGCCTTGTTTCATGACTATTTTTTCCAGTCCTAAATCAGTTGCAATCCATTTAATTCTCACACTAGTCAGTAAGTTTTCTGCTTCTTCTGGTAACTCGCCAAAACGATCTATCAATTCTTTCTTATAAACTTCTAAACCTTTCTCGTCTTCTACGTCATTTAACTTAGCATACAGCGATAAACGCTCTGTAATCGAGTTGATATAATCGTCTGGAAATAATAATTCAAAATCAGAATCTATTGTGACTTCAGTAACGTGCTTTTTCTCTTTATCGTTGGTCTCATAAAGGTCTGCAAACTCATTTTCTTTTAATTCTGTAATGGCTTCACTTAAGATTTTTTGATAGGTGTCAAAGCCTATTTCATTGATAAAACCACTTTGCTCACCACCTAGTATATCTCCAGAACCACGTATTTCAAGATCCTTCATTGCAATGTTAAAGCCGCTACCTAGATCTGAGAACATTTCTAAGGCTTGGATTCTTTTTCTAGCATCTTCTGTCATGACATCATAAGGCGGCGTTATAAAATAACAAAAGGCTTTTTTGTTACTACGTCCTACTCTACCACGCATCTGGTGCAAGTCTGAAAGTCCAAAGTTGTTAGCATTATTGATAAAAATGGTGTTAGCATTTGGGACATCTAGACCACTTTCAATAATGGTTGTAGAAACCAGCACATCAAATTCTCCATTAATAAATGCAAGCATTAACTCTTCTAGCTTTTTCCCATCCATTTGTCCGTGACCTATTCCTATTTTAGCATCTGGAACAGAACGCTGTATCATTCCTGCTACTTCCTTAATATTCTCAATACGGTTGTGTACAAAAAACACCTGTCCACCACGTGATATTTCATAACTGACAGCATCACGTATCGTTTCTTCACTAAATCGCACTACTTTAGTCTCAACCGGATGTCTATTAGGTGGCGGCGTTTTTATCACACTTAAATCTCGTGCTGCCATCAACGAAAACTGTAAAGTTCTAGGAATAGGCGTTGCTGTAAGAGTTAATGTATCTATATTTTCCTTAAGGGTTTTAAGTTTGTCCTTTACGGCAACACCAAATTTTTGTTCTTCATCAATAATTAGTAATCCTAGATCCTTAAACACAATCGATTTACTAACCAGTTGATGCGTTCCAATAACAATATCAATAGACCCATTTTCTAATCCTTCTAGAACACCTTTTCGCTCTTTTGCAGTTCTAAACCTATTGAGGTAATCTACTTTCACAGGAAGATCTGCAAGTCGTTCTTTAAATGTTTTTGCATGTTGAAAAGCAAGAATAGTGGTAGGAACCAGAACGGCGACCTGCTTACCATTAACAGCAGCTTTAAAAGCAGCACGTATCGCAACTTCTGTCTTTCCAAAACCTACGTCACCACAAACCAATCGATCCATGGGGCGATCACTTTCCATATCTTTCTTAACATCTTCAGTAGCCGTACTTTGATCTGGCGTGTCCTCATAGATAAAACTAGCCTCTAATTCATTTTGTAAATATCCATCAGGTGCGTACTGAAAACCTTTTTGAGCACGACGTTTTGCATATAATTTTATTAGGTCAAAGGCGATTTGCTTAACTCTAGTTTTCGTTTTTGCTTTAAGCTTTTTCCACGCTGGACTACCTAATTTGTAAACTTTAGGTGCTTTCCCATCCTTACTGCTGTAACGTGTTATTTTGTGTAAAGAATGAATAGAAACATAAAGAATATCACGTTCTCCATATATCAACTTAATCGCTTCTTGCTTTTTACCATTGACATCAATTTTTTGCAGCCCGCCAAATTTCCCGATTCCATGATCAATGTGCGTCACATAATCACCTATCACTAGAGTATTAAGTTCTTTTAAAGTGATTGCCTGTTTTTTAGCATATCCATTCTTTAAATTGAATTTGTGATATCGATCAAATATTTGGTGATCTGTATAGCAAACGACTTTTAAATCATGACTTATAAAACCGCGATATAAAGGCATTACGACAGTATCGTATTGCACATTTGCTTTCATATCATCAAAGATGTCGTGAAAACGTTTAGCTTGCTGGTCACTACTGCAAAAGAGCAAATTTTTATAACCGTTTTCTTCGTTTTCCTTTAAATTGTCTATCAGTAAATCAAATTGTTTATTAAAGGATGGCTGCGGCGCCGTTTTGTAGACGATCATACCACTGGCAGTGGTAAATTCTATGTGGTTGTATTCTTTGAGCTGTGACCTGATCAACGTACTATCACTAAATATTTCATGAGGCGTTAACTGGCGTATCTCTCCTTGCAACTGGTTGTATGCTTGTTCCGCTTTCGCAAAAAGCGAGTCCACACGACCATATAATAAATCCACATTCATCGAGAAGATGACAGTCTTGCTGGATAGGTATTTTAAAAAGCTTTCTCTAACCTCATCAGACTGCTTATTTTCCACATTTGGTATTATGGATATTTTCTTCGTCTGTTCTTTAGACAATTGTGTCTCCACATCAAAAACACGAATGGAATCGATCTCGTTACCAAAAAATTCAATGCGATAAGGTTCATCATTTGAAAAAGAAAACACGTCCAAAATTCCACCTCGCAATGAAAATTCTCCCGGCTCGGTAACAAAATCAACACGCTTAAATTTATATTCAAACAATACTTCATTTGCAAACTCGATCGATATTTGATCACCTACAGCTATTTTAAGCGTGTTTTTTTCTAACTCTTTGCGTGTTACTACTTTTTCAAAAAGCGCGTCTGGATAGGTAACAATTACCGCAGGTTTCTTACGTGAGTTAATACGGTTCAAAACCTCAGCGCGCAGCAAGACATTTGCATTATCTGTCTCTTCTATTTGATAAGGACGTCTGTAACTGCCAGGATAGAAAAGCACCTTTTCCTCACCTATCATTTTTTCCAGATCGTTCAGGTAAAAAGCTGCCTCTTCCTTATCATTACAAACTAGCATAAATGGCTTATCTGCTTCCTTAAAAACAGCAGTTAAAACGATGGAAATAGAACTTCCATTAAGTCCTTGTACGGTTGCAGATCCTTGAGATTGGGCAACCATTTCTCGCAAGCTTTGCGTTTGTGCAGCTTGTGAAAATTTATTCAAAATAGTAGTAAAACTCATAATATCTTCACAAAGATACGTCCTGAAGCAAGCATACCAAGAATATTGAGAATTCTTTAATAAAAGTAGGATAGTGTTGCTGTTACCTTTAACTCATGGAGAAATATGATGTTTTTGTTTTCGGTACGGGAACCGCAGGAAAATTAGTGGCTACCTCATGCAAAGAAGCTGGAATGAGTGTGGCAATAATCGATAATAGAGAATATGGTGGTACTTGCTCACAGAGAGGTTGCGATCCTAAAAAATTAATTTTAGCTTCTATTGAGGCTTTTGAATTTGCGCAAAACATGAAAGGTGATGGAATTGCAGGAGAGACTCAACTAGATTGGAAAGCCGCTATCAACTATGCTAAAAGATATACGGAAAATGTTCCTGATCGAACCAAAAACCTTTTACAAGAAAAAGGAATAACATGTCTTCATGGAGAAGCAAAATTTATTGATTCTAACACAGTAGTTCTGGACAATGAAAAAATACAAGCAAAGCATTTTATAATTGCCACAGGAATGCAACCTTTACCTTTAGGAATTCCTGGTGATGAATTCATGCTTACTTCAGGAGACTTTTTTACACTTAACAAAGTGCCTGAAAAAGTAGTTTTTGTAGGTGCAGGATATATAGGGATGGAATTTGGACAAATGCTCGCAAGAGCTGGTTCAAAAGTAACCATGATTGAAAAAGGAAATCAGGTACTCGGTCCATTTGAAGAATATACTGCAAGTTTTATAGAGCAAGCTTCAGAAAAGTTAGAAATTAAAATAATTAAAAATGCTCAAGCATCTAGTGTAGAAAAAATAGACAACCGATTCATTGTTAATTATGCTATGAAAAATGGAATGCATCAAATCACCACAGATTGTGTCTTTAATACCGCTGGAAGAGTACCATCTATAAAAGCACTTGATCTAGAAAAAGCAAATGTGGTAACAGACAAAGGTGGTGTTGTGGTAAATGAATGTTTACAAAGTACAACACAATCTCATATTTATGCTTGTGGTGATGTATCCAGTAAAAACCTACCTCTCACGCCACTAAGCGGTATAGAAGCCAGTATTGTAGCTAAAAATCTTGTAGGTCAAAAAACAGAATTAGATATACCAGCTATTCCTAGTACAGTATTTACCATACCACAATGTGCAAGCATAGGTCTAACCGAAAAACAGGCTTTTAAAAAAGATCTAAAATACCATGTGATACAAAAAGATTCTAGCGACTGGTTCAACAATAAAAGAATTAACGCAAGCTTTTATGGTTATAAGGTAATTATAGATGACACCACAGGAAAGATTCTAGGCGCACATATCGCAGGTCCTGAAGCAAGTGAACAAATCAATATGTTTGCTATTGCGATGAAAGCACAAATGACATTCAAGGATTTAAGAAAAACTATCTTCAATTATCCCAGTTGGGGAAATGACTTAAGAAGTATGTAAATAAAAAATTTATATAGGCTATTGCTTTTCTGCACGCCATTCTAGAAACTTTTTACCAGGATTGGTTTTTGTATTCATAGCACCATGAACACCTGCTTGTATAAATAAAACTATTGCAAATCCGAGGGAAGAATATGAAATCAAAGAACTATCTGACGCGTTAATTATCTCGACGTCTGATTGAAATCTTACATATATAGCAACAAGTGCCCAAACTCCTACTAGGGCAAATTCTCTCATATTGCGCAACCAGATCATAAGTGAATTAATAATAAACGCTACTGAAATCATTACTATAGTAATTATTATTTGAGTATCTAAAGCTATTTCATAAGTCCCATTTAACCAGGCAGACACATTTGCAATGGTTGCAACACTTATCCATCCAGAATACAGACAAAGTGGCCACCATACAAAAGCAATAATAGGAAAAGGCGCATCCCAAATCTCCATATCCAACTGACGCACACACATTAAAAGGCAAAACAAAATTCCAAACATCATCACAACAGAAGCCGCGATATTCTCGTCCAACCACAAAGCAACCCATAAACCACAAAAGATATTTGCAGCAAGAAACCAAGGGTTTGTCGTATGAACAAAATCTGTCTTATAATTCTTTTTTCTTTCTTGATGTTTTTTTGAAAATGACACGTAAATACCATAAATACCGAACACCAGTAACATGGTAAATATTATTCCCCAAATAGAAAAGGCATAAGGTGCTGGTGTAAATAAGTTATCATACTCTGCACTTAAGTCTCCTACACTTTTACCATTATAGTTTCCTGTATTTGCATAACCATTCCATGCGATAAGAATAATGACACTTAATAAATTTAAAATAGAGGTGAATTTTCTAGCCATTTGCTAAAGATAAATAGGTCTTTGACAAAAAAGAGCGTTTACAGCTAAATTTTCTTATTCATTAACTGCAGGCTAGTAATATTCACAATAGTTAACTTAATTCAACAACCTCACGATCAACAATGGCAAAAATCCTATTTCCTTTTTTAGGCGATAGTGAGTAAGTTCCTGTAAAATCGCCAAAAGCTGGTAAAATCATTCCATATTCGCTGCAAAAAAAGCAAGCAAGTTTTAATCGTTGTTTCCCTCTTCCTTGCAATTTTACAGATGGATGTATATGGCCTGCAATATTATATTTTCCATTCACTTCTTCTGGATGGTGCGTTAGGAATATATCTCCCATTTGTAGCGCTTCATAGGTTTTCATCCCTAACCGTTCAAATGAATCTCGTGAAATAACATCATGATTACCCATAACAAGAGCTATTTCTATAACTTGCGATTGCAACCATTGCTCAAAAAAATGCCATTCTGCGTTCTTGTAGGAATGAAATAAATCGCCTAAAAACCAAAGTCTTGATGGTTGAAATTCTTCAATAACCTGGTTAAGTTTATCAAATTCTTTATCATCTGCCTGGGATGGAACAGCCATTCCATGTTTTCTAAAATGCGCACTTTTGCCTAAATGAACATCTGCTAGAAGGATGACGTCTTGCTCTACCCAATAACAGGCACCACTAGGATGCAATTGAAAGGTTTGATCTTTGAGGTTTACTTCTAATGCCAACTTGCAGGATGTTTTAAAGTATAGAAAGGTTTTCTTTAATGATTATTTGATAATGTAATTCCGCTTTCGCGAAAGCGAGATTTCAACAAAGACTCTTTTAAAAAGCATACCTCAATGCTAGTATTAAATTACGACCAGCAGCAGCAATTCCTGAAGAATAGGTGCGATAACGTTGGTCTGTAATATTTTCTAATATAGCAGTCGCGGTTAATCCCTCGTTGATTTTATAATTAGACCTAAGATTCACCGTATACCAGCTAGGAAAATATGGGTTTCCATTACTATCTAATGCGTACAAATAAGGACGCTCTTGCTGGCTAGGTGCTAAATCATTAAAATCAAACTGACCGTTGAATAATAAAAATGCATCTAAATCGAGCTTATCATTTTTATAAATAGCGTGAACATCACCAAAGTTAGGTGATACATGACGAACAGCCACAGTAGATCCATCCATTTCTTTTTGTTCACCATCTAACCAATTATAATGACCATAGATTTTTAATTGATCATTAAATTCGTACTGAACACCTATCTCTACACCGTAAACTGTTGCGGTTTCTGCATTTTGAATAGCTTGTACCTGACTCAATTCTCCTTGATAAACGATCATGTCCTGACCATTCAACTGAAAATCTCTAGGAACTAACGCGTCTTTTAAATAAGTGTAGTATGCTGCCACGTCTAAAATCAACTTATCATTAATACGTTTTTTAACACCAACCTCAGAATTATAAGAATACTCTGATTCTAGATTTGGGTTAGGAACAATCACCGTTCCCGGATTAGGATCAAATATTTTGCCTTTATCATCAATATTAGGCGCTCTAAATGCGGTACTAAAATTAGTTCTCAATTCCCAGGTGTCGTCTGGTAAATAGGTAGCCCCTATCGCACCTGTCAATGCGCCGGTACTTAAATTTGCCTCGGTAAAAGGAAAATCAAAAAATTGATTGTCAAATTGCGCATCTAACCAGATATGATTGTACCTCAAACCTGATTGTAATACCAATTTAGGGTCTAGTCTCCACTGATAATTTGCATAGGCGGCAAGTGATCTCCATGAGGAACCATCAGGATACCTGCTAGGTGCTGCTTCTCTTTGCTCTGTATCAATATCAAATACACTACCAGTAGAGTTTACCCTATTATGAAGAAACTCTGCCCCATAAAACAACACATTGTTTTCTCTATTGCGCCTTTCAAAATCGATAGATGTAGTAAACACGTTTACTTCTTCTTGATTTTGAAAGAGCTGTGATTCTTGAAAACCACGATCATTACGACTTTCTTCAAATTGTTGAAAGGCTTGAGAAACAATCATTTTATCGTACCACTTTCCTTTACCTCTATGGATTGCTTTTGCATTTGCCATGAACCAAGTTTGTGGTCCATAATACCAAGATGCATTGCGTGGCTCTCCATTACTATCTACTCTAGTTAATATATCATAACGGTCAAAATCTCCTGTTGCTGTATAAATTACTCCAAAATCAAATTCCCATCGCTGATTGGGTTTATATCTAAACTTTTGCAGCAAGTTGATTTGATCATAACCTGTGGAAACTTGTTTTTCTGGATTTTCATTATCCACAATAACATCCTGTCCATTACGTCTATCAACAAATTGATACCTTAAATAATCATCTGGTCCGTGAGAACCCATTTTCAAGTCTCCAAATGAATTGATACTTATACTGGTTGCTGCCGCAAAATTTTTAGTCCCATAATTGAAATCTAAATGAGCAGTGTTTTCATTATTTGCTGTTGCATAACGCATTAAAGCATTTCCTTTAAACAAAATAGAATCCTGAGAAAACTGCGGTTTTTTAGTGTAAAAATTCATAACACCACCTATGGCGTCGCTACCATAAACAACACTTCCAGGACCTAAAATAACCTCTGTATGATCAATACTTAAAGGATCTATTGAAATAACATTTTGAAGATTACCACCTCTAAAAATGGCATTATTCATACGAACACCATCTACAGTTATCAACAAACGATTTGTTGAAAATCCTCTAATCAAAGGGCTACCACCACCTTGTTGTGACTTCTGGATGTACACCTGACCAGATTGCTGCAATAAGTCTGCGCTGGTTTGAGGATTATTTGCTAATACATCACCTATATTTTGAGAGATGATCTTTTGAGGAATGTCTTGTTTACGCTGTTCAAACTTTGAAGCAGATATAACAATTGGATTAATTTTTTCTGACCTAGGTGTCATGTAAATTAAAAAATTTGCAGCTTTTATTGAGCTTTTACTAGAGACATAGGTCTTAAAAGCCATAGCTTGAAAATAAATCCGGTCAGATTCAGAAAATTTTTCCAAAGAAACATTGCCATCAAAATCAGAAATAGCGCTAACACTTTTATCCTTGTTATAAACCGCAACAGACGCTAACTTCTCATTTGTTACCTGATCCATTATGGTAACTGTTTGTGCAGTTACAGAAAAGGTAAAAAAAATGAAGAAAACAGATAGTAAATTTACTAATCGAAAAGTTGCCTTAAGATAGATAACGAATTGGGTTTTTTAAAGGTTTGCAAATGTATCTGAAAATACTCAATCACCAAATTTAATAGGCTATTACGATCTTCTCGATGCATCTTTATTTCATGAATACCATCAAAATTCGTGCCTATGAATAATTTTAATTGAGCACTTTCTACGTCAGTTAAGTGATGCGGTTGTAATCCATTTTCATCAAAATTGCCATTCAACATATTAAAATAAGTAAATTGCAAGGTAGACTGGTCTGGTTGAAAGCCTAAAAAACCAGTCATGTCCAGCAACATTTTGATAGAAAAATTAGCCACCTGATCTGATTGATCTAAATATTGAAAAACAGAGGATAGGTACTCAAAAAGATCGCTATCAGGTTGTTGTTCTGTCAATAATTGAGTGAGTACCTCAGAAAAAAACATGGTAATACTACTCTTCACAATATCATTATGGACGTGGTCGTATGGAAATATGACTCTAGCTTCTTTGATATACTCTAGACTTCCTTTTCCTTTGTGTTGGGTTTCAATCTCTAATTGTGTAAGCGGCTGAAATAAAGAAATACGCAGTTTACCTTTTCTAGACTTACGAATACCTTTGAGTATGAAAGATTGTGTTCCCAGCTCTTTGGTATATAATCTCGCGATGATATCCGACTCACTATACTTTAAAGCAGATAAAACTATTGCTGATGTTTTAACTAACATTTATCTAACAATCATCAATTTAGAAACCGTCGTCTCGATATTATCGTCAGTAGAAATAAATAATAAATAGACCCCAGAGGCTACTTTATTTCCTGAAAAACTTCTAGTATCCCAAGGGATAGTTCCTCCTTGAGA
The DNA here is from genome assembly GCF_965657255.1 of Nonlabens sp. NCBI lineage: Bacteria > Pseudomonadati > Bacteroidota > Flavobacteriia > Flavobacteriales > Flavobacteriaceae > Nonlabens > Nonlabens sp. The sequence goes on from NZ_CBFHNM010000001.1 coordinate 271,551, forward strand.
AACCGCTTCATAAACAAGGTTACCTTCAATATCAGTAATTTTCACTCGTGCTCTATCTGTTAACCCATCGATAGTAACATTACCATCAAAACCTGGCCGTACCGGATTAGGAAAAACCCTAACACTTTCTAAATCTTCTTCTGGTCTGCTAGAGCGCTCTCCCTGAAAAGCCACAATACCTTTATTTGTTGCAAAATATACTTTTCCTGTCTCTTCATCAATTGCGATATCATTAATCGAGTTAGTAGGTAATGGCGAGTTATCGGTCGTAAATTGAAATAAAGTTTCTCTTCCTGTAGGTGAGAATAAAAATGCGCCAGAACTAGCTGTAGCCACCCATTTGTTATTGTTACCGTCTACTTCAATATCTAGTACAGCCTCGTCTTGTAACAACTCTCTAGGTATTCCATTAGTGTCTTCAATAATTACAGAACGTGCATCTTGTATCTCGTCAGAAAATAAGCTATTGGTATTAAAAAGAATTCTCAATCCTATATTAGATCCTATCCACAATCGGTTTTGTTGATCTATTTTTATGGCACTCACATAGTTATTAATCAAATTTCCTTGTGAAATCTCATCAATCATTCTTGTAAATCGATCTGTTTCTGGATCATAACCTATAAGTCCACCATCTGTAGACCCAAAAATGATCTTATCATCATTGGTAATTTGTATTTTGGTGGTACTAGACCCACCAGAAACATCTTCAAAAACAGAACCAACGTCAAATGATGTCCAGTTTCCGGAAGTATTTCTTCTACTTAGAGCTCGATCTACTTGTTGCTGTATTACCCATAGATTACCTTGAGAATCATACTCTCCATCAGGGATTCTAACAAAAAAAGTAGATGGCGGTAAAATACTGGTAAGTGAACTATTATTGATACCATATCTTGTACCAGCAACACCATCTATAAAATCTAATAATCCATTATTCATAGAATGAACTACCAAGTCTGAGCCGTTTTCTGGATTTATAGTTAGCGTAGGAACGCTTATTAAACCATTAATATCGTCATTAGTGTAATTGATCCATTCATCATCCACAAAATGACTAATACCTACAGTCGCATCGTCTGGTGTATAAAATAAATCATGAGAACCATAGGTCACCCATAATTCATTTGGTAATGTTTGAATAGAAAAAGCTGAGTTTCTTGAAGGACCATCGGCAACAATAAATTCAAAATCTGTTTGATTCATCAAATTAACTCTTATCATTCCATTTGACTCTGTTCCTACAAAAAGATCATCGCCTACTACTATGGCTTGTGTAAATAGATAGGACTCTCCATCAATAAGACTCAAATTCAAAAACTGACTCAATGAACTATCATAAATAATGATTTCATTATTTAAAGTAAAGATTAAAAATTCGTTAGTAGCATAAGCATCTAGCACTCTCGATGAAAATTGAGTAATATTATTTGCAAATGAAGCTCCATTAAATTGATTGAGAGAACCTCCTACAGTTACTGCTAAGAGACTAGAATTAAAAGAGATTACTTCATCCCAAACATCTGGATTAACTAACGTCCAGTTTGCAAAATCAATTAAAAATGGATCTGCAATAGGAGCTCTTCTTATAGCACTTGCTGCATCTAAGGTTGCTGCATATAAAAACCCATCAAAGATCTCTAAAGATGCTATAGGCAATTGTTCACCATTATCACCTATAAAGTAGGTGTCATCAAATTCTAATCGTTCTAGGTTGTAAATCGCAATGCCAAAATCCGTGGCGATATAAATAAGATCGCCGCTTTCTAAGAATTCATTTATTTTCTTATTATTTGGTGGAATTACCTGTTTGTCCCGGATCGCGACAACATCTGTAACATCACCATTTTGATCTACTATTTGCAGTAAACCATTTTGATAACCTATAACTAGCAATGCTTTGTCTTCACTATAATGAATCTGACTTATCTCATCGCCGTTTAATCCATTAATAGTAGTTAAAGTTGTGAATGATCGAGAAGAGAGGTCGTAAATAAAAACAGCGTTTTCACTGGCAGCATAAACTGCTGTGCTAGAATCATCAATATCCACAATATTAGTAAATGAGAAAAAACCTTCCCAAGAGTCACTAAAGTCTTGCCCAATTGAATAATTACAAACCAATAAAAATAACAGTAATAGCTTTTTCATATATATAGAACGTGTCCATCCTGATTATATGATGAATCAACACAAAAATAAACTTATTTTAAGGCATTAAAAAACCTCTGTAAAAATTACAAAGGTTTAGTTTTATTAGTGTTCCGCTTTCGCGAAAGCGGAATCATTTTAAAATTCAATAATATTACACAATTCCTTGTGCAAGCATAGCGTCTGCAACTTTTACAAAACCAGCAATATTTGCTCCTTTTACATAGTCCACAAATCCTTCTTCATCCTTTCCATATTCCACGCAAGCTTCGTGAATATCATTCATGATGCTATGAAGTTTACTATCCACTTCTTCTGCAGTCCAGCTATAACGCATAGAGTTTTGAGACATTTCTAATCCAGAAGTAGCAACACCACCAGCGTTAGAAGCTTTTCCTGGAGAGAACAAGATCTTTTTATCTAAAAAGTGTTCAATCGCTTCTGGTGTACAAGGCATATTTGCTCCTTCTCCTACACACATACAACCATTTGAAACAAGAGTTTTTGCTTCATCACCATTTAACTCGTTTTGAGTAGCACATGGCAATGCTATATCACATTTTACAGACCATGGACGCTCTCCTTCATGATAAGTAGCACCTGAATACTGATCTACATATTCTGAAATACGACCACGTTTATTGTTTTTAAGATCCATGATAAAAGCGAGCTTATCTGCATCAATTCCATCTGCATCATAAATATATCCACCAGAATCTGACATAGTCACGACCTTACCACCTAATTGTAAAATCTTTTCTGCTGCATATTGAGCTACATTTCCAGATCCAGAAATTACTGTGGTTTTTCCTTTTATGGATTCTCCACGAGTCTTTAACATGTTTTCTGCAAAGTAAACATTACCATAGCCAGTGGCTTCTGGACGGATTAAAGAACCTCCATATGAACGTCCTTTACCTGTAAGAATACCAGTAAATTCGTTTCTTAATTTTTTATAGTATCCGAAAAGGTAGCCTATTTCACGACCACCTACACCTATGTCACCTGCTGGCACATCTGTATCTGCACCAATAACTCGCTGCAATTCTACCATAAAAGATTGACAAAAACGCATTACTTCACGGTCTGACTTTCCTTTAGGGTCAAAGTCAGATCCACCTTTTCCACCACCCATAGGAAGTGTTGTAAGACTGTTCTTAAAAACTTGCTCAAAAGCAAGAAACTTAAGAATACTCAAGTTTACAGATGGGTGAAATCTTAATCCTCCTTTATAAGGTCCTATAGCACTGTTCATTTGAATACGGTAACCGCGGTTCACCTGAACTTCATTATTATCATCGGTCCATGGCACACGGAACATGGTTACACGCTCTGGCTCTGCCATTCTTTCTAACAGCTTGTCAGATTGATATTGCTTATTTTCTTCAATAAAAGGTATAACAGCCTCTGCAACTTCTTCAACTGCCTGAATGAATTCTGGCTCGTTAGGATTCTTCTTTTTTATCAAATCGATAAAATCGCGGATCTTTTTTTCCATTATTTTTAATTTGGTTCTATACTTTAAGAAAACGTTTTCGTTAAGGGTGCAAATATAATATTATACCATGATGCTAGCTTTTTTTTACCATTAATTTAAGTCTTAACGTATTAGGTTAATGAAAACAAAATGTAAAACTGAGTAGATTACCTATTACCTAAGCCATTATAGCCTAAAATAAATTTACCCGACAGTTACATTTTGTTATATTTGCCGCTATATCAAAGCAAGCAGTTAGTCATTTGATTTTAGTATCTTAAATGTTGTAAAAACTGGATTGTGGAACAATCTAAGGGTTAAGATATTCTAAACTTTGTAAAAGAACTACCTAATGATGATGATGTTTGTAAAGCCTACTTAGCTAAAATTAAATGGCAAGATGGGTTTAGCTGTTGTAAATGCGGCCATACAAAAGGCTGTGAAAAGCTGGCTATAATTATCATTGTTAAGCTTGATATTATGTAGAAAGTGCAACCGTCAATACATTGTTTCATAAAGTTAAAATTGGTTTGTAAAAAGCATTTTGTATTGCCTTTGAGATAAGCACAAGTAGTAAGAGTACGTCAAGTATTCAAATGGGTAAGCGTTTTAGCTTACATCCAAAAACAGCGTGGTATTTTACGCAAAAAGTTTGTAAAGCTATGAAGAATAGTCAGAAGTATCCATTAGAAACCCTAACCCACGTAGATGAATTTACGGTAGGAGAAAAAGAAGAAGATAAACAAGGAAGAAGATACGCTTCAAAAAAGAAGGAAGCTGTCATAGGAGTTGAATTAACTGATAAGAACAAAATAAGAAGGATTTACATCAAGTCTATCGATGATTACTCTTTAAAATCATTAACCCCAATATTTGAAGAACAGATCACCAATTCAGTTAAGATTGTAACTGATAAATGAAAAGGCTGGAAACCCTAGAAACAAGAGTTCAATATTGAACAGGTGTAGAGTAATAATGGAGCAAGCTTCAAACAGTCATATAACGATAATACAAGTTAAATCCTTGTGGAGAGCAATACCTACACATATGAGCAAATGGCATATTCAAGCGTATTTTGATAAGTTCTGCTTTAGAGTTAATCACTCTTTACATCAGACAATTTTTTTTCATAAAACCATTGAACGAATGGTGCCATCCGATCCGGTATATCAATCAGAAATAAAACAGCAACTAAATGTATAATGTAATCAAAGTATTTATTTTAATAACGAATTCACATAAATACATTACCGCTTTATTGTTTTTATTTACGGCAATTCATGTTAGTAATGCACAATCAGGTTTCTCACATGAGCTAGGCTTTATTACAGGTCCAGTGGCTTTTCAAAGTGATTACGGTGAACGTTATAATTGGGACACCAACTCTGGAAATGTAGGTTTTGGCATAGGCCTTGTGCACTATATTAATTTTGCCTTCCGCGCAGATTGTAATTGCTACTCTGCAGACACTTACTGGAATTACCATTTTAAATTAAGAAGTCAAATCAGTTATCACGTCACTACTTTAAATCATCTGGGTGATGAGGCAGATAAGTTATCCTTAGGCGGCTTGCAATTAAGATCAATGGAAGGTAAGGCGAGAGTTTTTGAAGCAGGAGCACAATTAGAATGGCACCCATTGAGTATAAGGGATTTTCAAGAAGGAAAACCTAAAATTGCTCCCTATATAGGTTTAGGAGCTCATTATGTAAACTATAGACCAGAAGCCAGTAGTTCTTTAGGTCCTTTAGGTAATCCAGTAACAACTTTTCCGACGTTCATTGATAGAATAGACACTTCACAAGGTAGTGCGATTGCAATTTCTGGAGATATAGGTTTTAGGTACAAAGTAGGTCCTTTAAGCGATATTCTTATATCCTCTAGATGGCATTATTACACAGATAGTAACTATGTAGATGGATTGAGTCCTAACAATACCAATAATAGAGCAAATGACTGGATTTGGTGGTTTAACGTAGGTTATATCTTCTATTTATAACACATAAAAGACTTATATAAAAACACGTATTATCACTTTGATAGTAGGTGTTTTTTTTATTCTTGTAAGCCTATTTCTTTTATAGGGTCCCAGTAATTTTCTTTAAAGTTTTTGATCTGATCTTGCTCAATAATAAGACCTTCATTTTCTAATAACTGCTGCATTAAGTTTGTTCCAGAAAAGTGATGTTTACCGGTTAATACTCCATTGCGGTTAACAACTCTGTGTGCTGGCACTTCTGGATCATTATGTGATGCATTCATGGCATAACCTACTGTTCTACTGCTTTTCGGTGTCCCTAAAACTTTGGCAATCGCTCCATAACTAGTTATCTTACCGTAGGGGATTTGCTTCACTACTTCATAAACTCTTAAAAAAAAGTCATTGCTACTCATCCGTAAATTCTTATCAAAGTAAAAATAGCAATTGCTAAAGTTAGACTCCCCAAAATGTAGTTCACTTTTCTAGCAAAGGTATTACTATCAAATCCGAATTTTTTTACGTATTTTATGTACGCATATAGCATCAAAAAGGTTCCTAAAGAAGCCCCTAAAATAAAAACATGTGCCATGGGGTAAGTAAATTCAAATAAGCCTCTTCCGGCTAAAAAAGAACTGAACCCAATATAAAAAGGAATAGGAAAAATATTTAAAACTGATAGAATAATGCCTTGACCAAATAGTTTTATGCCAGACTTGTCTATTTTTTTCACTTCTGGAGCTCCAGAATCTATAGCTGCCCTAATGAAAAAGAAAACAGATAACCCCACAAATGCTATGGCTGCAAACTGCTCTAAAAGTAATAAAGTGCCGGGATTATCATTTAGTAACTTTGAAAAGAAAACGCCTACATAGACTTGAGCGATTACAACAATTGATGCTCCTAAAGCAAAAATAAGAGCTGCTTTTTTATTTTGTTTTACACTTATTTTGGCAGCAGTAAGGTTAAGTAATCCTGGAGGTATCACACCTACAAACCCTATTGTTAAACCGAATAATAAATGTAATAAAACAGCCATTACTTCAATCTAAATTTAATATAAGTGATAGCTTTACCTGTTTCTAAATACTGTTTTTCATAAAAGGTTTGTGTACCTGTAACTTCTTCTGGTGACTCTGTATTAGAATAGACATCGTGGTGTGAATACAAAATCTCTTCTCCTCTACCTTGTAACAATCCCAGTGTATAACCATGCATAAATTCAGAATCAGTCTTAAGATTCACAATACCTTCTGGCTGCAAAATATGTTTGTATCGAGCCAGAAAATCTGGGTTGGTCATACGGTGCTTTGTGCGTTTATACTTAATCTGTGGATCGGGAAATGTAATCCATATTTCTTGTATTTCCGCTTTCGCGAAAGCGGAATCTACCAACTCAATTTGTGTACGTAGAAAGGCTACATTGTCGAGTCCTTCTTCTATGGCGGTCTTTGCGCCACGCCAGAAACGCGCACCTTTTATATCGATTCCTATAAAATTACGATTAGGATATTTACGTGCCAAAGCAACGGTATATTCTCCTTTACCACATCCTAGTTCTAATGTTATAGGATTATCGTTACCGAAGAATTTTTTCCATTTTCCCTGATGTTTAAAGCCAGAAACGACCTCTTCTCTAGAAGGCTGGATAACGTTTTTGAATGTTTCGTTTTCGTTAAATCGTTTGAGTTTATTTTTACTTCCCAATACAATTATTTAAAGGTTAATTAAAAGTACACAAATATACTTGATTACAAAGTGATTGTATATTTACTGCATGCAAAAGTCCAAAAACATTTTGGTTGCCCCTTTAAATTGGGGTTTAGGTCATGCTACTCGATGCATACCCATTATCAATGCTATTATCGATAATGGTGACCAGCCTATACTTGCAAGTGATGGACAAGCGTTGGAATTATTAAAAAAAGAATATCCTACATTAAAATTTATTCAACTTCCTTCATACGATATAGAATATGCTAAAGAAGGACAAAATTTAAAACTTAAGATGCTTAAGGATTCTCCTAAAATCTGGACAGCTATTAGGAATGAACACAAAATACTTACTGATATTATTTTTAAGTATAAAATTAATGGTATCATATCTGACAATAGATTAGGGTTGTATAGCAACCTTGTACCTTCTGTTATTATCACACATCAACTTCAAGTATTATCTGGTAGTACCACGTGGCTAAGCACGCAACTACATTTACATTATATAAAAAAATACGATTACTGCTGGATTCCTGACACAACAGGAATCCATAATCTTTCTGGAAAACTATCCTTTAATGAAGATTCTAATATTCAAAAAACATACCTAGGACCTCTTTCTAGATTTAATAACATGGGTAATTACCAGAAAAAGTATGACTTGATGGTACTACTTTCTGGACCAGAACCTCAACGAGGTATTTTAGAAAAAAAGCTATTAGAAGAAGTAAAGAGATTCAAAGGTGAAGTTTTGTTCATTGCAGGAAAAGTGGAACAAGAGCAAAAGGTTACTAAGAAAGGAGATATTACTTATTACAATTACCTTTCAACAGAAGGATTGCAAAAAGCCTTTGACCGCAGTGAACTAATCCTGTGTAGAAGCGGTTACACCACCATTATGGATTTACAAAAAATGAATAAAAAGGCATTTTTCATTCCTACTCCTGGACAATTTGAACAAGAATATTTAGCTACCTTATTGGACCAAAAAGGTAAAGCTCCCTTTTGTTCTCAAGAAGATTTTACAATAGAAATGCTAGAAAATGTACATCAATATGAAGGGTTTTGCTATGATCAATCTTCAACAACCTCTATATCTTCTATTCTTGAGGAAACTTTTTCAAGCGTGAATGAAAATTCTGAACCTATTCCCAATTCACTATCAACATAGACACGTTCACCATGAGCCTCGGTAATATGCTTTACGATAGCAAGACCTAATCCAGAACCACCTTCTTTACGAGATCCTGTTCTATCTACTCTAAAGAATCGTTCAAACAATCTAGGAATGAATTCTTTTTTGATTCCTTCTCCGTTATCGGTAATACGTACTATTACCTTATTATTTATTAGATCCTCAATAGCGACCTCTGTAGTCCCGTTTTGTTTACCGTATTTGATAGAGTTCATAACTAGGTTAGCTACTACTTGTAAAATCCTTTCCTGATCTGCATGAACCATGATAGGTTGATCGTATTTCATGTCAAATAGTAAAGAGATGTTTTTCTTTGAAGCTTTCATTTCAAATTGATCAAAAACTTGTTTAACCAGTTGAAAAATATCAAAGTTCTCCTTATCGAGGCTCATATCGCCCACTTCAAGCCTAGTAATCATATCCATATCTTTCACGATATAGGTAAGACGCTCTACTCCTTTCTGAGCGCGTTCTAAATATTTTTTACGGATCGCCTTATCTTTATGAGCACCATCTATCAAAGTATCTATATAACCTTGAACGGTAAATAAAGGAGTTTTAAGCTCATGAGATATATTACCTAGAAATTCTTTTCTATAATTTTCTCTTATTTGTAAAGTTTCTATCTCTATTTTCTTGTTGCGTGCAAATCGCTCTACTTGCTCTTTGAGCGTGCGCATATCGGTAGCAATTTCACGATCATCAAAACTACTTGATTCTAAAAGTGATACATCTTCATAAATACGAGCGATACGCCTGTATATGAATCTTTTCACTCGATATTGAATGATGGAAAAACATATAATAAAACTTATAAATAAAAGCGCTACTAGAATGTAAACAGATATAGATATAAATTTAAAATAAGTTAACAAACAGAGAATAGAGACCAATATTATGGCAATATAAATCGAAGATCTGAAAGCAAAACGGTAACTATTTCTCTGTGGCTTTATATTATTTGACATATTTATAGCCTACTCCTTTCACAGTTTTGAAGCAATCATCACCTAATTTTTCTCTCAACTTTCTAATATGCACATCTATTGTACGACCACCTACAATAACTTCATTTCCCCACACTACGTCCAGTATTTCTTCTCTTTTAAAGACTTTACCTGGTTTTGTTGTTAACAAAGAGAGTAATTCAAATTCTTTGCGAGGCAAAATCATCTCTTCTTTTTTAAAAATAATTTTATACTGATCTCTATCTATAATAAGGTCGCCTATTTTTAAAATATTTGAAGAAACTGCTTCTGTATTTTCCTTACGTCTAAGAAGGGATTTTACTTTAGAAACAAGGACTCTAGGTTTAACAGGTTTAGTAATATAATCATCTGCCCCAGCGTCAAAACCTGCAATCATGGAATAATCTTCACCTCTTGCAGTAAAAAAAGTAATAATTGTCTCATCCAGTTCGGACATTTTGCGCATTTTTTCACAGGCTTCAATACCGTCCATGACAGGCATCATTACATCTAGAATGATCAGGTCTGGTTTTTTCTTTTTAGCTTTTCTTACAGCTTCATCGCCATTTTCGGCGGTGTAAACTTGATAACCTTCGTTTTTAAGATTGTAACTAACTATCTCTAAAATATCTGGCTCGTCATCAACGAGTAAGATTTTAGCCTTGGCGTCTTTCATTTCTTCTTGCATATACTTAATGTGCTAAATTAATAAGATAGCTATGTAATGATTTTAAATCCATGTTAGCTTTAGGTTAACTCAATGTTTTAAAAAAATGAAAGTTAAGAAAATAATTTGTGTTAGTCTCGCTTTCGCGAAAGCGGAATCGATAAAATCAGATAAATTCTCTAAAAGCTTATGAATCAAGACATTTCTTTCTCATGTTATCTTAATATTAAATAACTGAAAGTCAATTGATAAAACTTAATAATTGCTGTACATTTGCAAAAAAACATACATAATGAAACAAATTTACTTATCAATTTTATTATTATTCACTGCTGCTATTAATACCAATGCGCAGGTGATGTATTCTGAGGATTTTGATGCTACAAATGTAGCAGATGGAAGTGGTGTAGAAGGGTCTTCTGGTAGCGTATTAGTTAACGTAGGAGATTATCCTGCTTTAGTAGACTGGACGATCGACGCTAGCGCGGCTGATTTATCTGCAAGCTCTGACTGGGCAAAAACAGATGGTGGTCAGTTTGCTTTTAGAGATACTGATGGTGATATCATTTGGGATTCAGAATTAATTGACATCTCTATCGCTACTGGAGCATTCAATTTCTCTGTTGATGCTTCTAATAACAATGGTGGCTTTGAAGATTCAGATTACCTTGATGTATTATATTCCATCGATGGTGGTGCATTTGTTTTAATACAAGACTGGAATGGTTTAGGCGATACGACTCACACATTTCTAGGTGAGAAAAACGGTATGGATTGGGATGGAAGTACTCCAGAAGTAGTTACGGTAAGCGGTCTTAATGGTTCAAGTACTTTACAAATAAGAGTTATAGGTAATGTAAATGCTGGTGCAGAGCAATTGTTCTTTGACAACATTAACGTTTTTGAAGGCGCGCCAGCTCCTTCTATATCTATTACTAGTCCAGCAGACAATGAAGTACTAGCTTCAGGTGATTTTAATGTTTCTTTTCTAGTAAATAACTTCACAGTTGCACAAACTGGTGGTGATGGTTACGTACAATATTCATTGGATAGTGCTTCGGCTACTGATAAATTTGATACAACTGATATTTTATTTACAGGAATTACTTCAGGTCAACACTCTATTACCTTAGAATTAGTAGATAATACAGGAACGCCATTGACTCCAGCTGTTTTACAAACGGTAAACTTTGAAGTTGCTGGTGCATTACAAGTACAGGACCTAGCTGAATTGAGAGCAATTAATCTTCCTTCTACAGATGTAATTACTGTTGCTGGTGAAGTATTTGTTACTCATACTGAAAGCTTTAGAAATCAAAAATGGGTTCAAGACGCTAGTGCTGGTATTTTAATAGACGACAACGCTGGTATCATCACAACTTCAATTGTTAAAGGTGATGGGTTGACCGGAATAACTGGAACTATAAGCGAATTTAATGGACTGTTACAATTCACTCCTACAGCTGATACAGGTGCTCCTACATCAACTAATAATATGCCTGCACCACAAGTAGTAACTCTTGCTATGTTGAACACAAATGCAGAAGATTATGAATCAGAATTGGTTCAAATAAATGGACTTATGTTTGATAACGCAGATGGTACTATTGCTTTTTCTAACGGTAGTGAAGAACCTATATCTGTAGGAGCTGATACTTTTGTACACAGATCTTTATTTAATACAGACTACATAGGTCTTCCACTTCCAACTGCAGCGACTGATCTAGTAGGTTTTATAACTGAAAGAGTAAATGGTTATTCAGTTCAGGCAAGAGATCGTTCAGACGTTTCAACATTATCTAATGAAACTTTTGAAACAAATACTTTTAAAATTTATCCTAATCCAGCAACTGGAAACTTTATAAATATTGTTTCTTCAAATGGAGAAGCTGTAAACGTTGTGATCTATTCTACTTTGGGTCAAAAAGTTCTAGCTGTAAATGCTCTTACTAATACGTTAAATGTAGGTAACCTAGATTCTGGAATGTATATCGTAAGAATTTCTCAAGGAGAAGCTACTCAAACACGTAAGTTAGTGATCAAATAATCAATAACTAACTTTATAATTTACTAAGCGCTGCAGTCTGACTGCGGCGCTTTTTTATTTACTTTTGTTATAAATAATTGATTTGAAATTTCCTGTATTTGATATTGATTCGCCTCAGGCATTTGAAAAAATGACCTTAGATATTTATCGCTATCAATTGGAAGAAAATGCAGTTTACAAACAATACTGTGAACTTCTCAATAAAACACGAGCGACAACGGTAGAAGAAATACCATGCTTGCCTATTCAATTTTTCAAGTCACACCATATTGTAAGTAATTCTAATCCTTCACAAATTACATTTACCAGTAGTGGCACCACAGGAAGTGTAGTTTCAAAACATCATATTACAGATTTAGAGGTTTACGATTTAAGCCTAGACTGCAGCTTCAAAGCTACATATGGTAATATTGAAGACTATGTGATACTAGCATTATTGCCGCATTATCTAGATCGTACAGGTTCTTCATTAGTTTATATGGCACAACGCTGGATAAACGATTCTAAAAGACCAGAAAGTGGCTTTTACCTCAATAACCTTAAAGAGCTAGCTCACGTTTTAAAAAACTTTGAAAACACCAATCAAAAAGTAATTCTAATAGGTGTCACCTTTGCCCTATTACAGCTTGCTGAAAACCACGCAATGCCTCTTGAAAACACTATTATAATAGAAACTGGCGGCATGAAAGGAATGCGTAAAGAGATTGTAAAACCAGAGCTACATCAAATATTAAGAAATGCTTTCTCTAAAGCCAGTATTCAAAGTGAGTATGGAATGACAGAGCTACTTTCACAAGCTTATGCTACCGATGGGATTCAATTTACAACACCGTCATGGATGCAGGTGCGCACGAGAGATACAAACGATCCACTCTCAAAAATCTCATACGGTAAAACTGGCGGACTGAACATTATAGATCTAGCTAACTATAATTCATGTCCATTCATTGCAACACAAGACCTTGGGAAAAGTTTTAAAGATGGCAGCTTTCAAGTTTTAGGAAGGTTTGATCACTCTGACATACGAGGTTGTAATTTGATGGCAGTTAATTAAAACCATTAGAAAAGACTATAAAATAAAAAAGACCATCTAGAATCAGATGATCTTTTAAACAAAAAGTCGCAGTGTATTTATTTCAAAATAACCAAAAAGTAATTTTTCTTACCACGCTGCAACAAAATCATATTACCAGCAATCACATCTTCTTCAGAGACCACTTTTGAATCGTCTATTTTGTTCTTATTTATGCTTAGACTGTTTTCTTTTAATGCTCTACGCACTTCACCATTTGAAGGTAAAAAACCTGTAGTTTCATTCATAAACTCTACTACCTCAACACCATTTGTTATAGCACTTCTTTCTATCTCTACTTGTGGCACTCCATCAAAAATTTCTAATAAGGTAGCTTGATCCATTTTACCCCATTGCTCTGGAGTCACTTTTTTCGAAAAAAGAATATTAGAAGCTTCGACAGCTGTCTCAAAAGCCTCTTTACCATGAACCATCGTTGTTACTTCTTCAGCAAGGCGTTTTTGTAAAACTCTATAACCAGGATCCTTTTGATGCTCTTCTATTAAATCCTCACAGGTTTTTTGATCTAAAAATGTAAAAATTTTGATCCAGTTAACGGCATCATCATCTGTTGCCGTGATCCAAAATTGATAAAATTTATAAACACTCGTTTTATCTGCGTCTAGCCAGATGTTTCCACCTTCAGTCTTACCAAATTTTGTTCCGTCTGCTTTTGTAACCAGTGGTGTAGTTAATGCATAAGCTTTACCTCTCGCTACACGACGCACCAGTTCAGTACCTGTGGTAATATTTCCCCATTGATCGCTACCACCTATTTGTAGTTTCACACCTTCATTTTGATACAGATGTAAGTAATCATAACCTTGAAATAACTGGTAGGTAAATTCTGTAAAACTCATTCCATCACCTTCTCCAGAAAAACGCTTTTTTACAGAATCTTTAGCCATCATATAATTAACCGTAATATGCTTACCGATATCACGAGCAAAATCAATAAGCGTAAAATTCTTCATCCAGTCATAGTTATTGACCAACAACGCACGAGTTGCTTCTTCACCACCATCAAAATCTATAAATCTAGAAATCACACTTTTCACACCTGCAATATTTTTATCCAAAATATCTTGAGTAAGTAAATTACGCTCGGCACTTTTACCACTAGGGTCGCCTATCATACCAGTTGCACCACCTACAAGAGCAATAGGTCGATGACCAGCGCGTTGTAAATGCATCAAAAGGATAATTTGCACCATACTTCCTATATGAAGAGAATCTGCCGTAGGGTCAAAACCTATATAACCAGAAACCAGTTCTTTTTGAAGTAGTTCTTCAGTATCGGGCATGATATCATGTATCATCCCACGCCATTTCAATTCTTGTACAAAGTTGTAAGCCATTATAGTTATCTTATGGCTGCAAATATATAGGGTTTGGCTGTTTTTAAAGATCTTTTAAGCCTTGTATTGTTTATTTTTACACTATGATTTTAATCACAGGTGCAACAGGATTAGTAGGTGGACATTTGTTATACCGCTTTCGCGAAAGCGGAAAAAGTATTATTGCTATATATCGAGATCTTAAAACTCTGGATAAAACTAGAGAGATATTTGAATCTTATGAAACTGGTGCAAGTTCCCTAATAGATAATTTTAATTGGATTCAAGCAGATGTTTTAGAAATTCCTAGCCTTGAAAAAGCTATGCAAAATGTTACATCAGTTTACCATTGTGCTGCGGCGATTGAAGACCTTCCTTTTGAAGAGATGAAAAACATCAACATGAGAGGCACTGAAAACGTGATCAATGTAGCGCTTGTATTTGGCGTTAAAAAATTCTGCCATGTGAGTAGTATAGCTGCTTTAGGTGAAGCTGTCGGAGACAGAGCAGTGAACGAAGAAGACTTTTTTAATCTTGATGGCCTAAACACCAACTATGCGATTACAAAATTTGGTGGTGAGATGGAAGCCTGGCGTGCGACTCAAGAGAATATGGAAGTCATTATAGTCAATCCTGGTGTTATTATAGGTGAAGGAAACTGGAGCAGTGGTTCTGGAAAGTTAATAAGCAAAACTGATAAAGGCAATAGATTTTATACTTCTGGATCTAGCGGTTTTATTGACGTTAGAGACGTCACAAAAGCGATGCATATTTTAATGGAAAGCGACATCAAGAATGACCGTTTTATTTTAGTTGCAGAAAACAAAAGCTACAAACAGGTCCTAGATCAAATAGCGCAAAACATCAAAAAGAAAAAACCTTCTATCCTTCTTAAAAGCGGCTTTCTTAAAACTATTTCTTACTGGCTTAAAGTTTTGAATTTATTAGGATTGAAGCGTCAATTAAGTTTAGCAACTGTGGAGTCTTTAACCTCTAAAACAAGTTACTCAAACTTCAACATTCAAAAAGCAATTAATCTTAATTTCACTCCTATTAATCAAACCATTAAAAGAGTAACTGCTTTCTATCAAAAAGAATAATCATCACACCTTTTTTTTAGTCTTAGCTTTTTTAGTAATCTTGATTGAATTTGTAGATTGATTTTTGGGAAAAACTTTTTGCTTTTCTTTGTTTATTATTTCTTGCCTATTAGTTAAGGAGTCTTGGAGAGCTTTTAAATTAGCTTGTACTTTATCTATAATGATTAAATAGTCCTCGATCCTATCTGTATAAAAATCTAGATTGTCTTTAAAAGAGATACTATCTATTTTATGTTTATCATAAATATAAGAACTGGGCTTTATTCCTGTTTTAAGATATGCCGCTTTATTGGATGAAATAGCACCTTCTACAACATATAAATCTGTTAAAACCGCAGCCATTTTATCTTTAGAAAATAGATTCTCTGGCTCAGAAGATTTATCTACATCTGCGCAAGAAAAAACATAAAAAATCAAAAATAAAGCTGTTATCTTTTTCATCGTGTAAAAGAAAGTTCTTGAGCGTTCTTATTATCTGTCACCTTAAAATTTTTATAAGCTAACTCACCATTTACAAAGGTTTGCATGATACGACTCTTAAAGGTCACTCCTTCAAATGGAGACCAACCACATTTTGCCAAGATATTTTCTTTGGTAACCGTCCATGGATTATTAGTGTCAACAACAACTAGGTCTGCCTTATACCCTTTTCTTATATAACCTCTTTTTTCTATATCAAACAATAACGCTGGATTGTGACACATTTTTTCCACTACTTTTTCAATAGATATTTTATCATCATGCACAAACTGTAGCATAGCTGGAAGCGCGTGTTGTACTAAAGGACCACCACTAGGACATGAGGTATACGGATTAGTCTTCTCTTCTAAAGTATGCGGTGCATGATCTGTAGCGATAACATCGATACGATCATCTAATAACGCTTTCCAAAGCTGTTCTCTGTCAGATGCTGTTTTTACTGCTGGATTCCATTTAATAAATTTCCCTTTTGTTGCATAATCTTCATCACAAAACCATAAGTGATGGATACAAACTTCTGACGTTATTTGCTTATCAACTATAGCTTTGTCATTTGAAAATAAAGCTGTCTCTTTACCAGTAGATAAATGAAAGACATGAATTCTAGCACCAGTTTCCTTAGCTAGCTCTACGGCACCACTGCTACTAATATAACAAGCTTCTTCACTTCTTATAATGGGATGTTGATCCATAGGAATATCATCACCGTATTGTTCAATAGCTTCTTTTAAATTTGCCTTTATCGTTTCTTCATCTTCACAATGAAGGGCAATGCGTAAATCCACTTTAGAAAATATTTTTCTAAGCACCTCTTTATTATCTACTAACATATCACCTGTAGAAGATCCTAAAAATATTTTTAAAGCTGGTACACGTGTAGTGTCCACCTTTAATATTTCGTCTAAATTATCATTACTACCTCCAAACATAAAAGAATAGTTTGCATGGCTATCGCTTGCTGCAATTGCCATTTTCTTTTCCCATTCTTCAATAGTAGTTGTCTGTGGATTTGTATTAGGCATTTCCATAAAGGTAGTAATTCCTCCAGCAACAGCAGCTGCACTTTCTGTGGCAATCGTAGCTTTGTGAGTAAGTCCTGGCTCTCTAAAGTGTACTTGATCATCAATAACACCTGGTAAAAGATACTTACCTTCTATATCTATGATGATAGTATCAGCATTTTTGGCACTAATACTATCTGAAATCTCCACTATAGTGTCTCCTTCAATATAGACATCACCTTCTTTAGTAACGCCATCGGTAACAATTTTTGCGTTTTTAATTAAAACCTTTTTCATATTTCTAGTTTCCCTATCCAACTTTTTATTTTCATAATTAAGACTCCTGCAACAGCTTCATGTATAATGCCACTACTCATTTTAGACTGACCTCTTGACCTATCTGTAAAAATGACTGGCACTTCTATTATTTTTGCCTTAAGTAGATATGCCTTAAATTTCATTTCAATTTGAAACGCATAGCCTACAAAGTTAATCTTATCTAAATTAATTTTCTGTAAAAGCGATGTTCTATAACAAACAAATCCAGCGGTGGTATCGTGAATATCCATCCTAGTTATTAACCTAACATATTTTGAGGCAAAATAGGATAGTAAGATCCTAGACATAGGCCAGTTAACTACATTAACCCCTTTAACATACCTACTTCCTATTACTAGGTCTGCTTTTTTATTCACGCATACATCATACAACAGGCTCAAATCATTAGGATTATGAGAAAAATCTGCATCCATCTCAAAAACATACTCATAATGTCTATTTAAAGCCCACTTAAAGCCATGGATATAGGCAGTTCCTAAACCTTGTTTACCAGAGCGTTCCTCTAAAAATAATCTGTTAGGAAATAACAGCATGTTATTTTTAACAATTTCAGCGGTGCCATCTGGCGAGTTATCATCAATTATAAGAAGGTGTAAGTCTTCATTTTGAGTCAATACAGCTTTTATCATCAACTGGATGTTCTCTAGTTCATTATATGTAGGGATGATAATTAACGTATTTTTCATAATCAGCGGCAAAAATAGACAATTAATCTGCCAGCTATGTAAACGTTTGTTAAATCATATTATTTTTGCTTTCTCATGAAAGATGAACTACGACATATAGAACTTAATGATTGGATCACGATCACCCTTTTATCGTGTGTGGTAATTATTGTTATTGCAAGATGGTTTTCTGCTTTTAACATTACAGATCTTTTGAGCTCTTATTTCAAAGACCGATTTATCAAACTTTCTAGAAATGGAGAAGACGGATCTTCTGTCCTTATTGTGAGCAGCGTGGTAGTATACAGCATTAACATCTCTTTATTTCTCTACCTTTTTTATCAAATATCTTTCAATAAACTTATTGAACTTAATGGTTATATTATGGTCTTGACCGCCACTTCTGTTTTTGTACTCGCAAAACATTTTATTGGAAAACTAATTGCTACCCTATGTAACTTTGAAGAAATGTTATTTACAATAGACCATCACCGCAACATTTACAGGGCAATGTTTGCTTTTGGTTTACTAATTATCAACTTAATAGTGATTTATGCGTTTGAAATGCATGAAAATGTTTTTCTAACTTCATTTATTACCATTTGTCTGGTTTTATTTGCATATAATCTGATCTTAATCTACCGGTACAGGAATATGCTAATTTCTTCAAATTTCTATTTTATTTTGTACCTTTGCACGCTTGAAATCGCACCCTATCTACTTTTATATAAGTATATTATGCTGTGAGAGCCTGTTTTAATAGAAAAATACGTTTATGAAAGTGAAAACAATTTTAGTTTCCCAACCTGAACCTAAAATGGAAAACTCGCCATATCAGAATTTGGTGGATAGAACAAAAGTTAAAATCGACTTTCGTTCCTTCATACATGTGGAGGGAGCACCTGCAAAAGAAGTACGCGAACAAAAAATAGATTTATCTAAATTTACTGCAATCATCTTAACCAGCCGTAATGCTGTTGATCATTTCTTTAGAGTTGCTGATGAAATGCGATTTAAGATTCCAGATACATTAAAATACTTTTGTCAGAGCGAGGCTGTAGCCTATTACTTACAGAAATATGTAGTCTATCGCAAGCGTAAAATTTATGTAGGTAAAAGAACTTTTTCTGAATTATGTCCTTTAATCAAAAAGCATAAAACTGAAACCTTTCTAGTTCCTAGTTCAGATAAAGTAGGAGGATCTTCAGAGGCTGAGCTTGACAAACTAGGCGTGAAATGGAAGAGTGCGGTATTTTTCCGTACAGTTATCAGCGATCTTTCTGATCTGGCAGATGTGAAATATGATATTTTAGTTTTCTTTAGCCCTAGTGGTATAGAGTCTTTATTTAAGAATTTTCCTGAGTTTACTCAAGAGCAAACTCGTATTGCTGTTTTTGGTAACACAACTATGAAAGCCGCTCAAGATAAAGGTCTTAGAATAGATATACAAGCACCAACACCAGAGTCACCATCAATGACTATGGCTATAGAAAGTTATATTAAAGACAAAGCTTAGTATATATTTTCCGCTTTCGCGAAAGCGAGATAACTACAAAACAAAAACGTCCTGAATGAATTGTTCAGGACGTTTTTCTTTGTAAAGCTATTATTTATAGACTATAATTTTCTAGGTGGTCCACCAGCAAGAATCTCTTCTGACGCTTGCTCTTCAAACTTTTTGAAGTTATTGATGAAAAACTGCCTCAATTTCTCAGCAGTTTCATAATAACCTTTATCATTATTCCAAGATTTACGTGGACTTAAAACTTCTGTAGGAACATTAGGACAGGTTCTAGGTTGTG
The DNA here is from genome assembly GCF_965657255.1 of Nonlabens sp. Lineage (NCBI taxonomy): Bacteria > Pseudomonadati > Bacteroidota > Flavobacteriia > Flavobacteriales > Flavobacteriaceae > Nonlabens > Nonlabens sp. The sequence goes on from NZ_CBFHNM010000001.1 coordinate 291,546, forward strand.
CAACACCGAACATAGAGTGTATGTGGTAACCACCATCCTCATTTGCTTTTTCCAAAGAACCATCTAAAGCAGCGGTTATCATGGCACGTGTATATTTTAACTTCATACGACTACCTACACCATAAGGTCCACCAGTCCATCCTGTGTTTACTAACCATACTTTAACACCGTTTTCTTTCATCTTTCTGCTTAGCATTTCTGCATAAGTAGTAGGATGTAAAGGCATGAAAGGAGCACCAAAACAGGCTGAAAAACTAGGAACAGGCTCTGTAACACCAGCTTCAGTACCAGCAACCTTTGCCGTATAACCGCTTATAAAATGATAAGCTGCCTGACCAGGAGTTAATTTTGAAATAGGAGGAAGTACGCCAAAAGCATCTGCAGTAAGAAAGAAAATGTTCTTTGGGTTTTTACCTTTTGATGGCACTTTAATATTTTCTATATGATGAATAGGATAACTGACACGTGTATTTTGTGTTATGGATGTGTCTGCAAAATCAACACTTTTATCTTCATTAAAGACTACGTTTTCTAAAATTGCTCCTGGTTTAATAGCATTAAAGATCTCTGGCTCGCCTTCTGGATCTAAGTTGATCACCTTTGCATAACAACCGCCTTCAAAATTAAAAACTTCGTTATTTGCAGTCCATCCATGCTCATCATCACCTATAAGTGCGCGATCTGGATCTGTAGAAAGAGTCGTCTTACCAGTACCACTTAAACCAAAGAAAATAGCTGTATTACCGTCTTTACCCTCATTTGCACTACAGTGCATAGGAAGTGTATTCTTATATACTGGAAGTATAAAGTTTAAAGCACTGAATATTCCCTTTTTGATCTCTCCAGTATAACCAGTTCCACCTATAAGAGCAATTTTTCTAGAAAAGTTTAAAATAGCAAAATTATGCTGCCTTGTTCCATCCTGATCTGGTACTGCCATAAAACCTGGTGCATTAATAACAGTCCATTCTACATCAAAACCTACCAACTCTTGTTCAGTAGGTCTAATGAACATATTATGAGCGAACATATTAGACCATGGATATTCATTGATGACTCTCAATTTAAGACGGTAATCTGTATGCGCACAAGCAAAAGCGTCACGTACAAAAAGTTCTTTACCGTCTAGATAAGAAGTCACTTTATCAAGTAATGCATCAAATTTATCTGATTCAAAAGGTAAGTTAATATTTCCCCACCAGACCTTGTCTTCTGTAACCTCATCTTTTACTATAAATCGATCCATAGGAGAACGACCTGTAAATTCACCAGTATGAACGGCTAGCGTGCCATTATCAGTTTCTTTACTGCCATAATTTTCAACAGATTTTTGTTGTAAAATTTCAGGCGAGAGTTGGTAATTGATTTTGGAATTTGTGATTCCCCATTCATTTAACGCAATCGTTTGCGTACTAGAGGTATTTGAACCCATAATAATCCGTTTAGTTAGATTTTGTACAAAAATAGAACTCTTAAATGGGTCTCACTAATTATTCACAGAATTATGTGAAACGAATTTCCACAATACAAAAAACCAACCAACAATGAGGCTTAAACCACCTAATGGCGTGATCGGTCCTAAAAACTTTAGATTAACGTTAAGCCATTTAGAGAGAGAAAGGCCATAAATGCTAAAAGAAAATAAAATTATCCCTATTACAAAAAGATACAACAAAATGTTTTTTGAAGAATCGTTCAAAATACTTACCTGTGAAAAGGCTACTAACGCAATTGCATGAAATAACTGATAACGTACACCTGTTTCAAAACTCTTTAATTGTTGTGGCTCTAATACTTTTTCTAAGGCATGAGCTCCTAAGGCACCAAAAATTACTGCGATAACTGCAAAACTACAACCAGCGATTAACAACTTTTTTTCCATTGTATTTCTATTTTAAATTAAGACTCTTAACTTGCCGTAAAATTACAACAGCTATGCGTCACATCTTAATAATAGGTGCTGGAAAATCTACAGGAGTTTTAGTGGATTACCTTTTAAATAAATCTAATGAACACCAGCTTCAACTTACCATTGCGGACAAAAACTTACAAAGTGCTCAATCCTTAAGTCAAAATCATAAAAATGCTACTGCGATAGAGCTGGATATTTTTGAACCAGAACAGCGTAAAAAACAAATCTCGAGAGCAGATATAGTCATATCTATGTTACCTGCACGATTCCACATACAAGTGGCAAAAGATTGTGTTGCTCTCCATAAAAGTATGGTAACTGCTAGTTATGTTAGTCCAGAAATGGAAGCCCTAGACAGCGAGGTAAAAGAAAAAGGACTAGTATTCATGAATGAAATAGGTGTAGATCCTGGAGTAGATCATATGAGTGCAATGAAAGTCATAGATCATATAACGAATCAAGGAGGTAAACTATTACTTTTTGAATCCTTTACTGGTGGACTAGTCGCCCCAGAAGACGATAATAACCTATGGAATTATAAATTCACATGGAATCCACGCAATGTAGTAACCGCTGGTCAAGGAGGCGCAGCTAAATTTATACAAGAAGGAAAATATAAATACATACCCTACAACCGCCTTTTTAGAAGAACTGAGTTTCTTGAGGTAGAAGGTTACGGTCGCTTTGAAGCTCTTGCAAACCGCAACAGCCTTAAATATAGAGAGGTTTACGGACTGGAAGATGTGCTCACCTTATATAGAGGTACGATGCGACGCATAGGGTTTAGCAAAGCGTGGAATATGTTTGTACAATTAGGCATGACTGACGACACTTATGTAATAGAAGGATCTGAAAATATGACCTATCGTGATTTTGTGAATAGTTTTTTACCTTACTCACCTACAGATAGTGTAGAGTTAAAAATGCGACATGAACTCAAAATCGACCAAGACGATATTATGTGGCTGAAACTAGAAGAACTGGATATATTTAACAACAAAAAGAAAATAGGTATTAAAGATGCTACACCTGCACAAATGCTTCAGGCAATTCTTGAAAACTCCTGGACTTTACAACCTGGTGAAAAAGATATGATTGTTATGTACCACAAATTCGGCTATGAATTAAATGGCGAAAAAAAACAAATAGACAGCACCATGGTTTGTCTAGGCGATGGTAACTTACAAACTGCCATGGCAAAAACCGTAGGGCTACCGGTGGGAATAGCCGCTTTAAAAATACTTAATAGCGAGATCACAGAACCAGGTGTTCAAATTCCAATTACAGCAGCTGTTTACGAGCCTATTCTAAATGAATTAGAAGGTTATGGTATCCGCTTTCGCGAAAGCGAGACTGATTACCTAGGTTATAATAAATTGAGTTTATAATTGAAATTTCTGAAGTAACTCTAAAAAGCCAGTTGTTTATGGAGCAACTGGCTTTTATATTTTATCAAGAAACTTTTATCTTCTTCTTAAAAAGATAGAAATAAAATATAATAAAGTAGCAAGCGACCCTATAGCAGCAACTAAATAAGTGCGTGCTGCCCATTTCAAAGCATCTTTTGCACCTGCGTGCTCTTCTTGAGTCAACATTCTTTCATTTTCTAACCAAGCTAGTGCTCTATTACTCGCATCATATTCTACCGGTAAGGTTACAAACGAAAATAATGTTCCCATACCATACATGATAATACCTACTAGCAATACTGTACTACCCAGTGCAGTACTGGTCGCAAGAGCAATTCCTCCCATAATCACCCATTGTGAATATTTTGAAGCGATGCTTACTATAGGAACTAGACTGGAGCGCATTCCTATCCACGAATAAGCCGTGGCATGTTGCACGGCATGACCTACTTCATGTGCTGCAACTGCAGCAGCCGCAGCATTGCGTTGCGAGTAAACCACCTCACTTAAATTTACCGTTTTATCCTTAGGATTATAATGATCTGTAAGCTGTCCTTTCATAGAGATTACTTTCACGTCTGTAATACCATTATCATCTAACATTTTTTGGGCAATCTCTGCACCACTCATTCCATTTCTTAAACTAAGATTAGAATAATGCTTAAATTTTGATTTAAGTTTATTGCTTACATACATACTCACCAGCATTACTAATCCACCGATGATATAATACCCCATTAAGCCGCCGCCCATCATATTTTTACAATTTAACTATTAAGAAGTTAAAGTTAGGTTTTTCGAAATAAATAAACCTTCATTTTATAAAATCGATAGCCTGTTCAAAATCTAAAAAAGTAAATTGCATAAAACTATGATAAACAGCTAGTGGAAAAACATAAATGCGACATAAGAGATAAAGAGGACCTAACTATTTTAGTTACTCAATTTTACAATAAAGTAAGAGCAGAAAGGACCTTAGGACCTATTTTCAATAAAGCTATTAGAGACTGGCCGGTGCATTTACAACACATCACTAACTTTTGGGAAACCAGTTTGTTTATGGAAAAAAGTTATCAAGGAAATCCAGTGACAGCTCATCAAAAAGTTGATGATCAAGAAAACAACTCGCTTGAAATGGAACACTTTGGCATATGGATCAATCTATGGATGGAGACTGTAAACGAATTATTTGAAGGTAAAATAGCAGATCTAGCTATACAGCGTGCGCGTAATATGGCAAGTCTATTATTTATAAAAATATTTGAGGCTAGATCGCTTTCTTAATTACCTATCAAAAGACCAGTTCATAATATCGGTGCGTAGACCAACATTTAGCCACATGGTGCTTTCACCTCTAACTACTGCATTGTTAAATTGTGGATTCTGACTTCTGTAAATTACTTGACCAAAAACTTTTAATCTACTCGCAGGATTTATGACATATCCAGCTTCTAACTGCCCGAAGAAAAAATTAGAAGTATTTCCTTGTGTGGTCTCATTACCATTATCTGCAATACGATTATCTTCTGTACCATAAATATTACCTCCATAAAAGGCGTTATCTCCGTTCGATAAAACATCATAACCTCTTTCTCCATAAATTGCTTTAGCGATACCATACCAACGATCTTTAGTATAGCGACCTATTATTATAGCTTCATAAAAATTAGCGCCCCAAGGATGCGCTAGTGCTTGATTACTATTACCGTAATTTAAAACAACCGTATTATGAGAATACGTGTAAGGTCTAACTCTATTATATTCTACATGCATCATTAAGTTGGGCACTTTAAACGCATTTTGCCATTTAACACCTAATTGATAAGCACTTTTGTTTTGGTAACTTCCATTACCGCTTACAACAGAACCACCAGAAAACTCATCTAATGTAAGTTGTCCATATCCGGTTATAAAATCGCTAAATTTATATTTTGCTGTAAAACCTAATAAGGCATTTCCACCTCGAGATCCAGTCTGCAACTCTATAGATTGATAAAAAATTACTGGATTTAAATAATTAAAATCAAAGCCTCTTTGATTATCATTTTGCCATAGTACACTTTCAAAAAAACCTAAATTCAATCTTTTGTTTACATTGTAACTTAAGTAGTGATGTACCATATATTTAGTACGAAAAGAATCATCTGCCGTAACTTCTGATCGCACATCTCTTAATGACGTGTAAAGTACCGTATAATCTAATTTCCAAAATTTTGCATTCAATTTAAAGTATGGGAAAGGTTGTGAGTTGTCGCTTAAAACTAAAGAGCGATATCCATCACCTATAAAATGTTGTCCATGACCCAATTGTAAATCAAAGTATTTACTGGGTTTATAATTAATATAACCTGTTGCTACTGGGTAATCAAATACGTTCTCGCCTCCATCTTCTGCTATTCCTCTTCCTGGAACAATTCCAGGGTTTCCACCATCAGGAGCTCGTGAAATAATTTCTCTTTGAAAATAGCCTGGAAATCTACCTTGAGATTCTTGAATACTGCCGCCAAAGGTGATCTGACTGCCTATTCCACCGCTTATGTTTACTAATCTTGTATTGTTATAAGTAGTTACCTCATCATTTAAGTCTCTACCTATCTGTGTGTCAACTCCTGGATCTACAACAAACCAATAATCTTTTCCTGCGACCTCAAAAAAGTGTTCATTATGCCATTTACGACCTAACCAAGTTCTTCTTTCTTTTAAAAGAGATGCTCTCTCAGCCTCTAGATCAAAATACTGATCTACATAATTAAAAGTGTAGGGTTTTACTGCTGTATGAGCATTATTCCCTATACGGTTCATCGCCGCCTCATAACGATGGTATCTTTGGTAGGAAAGTGGGATTATCGCGTCAGATCTAAGCTGGTGTTTATCATATTGATCACTGACTATCGTGTTAAATTCTTCATTCGCTTTCGCGAAGGCGATACTGTCAACAGCATTGTCATTTATTTTCTTGTCCTCAACGACATCTTTGGAATTGCTATAAATTTGAAATGAACCTCTATCCTTCATAGGAACTGGAACATTAAGAACAAACTGCATGAACGTTGGTGTTCCATTAAAGGTAGGCGCTTGAATATTAGGTAAATTTTCAAAAGCTTTTGTCATTTCTGACCGGACCGATGCTCTTAAAGCATCTGCTCTTATGAGAACAAAATCACCTTTACGGTCTATTTCAAATCTAATGGTGACGGATTGATTTGAAACACTATCATTTATTATAGGATGTTGATATGTAGTTTTAAGTTTTGAATAAAGCGTTTTATAAAAACAATCTTCTAATTGTTCATTTACTATATCCTTACACTCCACAAAAATTGGAAAGCTCTCCATATTTGATTGTGCAACTATCAGATTTGAAAACATAATAATGAGGACCGAATATAAAAGTTTCATAGCTTTTCAATAAGTCACAAATATACCTGTTTTAATAAGTGTCCCAAAAAGAGAAAAGCCATGAATAATCATGGCTTTATAAAAGTTCTAAAGATACTAATTCAATTATTTACTTGAAATCTTATAGGTAAGGCATACGTAACGTTTACCGCACTATTATTAATTTTACCAGGAATCATTTCTGGTAATTCTGATATCACCTTATACGCTTCTTTTTCTAAATCTTTATTAGGTGCTTTCACCCTTATATCTTTAGGCAAGCCATCTGTTCCTATAGTAAATTGCACCGCAATTTTAACAACATCTTTTTCTTCCAGAGTGTGACCTATACTTGTATCAAAATTGCGCTGGATAAAGCGAGCCATTTTTTTATTTAAACAATCCACTCGTTCTTCTTTACTCATACTAGAATTGCATCCTGGAAACAAAGGCGCCTCAGTAAGCGCACCCATAAAAGTAGGCTGTGCATTTGGAATAGATTCTTTAAATTCTCCTTTATCAGTCGAGACCGTTTTAAGTGGAGTAGTATTCATAGTTACTGGCTCTACTACGTCTTTATCATTAATTTCTGGCACTTCCGCATCAGTAATAATGGGTGCTTTATTAGGATCTGTTTTTATTACTGTTTTCTTAGGCGGCTCTTGTTTCTTGATGATCTGCTTTGGCTTTTCATTAGGAATTATCTCAAATGGCCCAGTTTTACCAGAGTCTGGCAATAAAGAAACTTTTCGGACAGGTTCATTGATAATCTTTTGAATAGGTGTGGAAAATTCAATAATTAAAAATGCTGCTACTATCGCAGCTATGAGGCCTATTTGAAAATTGATAATAGGGTTTACAGTGGTGTTAACAGACTTCTTATCTGCACGACGAGTGTTTTCTGGTGTTGCAGCACCTTTACTCTCATTGGAATGATTCATAATAAATGGTTTTATGTTATTTCAATGAGAAATCAAGAAGTGTACCAAAAAAAAGTCCCAACCTATTCAGGTTGGGACTTTTATATAAAGGTAATGGAGTTGTTTTAATCCTGTACTTGGAAAATAATAGGTAATGCATAAATTACACCTACTGGCTTACCTCTTTGCATACCAGGTGTCATTACTGGTAATTTATTAATTACTCGAGCGGCTTCACTCTGTAATCTAGGATGCTTTGCTTTAGATTGTATTCCAACAACATTACCTTTAGCATCAATTTTAAATTGAACTGATATTTTTTGTCTTCCTTCTAAACCTAAATCATTTGCTAAACCTGTGTTGAATTCTCTATTCACAAATTTTGTGATTTTCTCACTCATACATTTCTTACGATCTGCATTGTTTTTCTTGTCTTCACAACCTGGATAGATCGGCACGTTTTCAATAATTGCAAATGGTACGTCTGCAATTACTTCTTCACGACCTACTTCTTCAGAAACCTCATCAATCTCTACGATTTCTTCTTGTTCATCAGTTTCAGTATCTTCGATAATTACCTCTTCTATTTCCACTTCATCTTTAACAACTTCAATAATTTCTGGTGCTGGTGGCGGTGGCGGTGGAGGTGGCGGCGTATCAAGCATTTGAGTAATTGGAATTTCTTCTTCTACAAAGAATTCTTCCGGCTCTACAAAGACCTCTTCTGTCTCAACGGTTTTGGACTCATACTCAATCCCTTGCCATGATAGTAATAACATGAACGCTAGTCCCGATAGGGCGTACAGCGTAATATTCTTACGTAAATCTGCTTTTTCTGATTTTTTCACTTCCATTGTAGCGGTATTTAAGAGGTTAAAAATAATCAAATCTTTGTGCTAACAAAAGATTTATTTCATTTTATGTTGTTGTAATAATTTATCCAATATCATTAAAATTATAACTGCAAGAATTATGCCAGCAAAATTTGCTAAAACATCCATAGCATCCATGGTCCTGTTCATTGAGACGTACTCCTGACCTATTTCTATAAGAATCCCTACAATTAATGAAAACACACTTGCTCCTATTGCTATGGTGCGAGACCAGTTAGAAAGAATGGTTTTTAAATTAAAGGAAGAAAAACTTTGTTTGCTTAAAAAGCGAGCATAAAAAAAGACATACCAAGAAATAGTCATAATTAAATATGCAATAGCATGGTACACTTTATCAATGTTATCGATACTTACTGAAGGCACTGCGTTATCCATTAATGATCCGGCTGCAATAACAGCGGTGTACAACGGCGCAAACCAGTACAGTAATTTATTCATTACCCTACGAGCTCTTTATAAGCATCAGCACTTAATAAACTTTCTATTTGAGAAGCGTCAGAGAATTTCATTTTAATCATCCATCCATCTCCATAAGGATCTGTATTAACTAATTCTGGTTCGTCTTCTAATTTTTCATTGAAATCTGTAATTTCTCCAGTAAGCGGTAAAAATAGATCTGAAACCGTTTTTACGGCTTCTACTGTACCAAAAACCTCTTCTTGATCTAAGGTTTCATCAACTGTCTCTACCTCTACATATACGATATCACCTAATTCGCTCTGGGCAAAATCTGTAATTCCTATGATGGCTACATCACCTTCTATTTTGATCCACTCGTGATCTTTGGTATACTTTAATTCTGATGGGATATTCATTGTATTCGTTTTTATCGCCGTAAATTTAAGATAAGTATTTTCAATTATTAAAAACTTAGCTCTTAATTACTGATAATATTTTGATTAATTACCAAATGTATACCTCAATGTAAATCCACTACGTATGGTAGTTTGAGGAAAAGCCGTTGATATAGCAAATTCTGAAAAGGTATGATCATAATAGAATATAGCTGTAAATGCCTGACTTAAATTATAATCTGCTGTGAATTTAAGACCATAAATAGTTTGTCCCGCCGTAGCTTGACTATTATCTAAATCTAAGTATCGAATAATGGTGACATTATCTCTTACCGAGCCATCTAATCTTAGATTTAAATCACTCTTAATAACACGACTTCTACCGCCAAAATTTGTTTTAAATCTCAAGTCTTTAAAGCGATAACCTACACCTAAAATTAATTCTTCACCATTGATTTCGGTTAATAAGTTATTATCAAAACTAAGCGATACCACTCTATCTTTTCTAATCTCTGCAGCAATAGAAAAAGCATTTTTAGTCTCAAAATCCAATTTAATTAAAGGACTAAATTGCTCTGCGAGATTGATATTAAAGTACAAGTTTCTTGATTTAAAATCTCCGTTCTGATTCAGTGCATTTGTTCCTAATTGCTCTTGATAAGTAAGCGCACCATTACCTTCTGCAAAATCTAAGTTCGTCTGGAACTGATTGATGGTATAACTAGAACGGTATCCATGATTGATTGAAAATCTACGGAAACGTTTTTTAAACCATTTCAAATTCATTAACCCAGTATATTTTACTGTCCAGTTAGGTAGTGGTATATCCCTAAAAGCATTAGAATCCTGCTTTTCTACATCTCTACCCTCATAGGCTGCTAAAAAAGCCGGCAATAAAACACGCTGACTATTTCTTGAGAATCCTTCTGGAAAACCATCTGCATCTCTTGTAAATGTATTACCTCCATAAAACTCAGTCGCAAGACGGTTTGCAACAGCAAGTCTATTACTTCTAAACGTGTCAAAGGTAGGTGAACCTTCTATAGTACTTTTTTGAAAAGCAGTACCTATCATTAATGTAGAAATATTGAAATTCCCAAAAGTATTAGGTGTGAGCGATTGATAGGTTAAATCGTCCTGATCCACTCTGAAATTTTCTGAATAAGTTTCTTGATAAGCGCGGTTTCCTAAAATATCAATAGAAAGGTCTTTTAAAAGATCTACTTTAAAATTAAAATCCAGTTGCCTAGTCTCTACCTCGGTATATTGTTGATTAAAATCTTGGAAAAGTGTTAACCATCCACGTTGTGCAGCAAGAGTACGAATCTCTGCCTGACTACCAAACACAAAACCAGTTGTAGGCTTCAATGTACCTACAAAACCTATGTCTGGTGTATAACCTGGTAATAATATACCATTAGTCTCTTGATAATTAATTTGCGCTCTTTTCACAGATGTTACGATACCTATTAAAGTATTGTATGCCTTATTTGCAAAGTTCTTTTTAGGTGTTTTTGATTTATCAGCATCTGCGGTTTCCTCTTTAGAAGCTGGTCGTCTACTTCTAGTTCTTGCATTTGCTCTAGACCTAGCTGCGTTGTTTGCTGTTACTCCGAATTTCTTTTTCTCTAAACCAACATATTTGTAAAGCTTATCTAAATCTAGTGTTCCGTTAATGCGATGCGTATTTGCATTTTGAATCGTATTACCTAGATTAGGAATATTATCCAACTGCGCAAATTGCTGTTGGTTACGAGTCCAATTAAAATTAGATGTGTATGTATAGTTCGCTTTCGCGAAAGCGAGAAAAGGAAACTTATCAAACGGCAATTTATAAGTAAGCTGTAATTGTTGTGAATGACGGTTAGGGATACCTTCATCAAAAAAGTCAGTCCAAATAGTGTAATCTTCATTAATCGAATCGTCATCATTCACAAAACTACGTATCAATCTATCGTTGTTTGCTGATAAATTAACCTGTAAGGACTTTGTTAAATCCCAATTGATCGCATATTGATGATTCATGGTAAAATTACGATTAGTAAGTGGATCTAATGTAATATTTTGAGCATCTGGTTCACCATCACCATCTAGGTCTACAGGATTAGTGTCCAATTGTAAATCACGGAATTTCTGAGTATTGTACTGACGTAATACATTTAATCCTGCTGAAAAATTATTAGGCAACGGATTAAAGTTAATGTCTTTAATAAACTTTAAATATCGATTATCTAACCAGGTAGAATTTTTAAACGGTTCTATTTCCTTTTTTGGAAATGCATAATTATATGTACCACCTACATTTACAGATTGCTCCTGAAAAGCCTCGACTTCAAAATTGCGTTGATCTGTCTGGTTGTACGACCCAGAAAATGTAAAATTCTCAATATCATAAGGCATAGGTTTTGCATCACCTGTACGTTCTTTGCGCACGCCTATTAAATTGACACTTTGCCTTCTTGTAAAATCTTCTGATTGTTGAAGTATATCGTCTCGCTCTGCATCATCAGCTGCATTATCCAATCTCGTTTCTAATTCTATATCTTCAAATTGAGGATCAAATTGGGGTGTAATGGTTTCTTCTCCATAACTATAAGAAAACGGTAATGAAACGCCCCATTTAGGAGGTAATAATTTACCAAGGCTTACATTAGTTGTAATATCATATTGTGTTACATTCTCACGACTTCTTTCTTGCGGTCCTTGTTCAATAGCACCAAAACCGATCGTACTTCTTCTGCCAGTTGCGCTTACACTTGCAAAATCTGCGATATTAGCATCCATATTCATCACAGCTGCATAACCACCTTGATTCTTTAGTCCTGCAAGACGCATTTCATTGAACCATACTTCTCCACATATATTTCCATCGGTAGCATTGCGCACACCTATCATCATGGCTCGGATATCACCAAAATTAGGATTACCTTTTATACCGTATTGTTGTTGATCACCACTAGGTTGATTAGTCAATGTAGGAAAGTTAAGCTCATTTATAGGTAAATTGTTATCAGATAACACTTGGGCTTTTAGATCTTGTAACAATGATAAGTTAATATCAAACTCATTAGCTTGTGGCCAGATTTCTTCTCTTACATCGGTACCAAAGGCCGTAGGTTTTAAAGGAACACGGATTTCATAGAAATTTTGAGTAAAATCAACACCTATTCTTATGAAAGCTTCTAAGTCATCATCGTCTATGGAAATTTCATTCACTAAAGATTCTGCATGAACAAACATTTTAAGAGATTCATATTGTCTCATGTCTATTCTAATGTTCTTGAAAACTCCTCGAGCATCGCCAGGTTCTAGATCACATACTCTTAATGCAAGAGATTGTTCATTCTGTCTTATATTTTGATTTTGTGTTCTCAATTCTTCTCTTTCTACACCTGGAGGCAATCTATAAGGAATAGGTGTTCTCGATTCATTATTTTCAATGTTTACTCCTTCTACTTCAAAAGTTGTAGGATCATCAGAAACGATAGGATCATCTTCATCAAGTGTCGCAGTAAACCTTCTATAATCTCCACGAACTAAATCTAGCGATCCAAAACGAAGAAAAGTATCCACTTCAAAATCAGTCAAATACATTCTCATAAAACGTATGGCTCTAAAATCTGCAATACCACCTATTTCTTCACGATTAGGATCATTTAAGGGTACTCTAAATTGAACCCATCTCGTGTCAATAGTAGATCCATCTGGTAAAGTAGATTGAACTTCCTTGGTGTCAAAAATATACTCACTAGTAGCCACATCCATACCTGGAAAAATAGGAATATCATACTCATAATAGCTATTAATAGTATTCATCGTGTTATCACGGTTGATATCTTCTACATCTGGAAGCGTTGTTGATCCACGATTATCTTGTGTAACAGTGGTGGAAGAATTCCCTTGAGTACCATTATAATTTTTATACCTAGTAGGGATATCACCAGTAGCCGCAGCAAAAAACTCATAATTATCTCCTGAAGGATCTAAAGGATTAAATCCGGGAAATTGTGTTCGCTCTTCGGCATCACTTAATCCATCTAGACCTATATCCTGATTATCTCGTTCTGCACCTTGCGTATCAAATGCATAAACTAGAGACTGACTAGCAGGTACTTTACCATATAAGGTACTTCTTGTAATTGAAGGGTCTGGTAAGCCATCATCAGGCAAACCGTTTTCAAATTGCTTTCTATTATCTCTTAGAATATCTTCTGAGATACTCCCTAGGTTTATAGAAATAGTACCACCGTTGTTAGTTGGATCATATTGAAAAGGATCCATAATCCAGAACTGCACATACTCTACATTAGTTTGTTCAAAATCTGTACTTGAAAACTGACGCATAATCCCACCCCAATTGTCCTGTGGATTAGGAAGAATATCAGTTCCTGCAGCGATTGGATTATAATTGTACTGTCCTCGCTCATTAGGATAATAGGCCATATCAAGTGTATTGATGACTTGTTGTTGACCTTGTTGTAAATCTACATTAGGAAATATTTCATCTACAAAAACACGCCTTGTTCTATAATCAGATACATCTGCAGCAGTTATTCCATCTGGCTGCTGGTTTCCATAAAATATGGGATCTATGGAATACCATGCTAATTTTGCACGATCATAATTATCTTCAAGTGTTAGAGGAGGATTTTGATTTGTTTCCGTATAACCTGGAATAAAATCCACTGGCACACTAGCTAAAGACCAAGAAAAAGGAGTTAAAATATCAATAGAGGTTTGGGAGCCTTCAAAATCATCTACATAAGCTGCTGCCTCTCCACCAAAATTATCTCCTGCTGGAGATCCTGGAAATAAGTAGGCAAATTCTCCTCTCAACGATAAATTAGAAGCAACATCTGTATCTACATTAGGAAGTTTGTTTGCTAATCTTGTTAAAAATGGTACCTCGGTATTGTAGAGAAAATTGATTCCTAAAATAGTATTGTTAATAGGCTCAAATCCATAAGTGGATTTTTGAGTAATAGGACGTTCTTTAAGGTTTAAAAATGTACCTCCTAAAATGAAATCTTCACTAAATTTATGTTCTACGTTTATACCAGTAAATCTTTTTGTTTGTTGATTAAAGGTAGAATTACTTTCTGTAGAAACTTGAATAGGAGTATTAGAATTTAATAACGCCTGATCTAAAATTATCACTCGACCTATTTGATAGTCAACAGTATAATCAATGCCTTCTTGAAGCGTTCTTCCTCCAGCCGTTACTGTTACAGAGCCTCTTGGAACATTAAAACCACCTATAGGAATACCTTCCTGACCAGTAGATTTATATTCACCTTTTATGAGGTATTTATTTTTATCTGCACTTTGCAAGGCTTGAGCTTTTGTAGTGCGGTACATATCTCTAAACACATATTGTGCTTGATTTGCATTGTACGTTGAAGGCTGTGTATAATCTTCGTTTCCAGTTCCAGGCGTATTGTCTAGCTTATCAAATAAATGACTCCCAAACGGTTCTACTGTTGTAAAAATTATTCGTCCATTTTCTGCATCTATAGTAATGCCTGGCACAAAGTCAAAGAAGCCATCTCCTTGCGGTTGTGGATCACCTTGTTGGTTCAATCTATCTAGATTAAATACTCGTATTAATGTGGTTTGATCTACATCATCTGGCAGAGGGATTGCTGGATTGCCTATGGTACCTTCTGCAGCTGTAATATAATTTAACTCAGGCGGATATTGATAAAAAATATTTAACCTAAAATCCTCTTGTGTTAATTGAAATCCACCCAAATTGTAGATGTTTTTCATCATTAAATCCCAAATAGGCTCACTAACATTTGTGAGATTACTTTTTAACAACTTTACCACTAGACTTTGGTTATTAATTGGTGGTTGGTTTGGGTTTGGGTTTTCTATAACTTCTGTTGCGTTAACACCATCATTTGCAAATTCCCCTACTTGAAATACTTGACCACCTACTGTATATTGAAAAGCAACAGCAAGAACCTCGTCATTATTCAAGCGTTGTCTCAAAGAAATGTATCCTAATTTAGGATTTAAAGTATATTCTTGTGGTGTAAGTTTTCGAGCGTTTTCTAGAGTTACATAGTCAAATCCTTCATTAACTTGAGCACTGCCAAAGCCTTGTTGAACAGTTGCAATATCTCGTATTTGACTATTTAAAATAGACTGAGCGCCACCATTAATTCCCTCTGGATTAAAATCATTGTTTGCATTATCTGGAAAACTACCAGCAGGAACATTTAAAAACCCACTTGGCTGTGGATCAAGTCCAATATTAGAAACACCTGTTAGACCTTCTGCCTCACCTATATCCTGTATAGCGACTAGATTACGTACATCTTGTGTTCTGTTACCTCTATTTGTAATCCAAACTTCAGCACGCGTAATTTGAATATTATTATTGATGAAAGGGTAATTTTGTAAAGAAGTATCATAATTATCCCTAAAGTAATGAGATAAGAAATAATGCCTATTCTCATCATAATCAAGTGAGAAAAAGTCAAAATCATTAATCGTAGCGCCTCCAGCTGCTTGTACGGTTCTAGATTCAGATTGTTGTTCTGAAAACACTGCTGTTATTCTAGTTTTACCGAATTGCAACTCTGTCTTGATACCAAATAAGCTTTGTGCACCTCTTATTAATTGCGAGTTAAGCGGCATCGCAACATTACCTACCTCTATACTTTGTAGTATATCGTCTTCAGTAGGTGTATAGTCTAATTTAATTTGATTTTGAAAGTTGAACGTACTTTGGGTGTCATAATTTGCATTCACCTGCAAACGTGTTCCTACTTTACCTACCAAACTTAAGTTGATGCGTTGATTAAAGTCGAAAGTTAAATTTTGTCTGTTTCTGGGAGAAAAACTAGGGTTATCAGATCTATTGAAAAGCAATCCTAAATCTACTTCTACAGATCCTTGAGGGTCGATATCTATCTCTGATCCACCAAAAATAGATACAAATAACGCATCATTCACATAAAAATTAGGCAACAAATCCTTTTGTTTCTCCTTATCCTCTTTAGTTTTACCAGCTATTGCAGCCGCTTTCTCTTTGAAATACTCACGCATTTGTTCTTTAACAACACGATCTAAGTATTGTTCTCGAGTTAGAATAAATGGAAAATCAATATTGTATCCATTGAATGTACTAGAATAAATATAACGATCTAAATTTGCGTCATACTTGTATAAAGTAGTTATACTAGGTGGATTTGGCAAACTTAAATTACCCAAGGTAACTGTCGTTCTGGTGGAATCTTGAGGGGTTTCTGTTGGCTCTTGCGCTTTCGCGAAAGCGAAAACTAAAAAAGTAAAAAGAAAGACTAAAGCCCTTAGGCCATTATTACTATATCTCAAATCCTATAATTGTTTAAGTGCTTGTTTAATAAGCTGTTCTGTGGTAGCATCTGGTTGATTAGAAATAATTTTATCAACTACTTTTTGAGCTTGTTTGCGCATATATCCCAAGGTTTCTAAAGCAGATAACGCTTCTTCCCTGCCAGTATTGCTTGCAACCACTGTTAATTGTGGATTATCTAATACTTGTAAAATTTTGTCTTTTAAATCTAGAATGACACGCTGCGCACCTTTTGCTCCTATTCCTTTGACGCTCTGGATTGTTCTCACGTCCCCAGAAGCTACCGCCTGAGCAATTTGATTAGGGTCAAGACTAGACAACATGGTTCTTGCCGTGTTTGCTCCTATCCCAGAAACAGACAACAAAAGTTTAAAAACCTCACGCTCTGTTTTCTCAGCAAAACCAAATAGACGATGGGCATCTTCTCTAACTAATTGATACGTATATAATTTGATCAACTCACCTTCAGGAATTAATGAATGGGTATGAAGAGAAATTTCCACAAAGTAGCCTACACCTGCGCAATCTATGACTACATCAGTCATATTCTTTTCTACCAGTTTTCCTTGAAGCTGTGCGATCATTATTTTAACATTTATTTAAAACTCAAATGTATGAAATTCTAACCTATCCTTGAATACTCTAACGGTACATCATTTTGCCTTTTTATTGGCATGTTTTTCCTTTTGCTGTGCATCAATAACAGCGACTGCTGCCATATTAACAATTTCATCCACACTTGCACCTAATTGAAGAATATGCACTGGTTTTTGCATTCCCATCATAATAGGACCTATAGAATCGATACCATTCAGTTCTTTAAGCATTTTATACGTACTGTTAGCACTCTCTAGATTAGGAAAAATTAATGTGTTTACTTTTTTACCAGCTAGCTTAGAAAAAGGGAACTTACTCTGTAACAATTCAGAATTCAAAGCAAAATCTGTTTGTACTTCCCCATCTACCACTAGATCTGGGTAGTATTGATGTAAATACTTTACCGCTTCTGTCACTTTGGTCGCATGAGGATGCGATGAAGAACCAAAGTTTGCATAGGATGTCATTGCAATAACAGGAGAAACGCCAAACATAGATGCAGTACGACCTGTCATTTGAGCGATTTTTGCTAATTCTAATGAATCCGGATCGATGTTAATGGACGTATCAGAAACGAATAACGGACCTCTAGCAGTAATCATTAAGTTAGTCGTTGCTATCTTATCCACTCCTGGTGACTTGCCTATAATTTCCATCATAGGTCGCACAGATATAGGGTAAGATTGTGCCACACCAGTAATCAATGCATCTGCATCGCCTAATTTTACCATCATCGCAGCAAAATAATTACGCTGTCTTAATGTTTTTCCAGCATCAAATTCTGTAGTTCCTTTTCTTTGTCTCAGTTTCCAGAACTCATGAGCATATCGATCTTTGCGAGCTTTCTCTTCGTCTGATTTTGGATCAATGATCATACAAGGTTGGTCAAAGCCTAGATCCTCCATCAACTCGGTAATAATATCACGGCGACCCAAAAGAATAGGAATTGCTATACCTTCTTCCATTACTATTTGTGCAGCTTTCAAAACGTCTATGTTATCTGCCTCGGCAAATACAATTCTTTTAGGATTGATTCTAGCACGATTTAATAACAAACGCACTAGTTTATTATCAGATCCCATACGACTCATTAAGTGCTCTTCATACTTTCCCCAGTCAGTGATAGGCTCTTGAGCAACACCGCTTTCCATAGCCGCTCTTGCAACTGCTGGTGGGATAGTAGAAATCAATCTAGGATCAAATGGTTTAGGTATAATGTAATCTTTACCAAAAGCAATTTTCAACTCACCATAAGCAATATTTACTTGCTCAGGAACTGGCTCTTTTGCAAGTTGTGCTATCGCATAAGTTGCTGCCAGTTTCATTTCTTCATTTATTTTAGTCGCTCTCACATCCATAGCACCTCTAAAGATGAATGGAAAACCTAAAACATTATTTACTTGATTAGGATGATCACTTCTTCCAGTTGCCATGATAATGTCCTCGCGAGAAGCCATTGCAGTATCATAATCGATCTCTGGTGTAGGATTTGCCATCGCAAACACGATAGGCGAGTCATTCATAGACCTTAACATATCACCATCTACAATATTTCCAGCAGATAGCCCTAAGAATACGTCAGCATTTATAAACGCTTCTCGCATACTAGTTGTAGGTCTATCAGTTGCAAACTGCATTTGCATTTCTCCTAGATCAGTTCTGTCTTTTGTAATTAATCCGTCGATGTCAAACATCATGATGTTTTCCTTTCTGGCTCCTAACTTCACATAAAGACTGGTACAAGAAATCGCTGCGCTACCTGCACCAGAAATAAGGATTTTTACGTCTTCAATATTCTTTCCAGCTAGTTCAAGTGCATTTAAAAGTGCTGCACTAGAAATAATAGCGGTACCATGTTGATCGTCATGCATTACTGGAATATCCAGTTCTTCTTTAAGCCTTCTTTCTATTTCAAAAGCTTCTGGGGCTTTGATATCCTCCAGATTTATCCCACCAAAGGTAGGAGCAATATTCTTGACCGTTTTTATAAACTCTTCTACATCCTTAGTATCTACTTCAATATCAAAACAATCTAAATCTGCAAAAATCTTGAATAAAAGCCCTTTTCCTTCCATTACTGGCTTAGAAGCTTCTGGACCTATATCACCTAAACCTAAAACAGCTGTTCCATTTGAAATAACAGCTACTAGATTACCTTTTGTGGTGTATTTATAAACATTTGATTTATCCTTTGCGATTTCTAGACAAGGCTCTGCAACACCAGGGCTATAAGCCAGTGCTAGATCTCGCTGACTGCTATATTTTTTTGTAGGGACTACTTTTATCTTTCCAGGAGTAGGTTTTGCATGATAAACTAATGCCTCTCTTCTTTTACTTTCTTTACTCATAATTCCAATAGAAATTTAGTAAAACAAATGTAATGTTATTGTTTGAGTCTGCATTTGTGATCCTGTTAATAAATACGGACGATTTAAATTGATTTTATAATTCCGCTTTCGCGAAAGCGAGAACGAAAGAATTATATATAAAAAAAAGCTGTAATTACATATTACAGCTTTTCAAAACAACTAAAACTAACTAATCTAAATCGTTTATAATCTTTTTAAGACCTATCATATCTGGTAATCTTCCTACGTTTTGTAATTTAATGGTTGCCAGTTTTTGCGCAATGGTTACAGATTGTTCTAAAGTTTTCTCGTTTATTTGAGCATATAAAAATCCTGTCCAAAATGCATCACCAGCGCCAGTGGCATCATGAACTTCTTTAATTTTTATAGCCTCTTTATGAATAACTCCAACATTCTTGTCAGAAATACTTACACCGTTCTTTCCTTTTGTCAGGCAAATAGTATTTGCACCTAAATTGTGAAAGTATTCAAAAACTTCCTTTTCTGACAAATGAGCACCAAAGTATCGATGGCAGTCATCATTACTCACTTTTACTAATGGATTATATTTTAAATACTGGCCTATGATTCTAGCTGCCTCTTCACGATCGGGCCATATTTTTTCTGAATAATTAAGATCAATACTTAATTGTAGGCCCAATTCACTTGCTATTTCAGCTCCCTTCAAAATTGTATTTCTTGCAGGGTTTTTACTTAATGCAAAACTAGTTGTGTGATAAATCTTTGATGCATTCAAAAGATCTACATCAATCAAGTTTTCAGGTATACAACTATCAGCCTCACGATAAGCAGTAAAATCTGGAGTATCCTCAGACTTAGAAACTAAAATTATAGATGTGGGTAAGTTAGAATCTCTATATATAAAAGAAGTTACTACCTTATCTTCTTCTAATTTATTTATAATATAATCTCCTAATCCGTCTTTACCACAAGACGCGACAAGTGCAGATCTTAAACCTAGTCGAGCAGCATTTACAGCCACATTAGTAGGTGATCCACCTAAAAATCGATGATAATTTTTAGTATCTAAAATAGTAGCGTTTTTTTCATGACCTATAAAGTCAATCAACACCTCTCCAATACACAATATGTCAATAGTCTTCACTAGTCTATTAATAATTTAAAGTTATTATTTAAAGTCTGATGTAACATAACTGCTGCCGCTGCGCTCCAAGCACATTTTGCGACACCTATTGCCTTTCCGGTAAGTGTGTTGAAATTTTCATAAAATGAAAAATCTTCGGCAGCATTTAGGTTGTTCACTTCATTAAGTAATTTTGATACACTTTCTTTTTCACCATTGTGAAATAAGGCGAGTCCATAAAATCCATTTACCATAGGCCAGCTACCACCATTATGAAACTCATATGGAAAGTTTCTAAACTCGTATTTGCAGTTGTCTTTAAGTAAGCTCCATTCTTCATCTTGTTCCATTACTGGAGGCCAAAATGCCGGCAACACTTTTAATTTTGTTTCTTGAATCAAACAAGAACTGTATGAAATAATATCATTTTTAAATTGATCTGTACCTAAATCTAAAATCAATAAGAGGCTATTTGCAAATGCATCGAACTGGCTTTTATAGCCTGATGGCGAGAATGAAGCTGGCGCATAGTCCTTTGCTTTCATATTCTTATAAGCTTTTTCATGAAATTTTTCCCCATTAGAATCTGGAAGAAAATTGATTTCTACTTGATTTCTAATATTTGTAATTTTTTGGGTTATCAGTTCACATTTTTCAAAGTAATTGTAAGATTGAAGTGCCCATAATCTCAATAACTGATCATACAAAACATACCCATCTGTGATATATTCATCTGCCCAATTTCCTGAAAGTGGAACGTATACTAGGTGTTTGTTATTAAACTCCCATGCGTTTAATAATTGCAAGCATTTCTCAATGTTTGTTTTATACTTGTGTAAATACGTTTTATCATTCTTATAGAAAGCTATTTGACATACACCTATTATAAACCAGGTGACCGCATCTACTCTACCTGCTAAGCCACCATAACTTATTTCTACATTTTTTCCTTTGAACGACACGTTTGAAGGAATAGTTCCCATTTGATGTTGATGTGCTGCAAGTGTTTCAATAGTTTTCTCAAAAGTTTCAATAAGTTTTTGATCACCAGATGCAAGTGCAGCGATACCACATATAACACCGTCTCTAGACCATACTCTTTTATAATTTGAGATATCTAAGGCACTAGCTAAAAAGCCATCTTCGGAAGAAGCTTTTTTCAATAGATCAATGGCTTTATGATAAGCGTAGTTATGCATAAACTTCTTTGTGTTTTATTTTGATAAATAGAGTAGCTACTGTTGCAAAAATTAAAAGGACTCCCGCAAAGGTTACAGCGTTACGAGGATCGTTACCTAAAAAATTCTTTAATACATAACCGAAAGATAGTGTTTGAAATATCATAGGTATAACAATCATCATATTGATAATACCCATATAAACTCCATATCGTTCTTTTGGAATATTTGAAATTACCATTAAATAAGGAATACCCATCATACTTGCCCAACCTATACCAAAACCTGTAATTGCAAACAGCAGTAAGTATTTATCTGCTATGTGGGGAAATGCTAGAAATCCAGCAGCAGCGAGTAATAAACAAACCGCATGAACTAATTTAGGGCTATACTTTTTTGCAAAACCGACTAATGCAAAAGCTACTAAAAAGGTGACTACATTATACCAGCCGTTTACCAATCCTGTCCAACTTACAGCTTCATTATAGGCTTCTTCATTTGCTGGTGTTGCATTCCAAACTGAAAGTGCAACACTTTTTGATGCGTTTTGCCAGTAACAAAATAATGCATACCATTGAAAAAAGTATACTAAAGCAAGTTGCCACATTACTCTAGGCATATCCTTGATAGCGGCTACTATTTCAAATAATGGACCTAGAACAGTACGCTTTTCTGCACGCATTAAAGCGAGCTCTTCATCTGTAGGAGGAATCTCTTTGGTTTTACTATTACTCCATAAAACAGACCCTATCGAAAAAGCAGCACCTAGAAAAAAGGAAGCGTAGACCCATGTAGGTAATGAACCTGTTTTACCAATTATAAAAATGGGAAAAATTACAATTGAGAGATTTGCCAATACCTGTCCCAAACCAGTAAAGAAACTTTGCATTTGAAAACCTGTAGGCTGCTGTTCAGGAATCAATTTATCAGCGATAAGCGCTCTGTAGGGTTCCATAGCTGTATTGTTTCCAGCATCTAAAATCCATAATAAACCTGCAGCCATCCATAATGAACTGCTAAAAGGAAACAATAATAGACTGACACTACATAGCAATGCACCTATTAAAAAATAAGGCTTACGTCTACCAAATTTAGGCGACCACGTTTTGTCACTCATAGCACCTATTATAGGTTGTACTAACAGTCCAGTTACAGGTCCCGCAAGGTGTAAAATAGGTATTTGATCTGGCGCAGCTCCTAAAAAATCATAAATAGGAGTTACTGCACTTTGTTGCAATCCAAAACTATATTGAATACCGAAGAAACCGACATTCATGTTCAATATCTGCCAAAAGTTAAGTTTAACCTTACCTAATATTTTCTTTGTTTCCATCTCTTTTCTTTTGACTATGTCAGTTTAATAAATAAACAAATAAAACAATCTGTATTTGTAAAACAAAGTTGGCATTATTCTCCAATGCCAACTCTATTTTACCGTTGAAAAAAACTAATTATCTGATTGTTTTAATTAATTATAGATACTGTAAAACTTTAAATTTTTCGCCTTGAGCTTATTCAAATAATTATTTCAAATTCAAATTAAAGAATCGTGGTAACAACTTTTACTTTTTCTTAAAACTGATAAGTTAATCCTAAAGAAATAGATCTTCCTGGAAGAGCTCTAGCTCTTAAAAAGTTAGTTTGTCCTTCTACTATAGATCCTTCTTCAGATTCAGTAATACCTAAAGTATCGAAGATATTATTTGCAGAAAGGTTTGCATTTAAGTTTTTTGTTATCCCAACGTTTACAAATCCGTTTACGATTACAAATCCAGGCATAATTAATTCGTTAGTATCTTGAGCAAAGGCTTTAGTCTGCCCGATAAAACTTAATCCTATAGAATTTTGCTTTTCCACACCAAAGTTATAGGAAGGAATTAAGTTATAGATAAAGTCTGGTTGTCTTCTAGGAGCATTACCTTCATTATCACCTGACTCTAATGATGCGTTAGTATATGTTACCGCACCTCTTACTGTGAAGTCATCCATTCTGTAAGAACCTTCTAGTTCTACACCAAAGGATTGATAATCATTATCTATTATTAAATCTGGGTTTGTAGCTTCAAAACCTGCTTGCTCAGTAGTTTTTGAGTAGAAACCTGTTACATAAATTGCTCCGTTATCAAATCCTTGTTTGTAACCTATCTCTGCCTGATTTAAGAAATCTAAAGCATTAATACGGTCAGAGTTTTGGTAGTCTAATCCAGAGAATAAGATACGATCTGCTTTTGCAGCTGCTCCTCTACTGTATCTAGCAAACACTGCTTGTCTATCCTGTAGTTTGTAATTAATACCTAATGAATAAGAAAAATAATCGTAGTCATAATTTACGTTTGTAGGTGAAGCGTTATCTACACTAAATACTGCTTGTTCTGGTGCAGAGATTACACCATCATTATTGATATCTATGGCAGACTCTACACCGCCAGAAAAAGTACCATCTACTTTACCGTTATCAAATCGCACACTTGCATCAAAATTCAATTTTTCAGATGCTTCTAAGGCGATATTTAAATATGGAGCAGAAACATTATACTGAGTATCATAGTTTCTTGCAAGGTTACCCCAGAAAGGTGTACCATATGCATATAATCCATTCTCACTTAAAGGAGATCCTGTTGAATCAAAAGCATTGATTAATCTTGCGTTCTCTCCTCTAACTTCTTGTAGATAAGAATTCCAGCTCCAATTCATAGATATATTTTGAATCGATTTAAAATATCCAAGAGTAATATCTAGGTTATTGTAGGATTTAGATAATTTGATGTCATTCATAAAATTATTGAAATTTTCTAACTCTACATCAAACATATGAATACGAGCTACAAGACTATTTGCTGCTACTGGTGAACCATCCGTGAACTGTAATGAAGAACCTGTTCCAAATGAGTCTGCAATAACAGAACCAGTCCCCACTTGTGATGGAAAAGGAGAAACAAAAGCACCATTGTTAGATGAGAATCTACCATTATTAGAAACCTTATATCCATTACCGAGATCAAAATTAGCAGCAATACCTAAAGACGTTGATACTGGATTCATTCCATCAGTCACATCACCACGAGAAGGTTCTCCATCAGGACCTAGTCTCAAGGTTTGCGTTAAATTAGGAGTATGTAAAGATCCTGTTGTAGCATCAAAATTAGGAGCATCTTCCCATGTAGGATTTGAATTAGTACCAGAAACCTGAATAGGAGCTGGTAAATAAGCTATTGCCCTATCATTTAAATACTTACCATAAACTCTTACAGATCCTTTTTCAAATTCTTTCATTAAGCTTAATTTAAATTGACCTCCATTATTTGCAGTAAAACCAGCATCTCTAATTCCTTCTCCAACTCTGTAAAAACCACCTGCATGAATATATAAATCATCTGCAATTTCAGTTCCATATGCAAAATCAGTTCTAAAGGAGTCATAATTTGCACCAAAAGTAGTTCCTATCACTCCACCTTCTGACTTACCTGTTTTACTAATAATATTAATTATTCCTCCAGGCGCGTTAGAGGTTTGTGTTGAAGCAGATCCACCTCGTATAGCTTCTATACGAGCAACGTTTGAATCAAACCTCGTAAAAATATCAGCTGTTGCAAAAGAAATATCACCGTAAAGTAATACTGGTAAACCATCTTCTTGAATTTGAACATATTTAGATCCACCTGAAGAAATAGGCACACCGCGAACAGATATGTTAGAGTTACCTTCACCACCTGAAGATTCCGAACGTATACCAGGGATCGTTCTAAAAATTTCTGCAGTAGTTCTAGGAGCACTTTGAGCAATAGTTTCTGTTCTTAATGTAGTTACTGAAACACTGGATTCAATTTTTGCCTTAGGATTAGTAACTCCTGTTACTATAATAGCGTCAAGAGATTCTGCATTTTCTTTCATCACAAAATCAATGACTAATTTTGCCGAATTAACTGTAATCTTTTTTGTGAAGTTATCATACCCTAAACCAGAGGCTACCAACGTATATGCTCCGTCTGGTACATTTGCTATCGTATAATTTCCATCAAAATCAGTCACCGTACCTTTTTCTGTACCTTTTAATACCACGTTAACACCTAGTACAGTTTCCCCTTGTGCATCTTTGACATTTCCAGTGATCGTGGACTGTGCAACCACAGCAGTGACTGCACATAACATTGCGAGTATAAAACTCCATGTAGTTTTAGTAATATTCATTTGGGTAAAATTTAGTTATACATATATAGTTGAGTTAATAATGATCTAAATTTATAATTACTTCCAGTTATCCATCATTTAATTTTACCGAAAACGTTTTCGAAATGATCGAAAACGTTTTCGGTAACTGCTTTTTCTTTATTTTAGCATATCAATTATTGATAATTCTGCTATGAAACCAGTTACATTAAGAGAAATTGCTAATAAACTCAACATTTCTGTTACAACAGTTTCAAAGGCGCTTAAAGATTATCCAGATGTTAGTCCTAAAACAAAAGCACTAGTAAAGGAACTAGCATCTACACTTAACTATAAGCCTAATGCGTTTGCAGTTAACCTAAGGACCAGAGAATCCAAAACTATTGGCCTCATTATTCCTGTAATAGTACATCACTTCTTTTCAAATGTTATAAAAGGAATCATAGCACAAGCTGAAAAAAAGGGTTACTTAGTTATTATTTTACAGTCTAATGAGTCTTATGAGCTAGAAAAAAAACAAATAGAGCTTTTAATGAATCAAAGAGTTGATGGCATTATTATGTCCCTGGCAAACGACACCGTGGATTTCAAACACTTAGTAGACGTCATAAATAATGACAAACCATTGGTTATGTTTGATAAAATTGCCAAGATTGTGAATTGTTCAAAAGTAATTATTGACGATAGAAAGGCCGCTTATGACGCTACAAAACACCTTATTGATATAGGCTGTAAACGTATTGCACATTTTAGAGGTTCTTTACTTCCTCAAAATTCAATAGATAGGTTTTTAGGATATCGCAAAGCTTTGACAGATCATGGAATTTCTTATGATCCATCTTTAGTTTACATCTGTGAATGCGATGAAAAAAGTTTTGAAGAAGGAAAGAAAAATGCGCTACTCCTTATGAAAGAGCATAAAGATGTAGATGGTATTTTTATAAATACTGATCTAGTCGCTATAGGCGCAATATCTGAATTTAATAAAGCTGGTGTTAAAATCCCAGAAGATATTGCAATTGTAGGATTCAGTAACTGGTTCATGTCTTCGATCATATCTCCATCACTTACAACTATCGATCAGCCTGGTTTAAAAATGGGAAAAGCAGCTTTCAACCAATTGTATAAAGAGATTCAATCAATGAAAAAAAATGAACCTATCTATTATCAACAAATAGTTTTAAAAACCAAATTGATAGAAAGGGAATCAACCAGAGTATAACAACTAATTATTTGTTTCGCTTTCGCGAAAGCGCATATCAAATAATAAAAAAGAATTTAAGAATCAGACCTTTTCTTGAAGATAAGATCTGCACCTCGAGGTTTTAAAGTAATTAAAGGGTGGTAATCAATCTGATCATGGACTGGTGTAATATCAAATCGTTCCAACATTCTGGCAATTACCAAAACCATTTCAAATACAGCAAAGTTGTTACCTACACACATACGCGGTCCAGCACCGAATGGAAAATAAAAATCTCTATATTCTTTAGCCCTAGAAGATTCAAAACGATCTGGATTAAAAGCCTCTGGTTCATCCCAAAGATCCTTTCTACGATGCATCTCATAGAAAGAAACCAGCCAAATGCTTCCCTTCTCAATTTCAATATCTTCACAAGAGTCTGCCTCGAGCGCCACACGATCTGTTACATATGCTGGCGGATACAACCTCAATGTTTCATCAACACATTGTTTAATGTAAGACATACCCATCAAGCCTTTCATTAAATCTTCATTTTTTAAATGAGTAAGTTCTTTACTAGCTTTTACAATCGTTTCTGGGTGATGTGCTAGTAGTTGAGCTGCAAAACTAAGCGCATTTGCTGTAGTCTCGTGACCTGCAATGAATAGAACCAAAATCTCATCGATCAATTGATCATCTTCCATATGAGATCCATCTTCATAAGTGCTATGCAAAAGCATATCAAGCAAATCACCTGGCTCTCTATCACTGGACCTACGGTTATTGATAATATTTCTAAGGATATCGCGTCCTTCTTCAATCAAATTAAGTGAATGCGGAATGCTTTTTTCACCAGAAAGCCATTCTCTATCAAAGTACCATTTCATCCATGGGATTCTCAACTCTTTAATCAATGTTTTTTGAGCCTTCTCTGTAATGAATTGTAATCTTGAGATTTTACCTTCTAGATCATCAATATCTGCTAGATCAAATAAACTTCTTGCTACCACTTTAAAAGCAAGATCATTGAAAACGCTATAAACGTCAGTTACATGATCCAATTTGATTTTACCTAGTTCTTCATCGATGACTTGATCCATGGTTTTCATCAAAGAACTAATAGACTTTTTATAAAACGCAGGTTGTATTAGCTTGCGATTTGCACGCCATTTTTCGCCGTTTTCAGTTAGTAATCCATGACCAATGTATTTACCTAAATCATCAGTTTGTAAACTTGATTTGTTAAAGTTTTTTTGATTTTTTTGAAGAATATGTTGAGTCAGTTTTTCATCACAGGTGAAGTGTATTAACAAACCAGGCTTAGGACTTATCTTAAAAGTATGACCATACTTCTGGAAGTTCTCCCTATGAAATGGTAACGGATCCTTATAAATCTGTCTAGATTTTGCAAGAAATGTAAGCGCTGGAACTTGTTGTATATCTTTCATTATGCGTCAAATAATCCACCCATATTATTGACTTTTCGTCTGCCTAGGTGTTTGTAGGCATGTTCTGTAACTTCTCGACCGCGAGGT
Organism: Nonlabens sp.; assembly: GCF_965657255.1. NCBI lineage: Bacteria > Pseudomonadati > Bacteroidota > Flavobacteriia > Flavobacteriales > Flavobacteriaceae > Nonlabens > Nonlabens sp. Next base: position 320,310 of record NZ_CBFHNM010000001.1, read on the forward strand.
GTTCTTATGATAAAACCTTGTTGAATAAGAAATGGCTCATATACTTCTTCAATAGTTTCGGCACTTTCTGAAACTGCTGTAGAAAGCGTGGTTATTCCTACAGGACCACCTTTGAATTTATCGATAATAGTCGTTAATATTTTGTTATCCATCTCATCAAGACCATGCGCGTCGACATTTAATGCCGCAAGAGCATATTTGGCAATCTTCATATCAATAGTTCCGTTCCCTTTTATTTGAGCAAAATCACGCACTCTTCTCAATAGAGCGTTTGCAATACGTGGTGTTCCTCTACTACGACCGGCAATTTCAATTGCCGCATCCAGATCTATCGGCATATTAAGGATTTCAGCACTGCGTATAACGATAGTCGAAAGTAATTCAGTCGTATAATATTGTAATCTTGCTGCTATACCAAAACGAGCTCTCATAGGTGCAGTAAGTAATCCCGACCTAGTAGTCGCACCTATTAGCGTAAATGGAGCAAGATTTATTTGAACAGTCCTCGCATTAGGACCTGTTTCAATCATTATATCAATCTTATAATCTTCCATAGCGCTGTATAGATACTCTTCTACAATTGGACTTAACCTATGTATTTCATCTATAAAGAGAACGTCACGTTCATCGAGGTTAGTTAAAAGGCCCGCAAGATCGCCAGGTTTATCCAGTACAGGTCCAGAAGTTACCTTAATTCCCACGTTCAATTCATTAGCGAGAATATGTGCTAAGGTCGTTTTTCCTAATCCTGGAGGACCATGAAATAACGTATGGTCTAAAGCTTCTTCTCGACCATTTGCTGCAGCAACAAAAATCTTGAGATTTTCTAAGACTTGGTCTTGACCTGCAAAGTCATCAAATGAAAGAGGTCGCAAAGCTCTATCTACATCATGCTCTTCATTAGTAAAGTGATTGCCTTGTGGATCGAGATTTTCATTCATATATCAAAGATAACTCTCCTAATATACTAATTGATAATTTAATTTAATTAATGAGAACTTTAAAAAGCAAATAATACATTCTATTATAAACTTAACTATAATATGAAATAGATGTTTACGAATGCGCTTTCGCGAAAGCGAGATAAGATAAGCTGAACTCGATTTATAATAAACTTAAAAAGACAAATTAAATAGAATCGTAAATTGAAATCAAAAAATGAAACCACAAGAAAAAACACCATCGTTAAAAGTAAACTTGATAAATGACACAAATTGGTCATTAGAAAAGCAACAAACCGATAAATCTACACTGATCATATTCTATCGAGGATTGAACTATCCGGTATGCAAAAAACAGCTAGAAGAAGTTGCAAGTAATCTAGAAGAATTTACCAAGATAGGGATTCATGTAATCGCAATAAGTATGGATACTGAAAAACGTGCTAAAATAACTGGTGAAAAACGGGACATTAACGAGCTACCAATTGGATTTGATCTATCAAAAAAAAAAGCTGAAGACTGGGGTTTATACTTATCCAAAAGAATCACTGACAAGGAACCAAAGTTATTCTCAGAGCCCGGAATCTTCTTAATTAAAGCAGATGGAACGTTGTACTTTTCATCCATTCAAACAATGCCTTTTGCAAGACCAAAAATTCAAGATATAATAAAAGCAGTAACTTGTTTGAGGATAAAGATTATCCAGCTAGAGGAGAATTTTAAAACTATTACCTATAAATAAAAAAAGCCACTTATCGAGTGGCTTTTTTTATTTTATCATCAGACTAGTGATTCATTTCCTCTTCACCTTCCTGCATTAGAATGTGTTGTGGTGCGTAATCTTGACCAGAAATTACATATTCACCTTCTTCATTTAGCTTACTATAATCGTAAGGCCATCTATAAACGGTTGGTATAGGTCCTTCCCAATTACCATGGATATGCTTATCACCTGTAGTCCATTCTAACGTATTAGACTTCCAAGGATTTGCAGGAGCTTTTTTTCCATAGAAAATAGACTTTACAAAATTGTAAACAAAGAATAGTTGAGCAAAAGCAGTTGCAATAGCAAAATAAGTGATCAGCTTATTAGTATCTGCTAAATCATCAAAATAAGGAAAATTAGTATTTGTATAGTAACGTCTTGGTAATCCAGCCATACCTACAAAATGCATAGGGAAGAATACACCATAGGCACCAATTGCCGTTAACCAGAAATGAACATAACCCAAGTTCTTATTCATCATGCGATTAAACATCTTTGGGAACCAATGATAGACACCAGCAAAAAGACCATAAAGAGCAGATATACCCATTACTAAATGGAAGTGAGCTACAACAAAATACGTATCATGAACATTAATATCTAAAGTACTATCACCAAGAATGATTCCAGTAAGTCCGCCTGTAATAAAAGTTGAAACCAAACCGATAGAGAACAACATACCAGGATTCATTTGGAGATTACCTTTCCATAGTGTAGTTATGTAATTAAATGCTTTTACAGCTGAAGGTATTGCAATTAATAACGTAGTAAAAGTAAATACCGATCCTAAAAAAGGATTCATACCTGAAACGAACATATGGTGACCCCATACGATTGTAGATAAGAAAGCAATTGCGAGAATTGATGCAATCATTGCTCGATAACCAAAGATAGGTTTACGGGAATTAGTTGCTATCACTTCAGAGGTAATACCTAGCGCTGGCAGTAAAACAATATATACTTCTGGGTGACCAAGGAACCAGAACAAATGCTCAAACAATACAGGAGAACCACCTTGATGTGCTAAAACTTCGCCTTTGATATAAATATCAGATAAGAAAAAAGATGTTCCAAAACTTCTATCCATAATTAAAAGAAGAGCAGCTGATAATAATACAGGGAACGATACAACACCAATGATGGCAGTAACAAAAAATGCCCAAATTGTCAATGGAAGGCGTGTCATGGACATACCTTTCGTTCTAAGATTTATAACAGTTACAATGTAGTTTAGAGAACCTAAAAGTGACGAAGCGATGAATATCGCCATTGATACTAACCAAAGAGTCATCCCTAAACCAGATCCACCCATAGCCTCTGGCAACGCACTTAGTGGAGGATAAATAGTCCATCCCGCCGCAGCAGGCCCTAATTCAACAAAAAGAGATCCGATCATAATGGCAGCAGAAACCGCAAACAACCAGTAAGACACCATATTAAGAAAACCAGACGCCATATCCCTCGCCCCAATTTGCAAAGGAATTAGAAAGTTTGAAAACGTACCACTCAAACCAGCAGTAAGTACAAAAAATACCATTATTGTACCATGAATCGTTACCAATGCTAGATACATATTAGGATCCATGATGCCATCAGGAGCCCATTTACCCAATAATGCCTCAAAAACCATATTTGGCTCTCCAGGATTAGCAAGTTGCATTCTCATAAGTACCGACATTGCAATACCTATAGCACCCATAATAAGTCCAGTAATCAGATATTGCTTAGCAATCATCTTATGATCCTGAGAGAAAATATATTTCGTTACAAATGTTTCTTTGTGATGGTGGTGTCCATCATCATGTCCATGATCTGCAGTAACAGCGATAGCTTGTCCCATAATTCTAATTTTCAGCGTTAGCTAAAGTTTTTTCAAAAGTTGTTTGTGTTTCTAACCACTTATTGTAGTCCTCTTCACTTTCAACAACAATTTTCATTTGCATGTTATAGTGAGAAGCACCACATATTTTATTACAAAGAAGATAGTATTCAAATTCATACGGATCCAATGCAACATCACCTGCTACTACTAACTCTTCACTTTTTTGTCGTCTAATTTCATTAATCTTACGAACTTTTTCAGTCATAAATTCAGTAGATTTGTAATCCTCTGAAAGTACGGTAGGTGTAAATTTAAACTGAGTCACCATACCAGGAACAACATTCATTTGGGCTCTAAAATGAGGCATGTAAGCTGAGTGTAGTACATCCTGGCTCCTAAATTTGAAGAGAACAGGTCTATTAACTGGTAAATGCAATTCAGTACCAACAACATCATCCATTCCATCTTTATCTGTTGGGTCTATACCTAAAATATTAGCTCCTTCAATAAACCTTACGTTTGCATCACCTAATGTGTTATCATTACCACTGTACCTCACCTTCCAACCAAATTGATAAGCGTATACCTCAACCACCAAAGGATCATCATCTAAATTAGCATCCATAATATCATTCCATGAAAACAATCCCCATAAAATTAGACCTGCTAAGACTACTACAGGAACAGCTGTCCATATGAACTCTAATCGGTCATTGTCCGCGTAGAATAAAGCGCGCTGACCTTTCCTTCCATGATATTTATAAGAAAACCAATGTAATAAACCTTGTGTTAAAACCTGAACAATCATTATCACAACTGTTGTCAGTAACAAAAGGTCATCGTATTCACCACCATGTGCTGAAGCAGCATCTGGTAAAAAATAATCATTGTATGCTATAAAGCAATAAATCATCAATACGTAAAGTCCAATACCAAAGATGAGCATGTATTGACCCTGACGTTTATTGTCACCGTCGTTTGCTACTTCCACTGCATCTACATCGTTCTCAGGCGTTTTAGCCAGAGAGACAATTTTTGATATTTGCCAAATTGATATGACAAATAAAGCTGCTATAAATATGATTAGAAATGCTGTCATTACAGTTGTATTCTATTAATTTTAATAATGAAAATGTTTACTCTCTCCTAGATACGGATCACCTTTAGGCAATAAAGAAGCTTTGGAAATCGTGTTGAAAATATAAAATATGAACAGTCCGGCAAAGAACATGAACGCTCCTATTTCAGGAAAACCTATAAACCAAGATTCACCTACCGTAGCCGGCATTATCATAACAAAAATATCCAAATAATGTCCTACAATTATAAAAAGACCTGCTGTTACCACAAACCAATTAACACGTTTGAAATCTGAGTTCATCAATATTAATAATGGAAATAGAAAGTTAATCGCAACCATACCGAAGAAAAGTAAATTATAATCTTGAATACGAGTAACGAAATAAGTTACTTCTTCAGGAATATTGGAATACCAAATCAACATGAACTGTGAAAACCACAAATAAGTCCAAAATATACTAATACCAAACATAAATTTAGCCAAATCATGAATATGAGAATCGTTTACAAATTCCAAATAACCCTTAGACTTTAAGAAAATAGTTACTAATGCAATAGTCGTAATACCTGATACAAACATACTAGCAAAAACATACCATCCAAATAAAGTAGAAAACCAATGTGGATCAACACTCATAATCCAGTCCCATGACATAATAGACTCAGTAACGATAAAGAAAACCAAGAACATAGCACTATGTTTGAATCCTTTCTTATACCAGGCGATATCGCCGTCTTTAGCTTCGTCCTGCTTTAAACCAAACTTTCTAATATTCCAACGGTAGATATTCCAACCAACTATAAATGCTCCAGCTCTAAACAACCAAAAAGGAACATTTAAATAACCTGTTTTACCAGCAACTAACTCGTCATAATTTTCATGACCAACTACATCAATTCCTTCTTCCATCCAAACGAATAAATGGTTTACATGAAGACCAGATAATAAAAGAAGAATGAATACAATGATACCGCCTGGTAAAATATAACTTCCTACTCCTTCCATAACTCTAAATAGTACTGGGGACCAACCTGCCTGAGCCACTTTTTGCAAAGCAAGAAACACAAGAGCTCCAAGTCCAATCATGAAAAAGAAAAATGCAGCTACATAGACAGCAGACCAAGGTCTATTTTGTAATTGATGATATACATGCTCTGCATGCTCATCATCGTGGTTTACACCATGGTCAGATGAATGGTCAGTTTCGATGTGATCATTTTCAACAGTGTGAGCATCATTATAATTTTCACCATGTCCACCTCCATGAGTGGATGCTTCCAACGCTAACATCTCTTTAACTTCAGCCTCAGATCCAGGAACCGCAAAAAATCCAATACCTGTAAATAAAGCGCCGAATATCATAAGAGCGAATGCGACAATCTTTAATTTGCTTGTTACCTTATACATATATAATATCTTCTAAGGCTTAATGGCCTTCCGTTGTTGATTCGTTTTCTAAAGCAATTTGATCACTATCGTGACCTTCACTATGATTGTCACTATCAGGCAAATGATCTACCACTTTTTCCTCTGTGACAAACTCCATCCTAGGCTGTTTTTTCAAATCTCTTGTTAACGCATCAACGTGATGAGCAATTTGCCATCTTTCTTTTATTGATGTCTGAGAAGCATAAGAACCCATGTAATTTATACCGTAATACATAACATGATAAATAGAGCCCTGAGTAATCTCACGAGCATCATAACTAGGTACACCAAGAATCTTTTCTGTTTTCACTAAATGACCTTGACCATCACCCTTTGTACCGTGACATATAGCACAGTATATGTTATATAAAGCTGCACCAGTTTCGAGATTTGCTTCTGTGTATGGTAATGGGTTTTTCAGATTAGCTTTCGCGGAAGCATAACCATCATTATTATCCTCATAGTCATAAGGCAACCATCCTCTCGAAACCGAACCATCTACAGGTTTCTGTGCTTCGACATTACCTGGGAATATGTCAGCCTCCTGATAAGTCTCGTAACCTACAGACTCATACATATTCGGAAAATATTGAACACTTCTATTTGTACCAGTTGTAACAGTAGAATCATTTCCACCACAGGAAACAATTAATAATGCTACAAAAGCAAATAAGAACATTTTTAACAATCTATTCATTAGTGCGCTTCTTTGTCAATTAATTTTATCTCTACTGCACCAGTATCATAAAGAAACTTAGTCGCTTCTTCAATGTCTGCACCATGAGTATCAATTTCCATAAGAAAATGATCATCAGTAGTTCTAACATCTGGGTTTTCTGACTTTTTAAATGGCCATAATCTACTTCTCATATAGAAAGTAATAACCATAAGGTGCGCTGCAAAAAACACCGTTAACTCAAACATTATCGGAACAAAGGCCGGCATATTCTCTAAATAAGAAAAACTAGGCTTCCCTCCAATATCTTGAGGCCAATCTTCTATCATTATAAAATTCATCATGGCAGTCGCAACACATAAACCCACTATTCCATAAAGAAACGCATTGATCGCAAGACGTGTGTCTGCAATACCCATTGCTTTTTCTAGACCATGAACAGGAAACGGTGTGAACACCTCTTCAATATGATAGCGCTTATCCCTAACTTGCTTTACTGCACTTAACAAAACATCGTCATCAGTATATAAGGCATGTATTATTTTTGTTGACATAATATTTACAGTTCTATTCACCTGGATGAGCGATAGGATCTCCAGTTGAAGCTCCAGTGTTAGACGTCATTTTATCTTCTCTTAATTTCTTATACTTGCTACCGCTGGACTTTAATATAGATTTCACCTCGGCCTGAGCAATAACAGGGAATGTTCTAGAATACAATAAGAATAATACAAAGAAGAAACCAATTGTACCAATGAAAATACCAATATCTACGAACGTAGGTGAAAACATTGTCCATGAAGAAGGAAGGTAGTCCCTATGTAGTGAGGTTACGATAATAACGAACCTTTCAAACCACATCCCTATATTTACAACAATAGATATTACAAATGAAAACATTATACTTGTTCTTAACTTTTTAAACCACATGAATTGAGGTGAAAAAACATTACATGTCATCATCGACCAATACGCCCACCAATAAGGACCAGTTGCTCTATTTAAGAAAGCATACTGTTCATATTCTACACCAGAGTACCATGCAACAAACAACTCCGTTATGTATGCCACACCAACAATAGAACCGGTAATCATAATTACAATATTCATCAACTCTATATGTTGAATAGTAATATAATTCTCAAGATGAACTACCTTCCTCATAACAATAAGTAAGGTATTTACCATAGCAAAACCAGAAAATACAGCTCCAGCAACAAAATATGGTGGAAATATAGTGGTGTGCCATCCTGGTATAACAGATGTCGCAAAATCAAAAGATACGATCGTATGTACAGAAAGTACCAAAGGTGTTGCTAAACCAGCAAGAACTAAGGAGACTTCCTCAAAACGTTGCCAATCTTTAGCACGACCTGACCATCCAAAAGATAGTATACCGTATATCTTTTTATTAAAAGGAGTTATCGCCCTATCTCTTATCATTGCAAAGTCAGGCAATAAACCAGTCCACCAGAAAACAAGTGAAACCGATAAATAAGTTGAAATTGCAAATACATCCCAAAGTAAAGGTGAATTAAAGTTTACCCATAAGGAACCAAATTGATTAGGAATAGGTAAAACCCAGTAAGCTAACCATGGACGACCCATGTGAATAATAGGAAACAAACCTGCTTGGATAACCGAAAATATAGTCATCGCCTCTGCAGATCGGTTAATTGCCATTCTCCATTTTTGACGGAACAATAATAGTACAGCAGAAATAAGTGTTCCTGCGTGACCAATACCTACCCACCATACAAAATTAGTAATATCCCAAGCCCATCCAATAGTCTTGTTCAATCCCCAAACACCAATACCGGTAGAGATCGTATACGTAATACATCCTAATCCATAAAGAAAGGCAACAAGTGCGATTGTAAAAACAATCCACCATTGCTTGTTTGCCTCACCTTCTACTGGTGCCGCAATGTCTCTTGTTACATCAGAATATGTCTTATCTCCTGTAACCAGAGGTCTTCTTATGGACGCTTCATAATGAGCCATAATGTCTTGATTAGTTTTCCTAGTTAATTATATATTTCTCACTTTAACCTGATACATCACATTAGGCTCAGTTCCTACTTCCTCTAAAAGGTGATACATACGGTCTTGTTTCTTCACTTTAAAAATCTCTGATTCCTTGTCATTGATATCGCCAAATGTAATAGCTCCATTTGAACAAGCATTAGAACATGCGGTAGCAAATTCACCATCCTTAATCATACGGCCATCCTTCTTAGCTTCAAGAATAGTCATTTGAGTCATTTGTATACAAAGAGAACATTTCTCCATCACTCCACGACTTCTCACAGTAACATCAGGATTTATCACCATACGACCTAAATCGTTGTTCATGTGATAATCAAATTCATCATTACCATTGTACAAGAACCAGTTAAATCTACGGACTTTATAAGGACAGTTATTAGCACAGTAACGTGTACCAACGCATCTATTATAAGCCATATGATTCTGCCCTTGACGACCATGCGAAGATGCCGCAACTGGACAAACCGTCTCACAAGGAGCATGATTACAGTGCTGACACATTACTGGCTGGAAAGCTACCTGTGGATTATCTGCTGGAATCTCTAATTCACCAAAACCAGCTAAAGAACCATTATCACTAAACAAACCTAATCCGTCAAAACCATCTTTTTTAGCCTCATCGTCTTCAAAACTGTCTGTCGATGAATAATATCTATCAATACGCAACCAATGCATATCTCTAGATTTTCTTACCTCAGACTTTCCTACAACAGGAACATTATTCTCTGCATGACAAGCTACAACACAAGCACCACAACCAGTACAAGCGTTTAAGTCAATAGACATATTAAAATGATGTCCAGTAGACCTATCAAAACTAGCCCAAAGATCAACATCCGGGGATGTCACAGGAGTTTCAATATGATTCAATGAAACTTCTGGCATAGGATTAAACTCATCCTTATGACCTGAAATATATGTTGCGAGATCGGTTTCACGAATTATATCGCGACCCATCATTGTATTTTGTAATTGTGTACAAGCAAACTCGTGAGTATCTCCTGCATCCTTAACGGTAACCGTCTGAACAGAAATACCATCTTTATAAAAAGGATAAGCATTTACTCCAGTTTGCATTTCTTCTTGAATTGCAGCAGTCTGACCATAACCTAAAGCAATACCAATTGTTCCGACTGCCTGACCTGGCTGAATAAGCGCTGGCAATTTTCTTTCAACACCACTTAAACTAACAGTAACATAACTTCCGTCTAGAGCACCATTAGCTACATTTTCATTAACAACACCTAGCGTTTCAGCATCAGCTTGAGAAATAGTAACATAATTATCCCATGTGGTTCTAGTAATAGGATCAGGCAACTCTTGTAACCAAGGATTGTTTGCCATTGAACCATCACCTAAACCAGTCTTAGTGTATAGCGTAAGTTCAAAACCAGACTCTTTCTTAGCATTAGCCAAAGACGATAAAGCAGATGCATTAGAAATAACCTTTGACTGCTCAACATTAGAACTATCATCGCTAAAAACAACACCTGAAGATTTGTAAAAACCATCTTGTAAAGATTTGTTCCAATTAGAACCAGCAGAAATAACGATCTCTTTCAACACATCTTTATAAGAAGTGTTACTACCAGACCACTTCAATAAAGTTTCCTCAACTTGACGTGTATCAAAAATAGGTTTTATTGTTGGCTGTGTTAAAAATACATGCCCTTTCTTAATTTCCGTATCACCCCAAGACTCTAAGAAATGAGGAACAGTTGCTACATAATCACACTTTGCAGCTGTTGCATTCATAGATGAAGCAAACGATACTTTTAAAGCAACTTTTGATAACGCTTTCGCGAAAGCATCACTCTCACTATAACTATAAACCGGATCAACACCCGCAATAAAAATTGCACCAACGTTTCCAGCATTCATATCCTTAATCAACGACTCTACCGCCTTACGATCACCTTGACGTGTCATAATAGGAGCATTAGTGTCAACAATTGAAGAACTTAATGCGTTATTTATAGCAATAGTTAACTGTTGAGCATCCCTATCAGGAATACCACAAAGCAGAACACCTTTACTACCAGCTCTTTTAAGACTTATAGCCGTTTGTTCTACTGATTTAGAAATCTTATCTGAAAGCGCAACAGAAGAACTACCGCCAACTATCTTACTGTAAAGTGCAGCAAGAATATGTTTCTGTTCCGTTGGTGTTACTGGATAACGCTTATCAGCGTTAGCGCCAGAAAGAGTCATATTTGCCTCATACTGAATATGATGAGACATTTTACCGTTATTAGGAACACGAGAATGCGCATAACCTTTATCAAATCCACCACCTTGCCAGTCACCTACAAAATCAGCACCTATTGAAACAATCGTAGCAGCTTTAGTAAAGTCATAATCTGCTAAAGCGCGAACTCCATATTTAGCTTCAAAAGCGTCGAGAGAAGCATCCTCACTAACAGTGTCATAAGTAACAACACGTACATTTGAATATTTATCTTTAAGCTGAGAAATTATTGACGTCATCGATGGACTTGCATACGTACGTGCAAGAACGACTAACTCCTTACCATTTAATTGATTTAACTTAGCAGAGACTTGATTATCAAGCTCTTCCCAAGTAGATTCTGCTCCATTTACCATTGGAGTCTTTAAACGATTATTATCATATAAAGATAAAACAGATGCATGAACACGCGCATTTGCATGACCACGAAAAGCAGCATCTCTATTACTCTCTATTTTGATAGGACGCCCTTCACGTGTTTTGACCAAAACACTAGCAAAATCATAACCATTAGCAATCGTTGTTGCATAATAATTAGCCATTCCTGGAATAATTTGCTCTGGTTGATTCACATAAGGAACCGAGTAAAGAACAGGACCTTCACAGGCAGCAAGTGAGGCTGCAGCTGTACTGAATCCTACGTATTTTAAGAAATCACGTCGAGAGGTATTTGAGCCTTCCATCGCCTGATCGTTTCCTAAAAACTCATCAGAAGGAATAGGACTAGCAAACTCATTTTGCTCGAGATTTTTTACCATCTCATTGCTTTCATCAAGTTGCGCTGTACTTTTCCAGTATTTTTTAGTAGTAGCCATAAATATCTAAAACTATATGATTAGTAGTGGCATTTACCACATTCAAGTCCACCTAAATCTGCAATAGTCAATTGGCGACCACCGCGAGCTTCAGAAAGTTCTTTGTGAATTTTTTCATAATAACCGTTACCTTGAAGATCTACATTAGTCTCTCGGTGACAGTTGATACACCATCCCATTGTTAATGGTGAATATTGGTACATGATCTCCATTTCTTCAACAGGACCATGACAAGTTTGACAAGCTATGTTACCGGCAGTAACGTGTTGAGCATGATTAAAATAAGCTAGATCTGGTAAGTTATGTATACGAACCCATCGAACCGGCTTCTCCTCTCCAACAAATTTCTGCTCTTCACTATCCCATCCAGTTGCAGCGTATAATTTCTGGATTTCTTTATTATAATCTATCCCATATTCATCCATACCTTCTTGATATGTTGACTCTGCCACTTCACCAATAGATTTATGACAGTTCATACAAACGTTTAATGAAGGAATCCCAGAATGCTTTGACTCTCGGGCACTAGAGTGACAATAGTTACAATCTATCTGACTTGCACCAGCATGAATCCTATGAGAATAATGGATAGGCTGAACAGGAGCGTAACCTTGATCAACACCAACACTCATTAAAGCACCATAAGCAAAATAAGCACTAGCTAACAAAAGAAATATCGCAGACACTAAGACCAAAAATTGATTTTGAACAAATGCCTTCCAAATAGGAGTTCGCTGCTCACCTTCCTCTTCATCAAATTCAGTTTGAATTCCATTAGCTTCTGCAAAACGCTTTAGAGTCTTGTTAACAACAATCAAAAGAACCACTAAAAGTAACAATACAATGGCAAGAGCACCTAGTATAATATTGTTAGTCATAGACATATCGACCGTACCAGAAACTGCAACATTTTCTGAACCTGCAATGGCAGCTGTTGGAACAGGCTTTTCTGTATCTGTATAGGCTAATATATTATCAATGTCTAGGTTACTGAGCTGCTCAAAAGAATTCATATTCTGCTGACCGTACTCGTTATAAATAGCAACCGCTTGAGCATCTCCCGAAGCAATCAATTTAGCAGAGTTTTTAATCCACTTATACAACCACTCGCGTTCATACTTTTGACTCACCTGAAAAAGAGCAGGTCCTACCGCTTTTTTGTACAGTTTATGACATGAAGCACAGTTGGCTTTAAAAAGCGCCTCTCCTAACGCCGCGTCTCCGCTACTACTCGCCTCTACAGGTACTGCGGGCTCACCATCTATGGTGGCAGCTTCTTGCCCCTGTACACTTAAAGAATTAAGTAGTACAAAAACGAAAGCTAACAAAAACTGCCATGCAGAAAAATGTAATTTCCTATTTATCATCTTGCTTAATGAATATTACAATAACTTTGGCACAATAATTACGGTATTTTACCGTATCGTAAATGCTTCTGCAAAAATAGGTCATAAATCGTTTATTTTTGCATCGGATAAAATGAAGAAAATAATTTATAATAATTCTAAATAAATTCGCTTTCGCGAAAGCGAAATAACAACATAACGCCTATGGAATATACAAAAAACATCAAATCAATCTTACTCTTTCTAAGCTTGTTTTCAACTGCATTTCAAGGATTTGCACAGAGTTATAAACCTGTAAACAAGCCAAAATTAGATGAGCTTGTTTCAACAAAAATAGCCATGGATCGATCTGGTGATTTTAAAGATCGATTTACTATTCAATTATTTTATGGTGAAAGGGACAAAGCAATAGACATAAAACAAAAGTATGACGCTTTAGATCTACCTTGGAAATCAGAATTAAAATGGGAATCACCATATCATAAAATATGGGTAGGAACCTATAGGAGTAGATTAGAAGCAGACCGAGCATTGCTTAAAATAAAGGAAGATTACAAAGATGCGTTTATATTAAAACCATAAATATCATCACTTTTAAATATTGACATTATACCTTTTTAGAATGTCATAATCAAAAATTTAAGCTCAATGGGATAAAACCATTGAGTTTTTTCATTTACAGTCACTAAACAAGTAAATAAATGAAATTATAACACATTATTGAAAACAAACCAGAACAAATAAAATTTCAAAATATTCAATAATCAGAATTCACTTTAAACCAAGGTATGACAACTTAATGTCATCTTCAATATAAGCTTGCCAATCGCAACAATGAACTCCTAACATACTCAATGAAATTAAATAACAATTATTATTGTGACATTAATTTATTTCTAAGATAATAAATTGTTATTCATGTAAATCACTATAATATCAATCATGATAGTTCGCAAAACAAGAAGACATGCATTCATATAAGAATATTTAAAACCTTCAATTGCTGATCCAACATAGTATTAACACCAGAAGTTACTTGATAAAAAATAAAATAAGAGCTGCTATATTGAGATGAAAACTCTTGGATTTTCTATATTCTTAGAACTAGTAAAAAAGCATCATATAAAATAATACGATAAACGTATAAATATCATACCACAATAAAAAAGCGCCTTCATTAAAATGAAGGCGCTTTTGTTGTATAACTAATTTAAGATTACTTAAGAGTCTTTTTGACCTCGACTTCTCTAAAGGATTCTAAAATATCACCTTCTTGTAAGTCGTTATAGTTTTTAATCTGCATACCACACTCGTAACCTTTAGCCACCTCTTTCACGTCATCTTTGAAACGTTTAAGAGCAACTAATTCTCCGGTGTAAACGACAATTCCATCTCTAATCAATCTCACTCCACCGTTTCTGTAGATTTTACCATCAGTAACCATACAACCTGCAATTGTACCGATTTTAGAAATCTTAAAGGTTTGTCTTACTTCTGCGTTACCAGTGATCTCCTCCTTAAGTTCTGGAGAAAGCATTCCTTCCATTGCATCTTTCAGGTCATTGATCGCATCATAAATAATTGAATAAGTACGAATATCAACCTCTTCTCTATCAGCTACAATTCTTGCATTACCTTGAGGCCTTACATTAAATCCTATTATTATGGCATCTGAAGCTGTTGCTAACAATACGTCACTTTCTGTAATCGCTCCAACACCTTTGTGTATAATATTAACTTGAATTTCTTCAGTAGACAACTTTTGGAATGAATCTGTTAAGGCCTCAACAGAACCATCAACATCACCTTTAAGAATCAGGTTCAACTCCTGGAAGTCTCCTAATGCTATACGACGGCCGATCTCATCTAAGGATAGTGTTTTCTGAGTTCTTACAGATTGTTCACGTTGTAATTGTGTGCGTCTTGCTGCAATTGACTTAGCTTCACGCTCATCATCAAACACATTGAATTTATCACCTGCTTGAGGAGCACCATCCAATCCTAAGATAGAAACTGGAGTAGCCGGACCAGCAGCTAGTACGTCATTTCCACGTTCATCTTGCATCGCCTTAATCTTACCATGTCTAGGACCAGCAAGGACATAATCACCGACTTTAAGAGTACCTGCTTGAACAAGTATGGTAGAGACATAACCACGACCTTTATCCAAAAATGCTTCAACAACAGTTCCAGTTGCCGGCTTATTAGGATTTGCCTTTAAATCCAACAACTCAGCTTCAAGAAGGACTTTCTCAAGTAATTCCTTGACTCCTGTACCTACTTTAGCTGAAATATCGTGAGACTGTATTTTTCCACCCCAATCCTCTACTAATAAATTCATTTGAGCAAGACCTTCTTTAATCCTTTCTGGATTAGCGTCTGGCTTGTCAATTTTGTTTATAGCAAATACTATTGGAACTCCTGCAGCCTGTGCATGGGATATAGCTTCTTTAGTCTGTGGCATGATATCATCATCTGCCGCAGCAACAATAATTGCAATATCTGTTACTTGAGCACCACGGGCACGCATTGCGGTAAACGCTTCGTGACCTGGAGTATCTAGAAATGCGATTTTCTGACCATTATCTAACTCTACTCCATATGCGCCGATATGCTGAGTAATCCCACCACTTTCACCTGCAATAACATTTTCTTTTCTAATATAATCAAGAAGAGATGTTTTACCGTGATCTACGTGACCCATAACGGTAACAATAGGCGCACGAGTAACTAAATCTTCTTCCTTATCTACATCTTCTGCAATACTTTCTTCAATATCAGCATTTACAAATTCCACTTCAAAACCAAATTCCTCAGCAACGATAGACATTGTCTCTGCATCAAGTCTTTGATTCATAGTAACCATCATTCCTAATGACATACAAGCACCAATAACTTTGTTTACAGGAACATCCATCATAATCGATAAATCGCTAACCGTTACAAATTCTGTTACCTGTAATGACTTATCTTCTGCTTGTGCTTGTTCTGCTGCATCAACTTTATCACGGTGTCTATCACGCTTTTGACGACGGTTTTTAGCCCCTTTGTTAGAAGACTTTCCTTGAAGTTTTTCTAAGGTTTCTCTAACTTGTTTTTGAATTTCTTCATCAGTAGGCTCTTCTTTAACAATGTTTTTACGACCGGCAGAACCAGAACCTGTTCCACCACGTCTATTGTTATTTCCACCGCGTTTTGCAGCACCTCCACTAGAACCAGGCGCACCTGGCTTAGAAATACGCTTGCGCTTGCCTCTGTTTGTATCGGCAGCCTTTTTCTTTGGCTTAGCAAATTGAGAAAGGTCTATTTTCTTTCCAGTAACTTTTAAACCACCTAGTTTTTTATACTCGGTTTTAATCACCTCGGATTCTTGACCTTCTGAGATAGTAGTTGTCTCAGAAATTTCGGTCACTGGAGCATCTATTGATGCATCATTGGTTGTATCTTGATCTACAACAACTTTATTCTTTTCCTCATCCACTGGCTTTTCTACTTTCGGAGTATCTTTTGCAACCTCCTTGGTGTTGGCAGCTTTTGGCTTAGCCTTCGACTTAGTCTTTGGCTTACTCTTTTTAGACCCTAGATCAATTTTACCCTTAACAGTAGTACCTACTACTTTAGGCCTATTAGAAACCTGCTCAATAGCTTTGGACTCTTCAGCTGCAGGTTCTTTAGCCTCTACATCTTTAGTCGGTTTATCTATTGGCTCAGGCGTTTCATTTGCAGGTTCAATAGGATTTTGAGTTTGCTCAGTGGACTGTTCAGCTTTTTTACCGGCATCAAGATCTACTTTACCAACTTGCTTCAGACCATCAAGAGAGGCTTTTGCCTTAATAACCTCTTGTTGTCTTTTCTGTTTTTCCTCTAGTTCTTTTTCTCGCTGCAATCGCAATTCTTCTTGTTCTTTGCGACGTTCAGCACCTACTTCCTTTGAGGCAACTTTTTTGCTTTTGTCAGTTTGAAACTCATCCGCTAGTGCTTGATAAACGCTTCCGTCTATTTTCGTGGTAGGACGAGCCTCGATTTCAATTCCTTTGGAATTGAGATACTCCACAGCACGATCTAAAGAGATGTTAAATTCTCTTAGAACTTTGTTGAGTCTCATATTTTTTACTTCAGCCATAAAATGGTTCAGGATTGACTTTAATTTTAATCTTCAAATTCTGCCCTAAGAATTCTAACAACATCTAGTACTGTTTCATCCTCAAGGTCTGTACGTTTTATTAAGTCAGCAACGTCTTGCTCTAGAACACTTTTGGCAGTATCCAGTCCTATCTTACTTAATTCTTCAATGACCCATCCGTCGATCACATCTTTAAATTCAGTTAACTCTACGTCTTCTTCTCCACCTTCTCTTATCACATCAATATCATAGCCAGTTAATTTACCAGCTAATCTAATATTGTGACCTCTTCTACCTATTGCTTTAGAAACCTCTTCAGGATTTAGACGCACTTCAGCTTTCTTAGTCTCTTCATTTAAGGTGATGGATATGATTTTAGCTGGACTTAACGCCCTTGCAATATACAATTGCATATTTGATGTATAATTGATTACATCGATATTCTCATTACCTAATTCACGAACAATTCCATGAATACGTGAACCCTTCACTCCTACACAAGCCCCAACTGGGTCTATACGATCATCATAGCTATCAACAGCTACTTTAGCTTTTTCTCCTGGCTCTCTAACAACAGCTTTGACAGAAATAACACCATCAAAAACTTCTGGAATCTCCTGTTCAAACAGTTTTTCTAGAAACTTTGGCGAAGTTCTTGACAATATAATGTTAGGCTTATTGCCTCTCAACTCAACACTTTCTATTACACCACGTACATTTTCACCTTTCCTAAAAAAGTCAGAAGGTATCTGTCTATCTTTAGGCATGATAATCTCATTACCGTCATCATCAAGTAAGATAATAGCTCTATGTCTTATGTGATGCACTTCTGCATTATAAAGTTCGCCTTCTAACTCCTTAAAATGCTTAAAGATATTAGTGTTATCGTGTTCATGAATTTTTGAAATTAGATTTTGTCTTAACGCAAGAATTGCACGACGTCCCAATTGTATTAACTTCACTTCTTCTGCAACATCTTCACCTACTTCATAATCTGGCTCAATTTTTTGAGCTTCAGTAAGAGATATTTCTGAATTATCGTCTTCCACCTCATCATCTGCGACAACAACACGATTACGCCAGATCTCTAAATCTCCTTTGTCTGGATTAATGATAATATCAAAGTTGTCATCTTCACCATACTTTCTTTTCAAGGCGGCTCTAAAAACATCTTCTAAGATCGCCATCAATGTGACACGATCTATCATTTTATCATCTTTAAACTCAGAAAAAGACTCGATCAATGCGAGATTTTCCATACTACTTTTTAATTAAATTTTATAACAACTTTCGCTTGCTTAATATCTTCATATTTCAAGGTCCATTCTTTTTGAACAGTAACCTTACCCTTACCTACCGGCTTGGGCTCCCGTGCTTTCCAGGTAATAGTTACAACTTCATCATTTGCTATCGTTAAAAGTCCCGTTTCCGTTCTTTTATCACGATCTACAATTTGAATATCTCGGCCTATATTCTTGATAAACTGCCTAGAAGAACTCAAAGGAGACGATGCACCTGCACTTAATACTTCTATAGAAAAATCATACTCCTCTCTATCTAGATTATGTTCAACCGCTCTAGAAAAGAACATACAGTCTGACAACTTCACTCCTTCATCACCATCAATAACAACCTTTATCTCATTACCAGCACCCATTTTGAAATCAATCAAAAATAAATCTGGACGTTCTTCAAACGCCGCGTTTAGTAATTCTTCTACTTTTTCTTTCAACATATTTATAAAAAGAGGGGACTTTTTGTCCCCTCACATTTGTTCAAATACTTTGCAAATATACTATTTTTTTAAGCATTTCCAAAGGCTTAAAAAACAGAACGATAAACTTAGTTTTTTTTGTATCTTTAAGTGATCAAAATTCAACCACTATGAAAAAAATTATTGTCCCAACAGACTTTTCAATTCAGGCTGAAAATGCGTTGAGAGTTGCAGCAGATATAGCTCGTGAAAACAATGGTGAACTTTTTCTATTACATCAATTAGACCTACCATTACACTTAGCAAATAACGCCAGTTCAAATCTTCCTGAGGCAGTTTTTTTTATGAAACTGGCTAAAGAAAAATTTGACAACCTCCTTAAAGCAGATTTTTTACAAGGTGTAACCATTCATGGAGATGTAGAAACTGGAGCCGCTTTTAGTGGTATCATGGACACCGTTAAAAGACATAATGCAGATCTGATAGTAATGGGAAGCCATGGCGCAGAAGGTATGCGTAATTTATTCATAGGCTCTAATGCAGAAAAAGTAGTGCGCAATTCTGAAGTACCAGTGCTAGTAGTTAAGGATCGTAAAAATAGACTTGATGTAAATGAATTTATTTTTGCTACCGATTTAGATCCTGAATCAACAAGTGCATTGCAAGAAGCAGATAAATTTGCTAAAAACACAAATTGCAACCTACATCTGTTATATGTAAACACGCCATCTAACTTCTTAACAACCAGAAAAGCAGAAGCGATGATGAGTGAATACCTAAAAAACGTCAATGTAGTTCCTGGAGAATGCACTATATATAATGACACATCAGTAGAAGAAGGAGTTTTTAATTATACCAAAGACGTAAAAGGAGACTTGATAGGGATGGCAAATCATGGTAGACGCGGTTTATCGCATTTTTTTAACGGAAGCGTTAGTGAAGATGTTGTAAACCACTCTAGTTTGCCTGTAATTACTTTTAGGATCAAATAAGATTAAAATTATTCCGCTCTCGCGAAAGCAAAAAAAAGAACCAAAAAAAAATCCCGATTCAATGAAGAATCGGGTTTTACTTGTTGTCCCACAAGGACTCGAACCTTGAATGACGGTACCAAAAACCGGAGTGTTACCATTACACCATGGGACAAAATCGGTTGCAAATTTATAACAATTCTCAAATTGAGCAAATAAAAATCGTAAAAAAATAAAATCTTTCTTTAAAGCTCTTTTATAACAAGCCACTACTACTCATTCACCAATCACATCAATTCATTTTTATCGTAAAATCTTGGTTAAATCATACTGTAATTTTCTATTAAACGTTTGTATGGTGTATACGATCATAAAATCTTATTTTCGCAAGAGTTAATAACCACTATGAAATTGAACTACACAAAACTAAATAAAATTACAGGCTGGGCTGTTTTTGCCATTGCACTTTTTATATTTTGGAGCACGGTAGAACCTACAGTAAGCTATTGGGACGCTGGTGAATATATTGCCACTTCATCAAAATTAGAGGTAGGTCATCCTCCAGGAGCACCACTGTATCAAATGATGGGAGCTGCATTTTCAGTATTTGCTCTAGATGCAACAGATATTGCTTATACCGTTAATCTACTATCGGTGTTTTCTAGTGCCTTTACAATTTTATTTATGTTCTGGTCTATTACCTTGTTATTGAAGAGACATATTCTCAAAGATCAAGCTAACGATTTAATGGTTTTGGGAGCAGCTGCCATCGGATCTTTAGCCTATGCAGTAACAGACAGTTTCTGGTTTAACGCTGCAGAGGCTGAAGTATATGCTCCAGCATCACTCCTAATGGCCTCTATATTTTATTTAGGACTGCTATGGGAAAGAGATATGTCAGAACCTAGAGGAAATAGGTGGCTGATTCTTATCTCCTTTATAACAGGTCTTTCATTTGGTGTTCACTTTTTAGCTCTTTTAACCATTCCTGCGATAGGCTTGCTTTGGTATTTTCATCACTATAAAAACATAACCGTATTCAATTTTATAGTTGCAAATATTGCTGTGATAGCAGTGCTTTTGTTTGTATTTCTATTTTTAGGACCTTATACACTAGCCATATTTGGATATCTAGAGCTCTTTTTTGTCAATGACATCGGCCTTCCGTTCAACTCTGGTACCATAATCGCTTTATTACTTATTGTTACATTATTTGCTTTTTTGATCTCGCTTTCGCGAAAGCGTAACCTACCACTATTAAACACGATCACTTTATGTATCATGTTTGTACTTGTAGGATTCTCTTCCTGGACCATGTTACCTATAAGAGCTAATGCTGGAACGCCAATAAATGAAAACAGACCTGAAGATGCAAGAGCACTTCTTGCTTATTATAACCGAGAGCAATATCCTTCTCCAGGATTATTTTACGGCATGTCATTTACTGATATGTACGCTGGATATAATGAAGATGATCCTGATACAGAGGACAATGAAGCCTTTAAAGATGAGAAACCTAAGTATGAAAAAGATTATAAATTAGGTAAATATGTTATCGTTAATAATTATAAAGACGCGATTCCCAATACTAGTGATAAACATAAAGGGTTTTTCCCACGTATGACAGATCCTTCTAGATCTTCTAATTATATAGATTTTATGGGTGGTCTGGATTACACAATAAAACCAGAATTCCGTAATAACCAAGAATTGCTGTCAGTACTAGACGATTATGATCGCAGGCTACAACGCGGGACTATTGAAACAGAAGAATATATAGAAGTGCTGGTTTCTTTGCGTGAAGCCGTGGATATAGATAAACCTAGTTTTGCAAGCAATTTAAAATACATGACTAATTATCAAATTAGCTATATGTATATGCGTTATTTCATGTGGAATTTTGCTGGTAGACAAAATGATATACAAGGCGAATGGGATAATTATGACGGTAACTGGATCAGCGGAATTAAATTTCTTGATGAATTGCGTTTAGGCACTCAAGATGAATTAAGCGACGACATGTTAAACAATAAAAGCCGCAATACTTATTTCTTTTTACCACTAATACTTGGAATTTTAGGTGCTGTTTTTCATGCTCGTAAAGATTTGAAATCTTTTTACGTGACACTAGCCTTATTTATCTTTACAGGACTTGCAATCATTGTATATCTCAATCAATCCATGTTTCAAGTTAGGGAACGTGATTATGCATATGTAGGATCGTTCTCTGTATTTGCCATGTGGATAGGAATGGGTGTTTATGCAGTTTATGAAATGTTATGCGATCTCATAAAGTCAAAACTAGCCCAGATAGTTTCTTTATCTGTATGTTTTGCTGCTGCACCTTTACTTATGGGTTATCAAAACTGGGACGATCATGATAGATCTGATAAATATACAGCTCTAGCTAGCGCAAAAAAATACCTGGACAGTTGCTTGCCTAACGCTTTGATATTTACAATAGGCGACAACGATACATTTCCTTTATGGTATGCACAAGAAGTAGAAGGTTATCGTACTGACGTGCGTGTTGTCTGCACCTCATTATTGAGTACAGACTGGTACATGGATGATATGAAGAAAAAAGCATGGGAAAGCGAGCCCGTTCCTTCTAATCTTCAACACAATAAATACAAATATGGAACTCGCGACGCTCTTTACTACGCAGACAAAGAATTACTGCAGCAGCGCATGAGTGAACTAAATCAAAAATCTAACCTCGTTGTACCAGATACGATGCCTCTTAATCAATGGATGGATTGGATTGCTAGTGATAAGCTAGTAACGCAAGTGGAAATGAGAAACAGTCATTTTGAACATACCTTTCCTTCAAAATTCATCTCTATTCCTGTTAACAAAGAAGCAGTTCTTAAAAATGGTGTCGTAGCTCAAAAAGATGCTGATAAAATTGTGGATGAGATTGTCATTAACATAAAAAGCAATGCGATCTATAAAAACAGAATGTTCATGCTAGATATCATTAATGCAAACAACTGGGAGCGACCTATTTATTTTTCCGGTGGCGCATTTGGTGATGAGGATTATATCTGGATGAAGGACTATCTGCAATTAGACGGTTGTGCTTTTAGATTAACACCTATTAAAACAACACCAGAAGATCCACGCGATCCTTTTGATATGGGAAGAATAGATCCTGATTATGCTTATAAGGTAATCAAAAACTGGGATTGGGGTAACGGTGGTTCTTCAGATATTTATCACGATGTAGAAACCAGACGTAATAGTGTAGGTTATAGAAGTAACATTACTCGAGCATCAGAAGCTTTGACAAAAGATGGCCAATTTAAAAAAGCTGAAGAATTATTAGACATAGGCATGGAAAATATGCCATTAGAATTTTATGGTAATTACTCTATGTTAGAGCCTTTCGTATCTGGATACTATGAGCTGGATAAAAAAGAAAAAGCTCGCGATATATTGAACAAGGTGATCTTGAAATATCAAGACGAGTTAGATCATTATAATGCTTTAACCTTACAAGAGCAAGAGTTGAACTATAATCGCATCCAGCAAGCGCTAGTGCGCTATAATTCAATGGCCGAAGTACCAGTGTACTATGAAGATCAAGAAATGATAGACAAACATGTAGATGTATATAATGAATATTTCAAACCATTTGTTAGATATTTGAATGAAGCCTATTACATTAAAAAGGATAGCGATATTGATCTAGAAATGTATCCAGATTCTGCTCAAGAGATGGAATTGAGAGATTTATTAGATAACTCGGTAGATAATGTAACCACAGCAAGGGAAGAACTGCCTGTAGATACCCTAAGTCAAGATTAGAACATATCCAGATCATATATCAGATTGGTTTTCAAGGCGTTTTTCTAGTTATTACTGGCATGGAAATCGTGAAGAACGAACTATATACTTAACCTTTGACGATGGACCAACACCAGAAGTAACTGATTTTGTGATGGAACAACTAGATAAGTTTCAATATAAAGCCACGTTTTTTTGCATAGGAGAAAAAGTGAAACAGTTTCCAAAAACCTATGATAAGCTTTTAGAAAACGGCCATATTATAGGAAACCATACCCAACACCATTTAAATGCTTGGAAAACTTCTAGTGAAACCTATTTAGAAGATGTAACAGAATGTGCAAAACATATAGATTCTAATTTGTTTAGACCACCGTATGGCCGCATTAAACGGGATATCACTAAAAACCTAATTGCAAAAGGTTATAAAATCATTTTATGGGATGTGCTTTCAGGCGATTTTGACATGAATAGAGCCGCTGCGTCTTGTCTTAAAAATCTAAAGAAAAACACTAAAAACGGCAGCGTAATCGTTTTCCACGATAGTGAAAAGAGTTTTGAAAAATTGAAACAAATATTACCAGAATACCTAAGCTTCATTGAAAGCAAAGGATGGAAAAGTAAATCGATTTCTTAATCAGATTTTAATAAAATTGCTGTAAATGATGAATTAACGTATTGTCATCCTGTACACCGCTTTGCCTCCATTTCATTTCACCATTTTTATAAATGATAAAAGTAGGAACACCTTTAATACGCAAGGCTTCAGAAAGTTCTGGATTTTTCTCTATATCAATTTTAATGACTTTGGCCTTATCACCTAAAGCAGCAGCGACATTACGCAATACCACGTTCATAGCAACCGTATCCTCGTTCCAATCTGTAAAGAAATTGAACAATACAGGGACATTTGCACTAATCAGCTCACCGAACTTTGACATAATCACAAATTAAAGTATATCCAAATGTACGTAAAAACCACAAAAGTTGTACTAATGGATGATAAACAAGGATTTAAATAATTTACCTAACTAGTTTTATGAAGCCTTTTTTTCAAAGTAATCACTGTAATCTCTGGCCATATTCCAGCACGACCAGAATAACCTAGAAATCCAAAACCACGATTCACATTTAAAAATTGATTTGCTTCTTTATAAATACCTGCCCATTTTTTATAGGCAAACCACGCGGGACTTAATTTTATAAAACCAGGAATCTCAATACCAAATTGCATACCATGCGTGTGACCACTTAACGTCAAATGATATTTTTTCTCATCATCTTTAACTTGTAGATCCCAGTGCGTAGGATCATGACTCAATAAGACCTTAAAATCTTCATTAGTTAATCCTGTAGCTGCCTTCTCTAGGTTACCATATTTAGGAAACCTGCCGCCACCCCAATTTTGAACACCTACTATATTTATAGAATCTGTTCCACGAGTGATTTTCTCATTCTCGTCTAGTAATAACCGCCAGCCCATATCTTTTTGAATACGGTAAAGCTCTTGCATATTGGCTTTTTTTGCCTGTGGAGAGTCCCATTGCGCATAATCGCCGTAATCATGATTCCCTAGAACAGAATACACACCATCTTTTGCCGTGAGAGACCCAAAAACATTTTCCCAACCATACAGCTCTGTTGCAACGTTATTTACTAAATCTCCAGTAAATAGAATCAAATCGCTCTGTTGTTCATTTGCGAGATCTATAGCATATTTAACTTCTTCTTTATCATCAAAACTTCCTACATGGATATCGCTTAATTGAGTGATTTTATACCCATCAAAAGCTTCAGGTAAATCATCAAAAGTTAATTCATACTCGCGTACTTGATAATTGTATTTCCCCTTCCATGCTCCATATAACAGCGCTCCAAATGGAAGTGCTGCGAGTCCCAATCCTACCTTTGAGATAAATGCTCTTCTACTAGGTAAGAAAGATTGATCTGGGGTTTGCTTCCGCAAAAGCGAGTTATAAATAGCTTCAAAAAACCTAAAAATATCTTCTCCTAACATAAAAAGCACAAAGACAAATTGCGCTGCTAAAAAGGCAAGCAACAAAGTCACTGCAAAATCTCTTGCCCCAGAAACAACACCACGATTAGGATACAAATAAAACTGTAGAAATACATTTCCAATAACTAAAATGGTAACTCCTAGATAAACCCATTTCCACCAGTGACCACGAGATAAGGTTCTAATAAGTTGGAAAGAATAAATTTCAAGTAAAATTACTACGGCAAAAAATATTATAAAACGCATCGTGCGAATCTATTGCATAAATGAGTATCAAAATGTTGGTAGATTGTTAAACTAAATTCGATATTAAGGCAAACAGGTATCTTGCGCATCTGATGAAATAACTTGCCAAATAAAAACAAGAATCTATTCAAAACATGAATAAAAACGATCCTTACGCAGCACTGCGTTTTAAAGAATTCAACATTTTTTTAATAATGCGCTTCTTGCTAGTATTCGGTTGGTCCATGCAGTTTATTGTAATTGAATGGCAAGTATATTCTATCACTAAAGATCCGTGGTCACTTGCTATTATAGGTTTGATGGAGTTTGTGCCAGCATTTTCAATGGCGCTATTTGCTGGTCATATTGTAGATCAAAAAGAGAAACGTAATTTGTTAGCACTTTGCATAGGTGCGTTTTCACTAATAAGTTTAGGATTGTTTTTACTGACTTGGCCAGAAATTATCGCCGGTTGGTCTACCGATACGGTTTTATACTGCATTTATGCCTTGGTGTTTTTTGGCGGATTCTTGAGATCCTTTTTCGGTCCTATTTTATTTTCATTAATCGCTTTACTCGTTCCTAAAAAAGCGTATCCTAATGCCGCAACCTGGAGCAGCTCTGCATGGCAAATAGCATCTGTAGTAGGACTGGCTTTTTCTGGTTTTGCGATCAGTTGGTTTGGTGTTCACTGGTCTTTATGCATTGTTTTCAGCTTAGTTTCTCTAGCTTTTGTTACGGTTTTCTTTATTTCTAAAAAACCAATTTTAAACACAAAAATTAACGAGCCTATCATCCAAAGTTTAAAAGAAGGATTGGGATTTGTATTTAAGACCAAAGCAATTCTAGGAGCGTTGACTTTAGATATGATTTCCGTACTATTCGGTGGTGCGGTTATTTTACTTCCTATTTTTGCACAAGATATTTTACAGGTAGGAAGTGAAGGTTTTGGAATCTTACGTGCTGCGCCATCAGTAGGCGCGATTTTAACCATGATCGCGACGGCTTATCTCCCTATCAGTAAAAATGCTGGTATGAAATTGCTCACCGCTATTTTCGGATTCGGAGTTTGCATTATTGTATTTGGTCTTTCTACTTCGTTTTGGATTTCTGTAGCAGCCCTATTTTTTAGTGGTGTAACTGACGGTGTTTCAATGGTCATCAGACAGACCATATTACAATTGAAAACGCCAGATCACATGCGTGGTCGTGTGGCGTCTGTCAACTCTATGTTTGTAGGTTCTTCAAATGAGTTAGGTGCTTTTGAAAGTGGTGTCACAGCAAAATTAATGGGAACAGTGACTGCAGTAGTATTCGGTGGTACGATGACATTAATTACGGTAATAACTACCGCTTTGGTCTCTCCTACCTTTAGAAAATTGGATTTAAGGAAAGACTTTGAGGATCGTGAAAATGATTAACAACCTCATCATTTAGGATAGATTACTATCTATTAAAACGATAATGATTTTAATAATTCCGCTTTCGCGAAAGCGGAACACTTATCTACCTATTCTTTATAAAACACTCTTTTTAGAACAGTAATCTTGTGTATAAAAAGTCATAATTGCTGTTTTGAATTCCATTTTTCCTAGGTTCGTTTTTTATCTTTAGCATCCTTAAATTTTTACAATGACTAACGACGGTACTGACAATAAAAGATTATTTCTCCTAGATGCTTATGCCTTGATTTTTAGAGGTTATTATGCGCTTATTAAAAACCCTAGAATTAATAGTGCTGGTATGGATACTAGTGCGATTATGGGTTTTACAAATAGTCTTTTTGACGTGATAAGACGTGAAAAACCAGAGTACCTAGCCGTTGCTTTTGATAAAGAAGGAAGTAAAGAACGTGTAGAAATGTACGCCGATTATAAGGCAAATCGTGATGAGACTCCTGAAGCCATTAAAATAGCGGTTCCCTATATTCAAAAAATCCTAAAAGCCATGCATATTCCTATCGTAGAAGAAGCAGGAATCGAGGCTGATGACTTAATAGGAACACTAGCAAAACAAGCCGAAAAAGAAGGTTTTACTACTTATATGGTTACACCAGATAAGGATTATGCTCAATTAGTATCTGAAAATATCTTTATGTACAAACCTGCCCGAATGGGTAATGGTATTGAAATATGGGGAATTCCTGAGGTGCAGAAAAAATTTGAAGTAGAACGACCAGAACAAGTGATCGATTACCTAGGAATGATGGGTGATGCCAGTGATAATATCCCTGGATTACCTGGTGTAGGAGATAAAACGGCAAAGAAATTTATTGCCCAGTATGGTTCTATGGAAGGTCTTCTAGCAAATACGGATAAGCTAAAAGGTAAAATGAAAGAAAAGGTCATCGCTAATGCAGAATTAGGATTGCTTTCTAAAAAACTGGCTACCATTAGGCTGGACTGTCCTGTAACTTTTAATGCTAAAAATTATGAACTAGACGATCCTAACGTAGAGGCTGTTCATGAGATTTTTGACGAGCTCGAATTCCGTCGTGCTAAAGAAACCATGGCAAAGATTTTTAGTAAAGAGTTGCCAGAGAGTAAATCAAATGTCAGTTCGAGCGCAGCGGAGAACAATTCTGCAGGCGCTGGGCAGTTTTCCCTCTTTGACGCTCCAGGATCAGGAACAGCCGCTGAAGCTGCTACTACAGGAAGGCAAAATCTTTCTACCAGCGATCATTTATATCAATTAGTTCAAGAAGGAATGGGAACTAAATTGTTTTTAAAATCTTTAATGCAACAATCTAGTGTATGTTTTGATACAGAAACTACTGGACTGGATGCACTTACTGCAGAGCTTGTAGGAATCGCATTTTCATGGGAAAAAGGAAAAGGATTTTATCTACCTATTCCTGAAGATCGCGATGCTGCGCAAGCTGTTGTCGATCAACTAAAACCATTCTTTGAAAGTGAATCTATCGAAAAAGTAGGTCAAAACTTAAAATACGATATCAAAGTGCTAGACAAATATGGGATTGACGTAAAAGGTCCCATGTTTGACACCATGCTCGCTCATTATCTTATCAATCCAGATATGCGTCATAATATGGACGTGCTAGCCGAAACTTATTTGAATTATACGCCACAGTCTATAGTGGAACTTATAGGTAAAAAAGGAAAGAACCAGCTTTCTATGCGAGATGTAGATCTGGAAAAGCAAAAAGAATATGCGGTTGAAGATGCCGATATTACATTTCAGCTCAAAGAAAAGTTTGTTCCAGAACTTGCAGCCGCTGGAACCGACAAGCTTTTTAAGGATATAGAAATGCCGTTGCTCGATGTGCTGGCGGCTATGGAAATAGAAGGTGTCAATCTAGATGGTGATTTTTTAAGTTCGCTTTCGCGAAAGCTGAACGAAGACATAGAACGTCTAGAAAAAGATATTTATGAAACTGCAGGAGAAGAATTTAATATTGGCTCGCCGAAGCAATTAGGAGAAATATTATTTGGTAAAATGCAGTTGGTTGAGAAGCCTAAAAAGACGAAAACTGGGCAATATTCTACCGCCGAAGATGTGCTGAGTTATCTCGCCAAAGACCATCAAATTATTGCAGATGTACTGGAATACCGTGGTCTTGCCAAATTAAAATCAACATACGTTGATGCTTTACCCAATCAGGTAGATAAAAATACACAACGCATACATACTAATTAT
The DNA here is from genome assembly GCF_965657255.1 of Nonlabens sp. Taxonomy (NCBI): domain Bacteria; kingdom Pseudomonadati; phylum Bacteroidota; class Flavobacteriia; order Flavobacteriales; family Flavobacteriaceae; genus Nonlabens; species Nonlabens sp. The sequence continues at coordinate 349,978 of NZ_CBFHNM010000001.1, forward strand.
ATGCAAACCGTTGCTGCAACTGGTCGTTTAAGTTCTACAGATCCTAACTTGCAAAACATTCCTATTAGAACAGAACGTGGTCGTCAAGTGCGTAAAGCATTTGTGCCGAGAGATGAAAATTACACACTCGTCGCTGCCGATTATTCTCAAATTGAATTGCGTATTATCGCAGCATTAAGTGAAGAAGAAAACATGATGGCTGCTTTCCAAAGCGGTGAAGATATTCATGCTTCCACAGCTGCAAAAGTATTTAATGTAGCCCTTGAAGATGTAACTAGAGAACAACGTAGCAATGCAAAAACGGTGAATTTTGGGATTATTTATGGGGTAAGCGCCTTTGGATTAAGCAACCAGACAGATCTAGATCGCAACGAGGCAAAGGAATTAATTGACACCTATTATAAAACATACCCTAAACTGCGCGCTTACATGGACGATCAGGTCAATTTTGCTCGAGAAAACGGCTATGTTGAAACGGTTTTAGGAAGACGTCGTTATTTAAAAGATATTAATAGTTCTAATGCGGTAGTGCGAGGCGCTGCCGAGCGTAACGCTGTGAACGCACCGATACAAGGTAGTGCAGCAGATATTATTAAAATAGCCATGATCAATATCCATAAGAAGTTTGAAGAGATGGATTGTAAGTCTAAAATGTTACTGCAAGTTCATGATGAATTGGTTTTTGACATTCATAACGACGAGTTAGAAGACATGAAAAAACTGATTCAAGACGAGATGCAAAATGCCTATAAGATGTCTGTTCCTTTAGATGTGGAAGTAGGTGTTGGGATGAATTGGTTGGAAGCTCATTAAGTTTCCGCACATATGTAAATCTGCTGGTTTACATTGACCTTTTATAAATTATAACAACATCTCGATCTGATTTAGACAATGCCAACACAAATAGTTGGCATGTCAAATCTTACTGGTTTTAGGGTGTGCAACTTTTTCAATTGGAGATAATGTTTTTCCATTAAATATGCTTGATTGGTTTATAAATAGGTTTTGATGTAAAATTTTATTTCCATGGAAAAAAATAAGTTTTTTCTAATTCATCGGAGATTTTATATTTTTTGTAAATCTGTGTAAGTAGATACCACATCACACCATGATCATTATAAATCTAGTCTTTTTAAATAACAGACGCATAAAAGTATTGTGGTATCGTATGTTAGGAATGGAACTGATTATGATCCTTTTTTTTGGTAAGTTTCTTTTTTAACTTAGTAAAAACCATTTCAGGATCCACAAAATGTTCTAAAACGTCATTACAGTAAATTACGTCAAAATAATTAATTGGCAGTTGATTGAGGTAATCTTCACATGGACCAGAGAAAACTTTATCAAGTTTAATAGTACAATCTAAGCTTATTGATCCATATACTTTATTCCCTATGTCTCTACGTTAATTTTGTTTTTAAAAAGCTCAAGAAAAGCTCCAACTCTACAGCCCATGTCTATAATGGTTTTTGGGTTTTCGAGAAGATAGGTAAGCATTTCTTTCTTGACATTATTATCATATTTTGCTGACTTAATAGTCTAATAAAATGGCTGATAGCATTGTAGTTAAACTATCGCCTAAGATAATGAAGTTAACTTCTCTATATTAATGAAACAAATTCTATTAGCCATAACTAACATTAGGTGCACTTGTTAATGAGCAATTACAATTCTCTCTGTTTGAATGGAAGAACCTGAATAAACCTTCAGGATATAAATTCCATTACCAAAATTAGAAACATCTAATGAATCACAGTTTTCAGTTTTATTGAAAATGGATTGACCTAGAACATTAAAAAGTTCTAGTTGATCAATTGGTAAAGCAGAGTTTACTTGAATTTGATTTTTGGCTGGATTAGGAAAAACTTTAATCCTATCATCTAAGTCTGATTGATCTGTGCTCAAGGTATTTTGATAAACACGTACATAATCAATAACCATACTACTTTGCGTAAAATTAGGATCTATAGCACCTGAGATTCCTCCCATTGCGATATTTAAGAGCATGTATTGATCTTCAAAGAATGGATAGGTATCTATATTTTTTACTGTAGGGTTATAAGTATAAAAAGGCATATCATCTATAAGAAATGTAATTTGCTGCGGCGACCAATTCATAGAATAAATGTGAAAATTATTTGCTACATCTTGTAGTGTGAACTCTCTTACATTTCTTGTATTTCCAAAACATCCTGCGCAATTAGTATGAAGTGCGGCACTTACATGGTTTAAATCTCCCAAACCATGTTCCATGATATCAATTTCACCACAAAGAGGCCAATTCGTTGTTCCATGAGTAGCATCCCAAAATCCTCCATCTTCATTAATATTTTTACCTAACGTCCATATAGCCGGCCAAGTTCCTTCACCGAATGGTAATTTTGCTCTTACATCTACTCTACCATAAGTAAATGCAAACTTAGAATTCAATCTTGCACTTGTAAATTGCTTTGTTTGTCCTTGATCTCTATAAGTTTCTCTCTTTGCAACAATGTTTAAAAAACCGTTTTCTACATAAGAATTATCTAGTCTATCAGTATAATGTTGCACCTCTCCATTAAACCAGCTACCGCCAGCTGGCAGTTGCGTTTGATGAAACCATTTTGTTGGATCTATTGGGTTGTTTGTTCCTGGAGTATCAAATTCGTCTGACCAGACTAAATCTGTGTAAACCACATCGATAGGATCAAATGGAGTTGCTACCGCACCATTATTAATATCATCTATTACATAAGTTCCAGATGTATTAGTCCCAAAATCAATAAAAACCACTACTCTATCGTATTGACCTGTCGCTGAAATGCTAGTATTTGTCCCACTAATCTTAGCATTGCTGAAATCAAAAGAAACGTCTTTCCATGCATTTGCTCCTGCTGGAATTTGTTGTAGTACTTCCACATCGGCTTGAGAGCCATTTTCAAATTTCAGTAGTATGTTATGTGCATTAGGGTCAAATGCATAAAATCGTAATGTTACTATTTGATCTGAACTCAAATCAACTGCAGTGTTGACATCAATGAAAAAACCTTGATCTAACGCGCCTCCGTCATTAAAAAACTGTCCAGCATTCCCAGGTGCTCCAGTAGGATCCGTTCTTAAAGAAAAAGAAGACCCAGAAAAACCTATAAAAGGAGATGGGTTATTCTCAAAATCTAATGGAAATTGTTGCGCATAAGAAAACTGAACTGCACAAAGGAATAGAATAAAGTATCTCAATGAAATCATTGTTTTTTTTTTGCTAAACTACAACAGCACTAAGTAAATCAAGAAAAACTGACCTCAACAAATACTATACACAAAACTTATATTCTTGTTAACACCATACCGTATAAGGCTTCGTCAATACAACTTTTACTCTAACGATGTAGTTTGTGATGATCTCGCTTTCGCGAAAGCAAAATGGTACCTTTATCTTTTTAATGCAAAGTAACCTTTTACCAGAGGTTTATCAGGGATTTGAAGGTTAAACCAGTAGCTACTAGAAGGCAAAGGAGAATTTGCAAAGGTTCCATCCCAACCGGCACCTTGAGGCGCCATTTGATGTAACAATTTACCATAACGATCAAATATATAAATCACTGCTTCTGGAAATTCATTAAGTCCATCGAGTGTCCAAGTATCATGGAACCCATCTCCATTAGGTGTAAAAAACCTTTGATAATCTAACACTACAAATTCTTGAATAAGTGTGCCACAACCATTTTTATCTCTTATCCTCACCGTGTGAAAACCTTTGTACAATCCATTAAAGAAATTGCTATCCTGAAATGCACTGTCACCTACAGAAAACTCATAATCACCTGGTCCAGAAACAATAAATTGTGCAGTATTATTACCATTTCTAAAATCTTGAGTTACAACATCATCAATAACCGCAATATCAGATGGTAATGCAGTTATAGTAAGTGAACTTTCACAACCAAAACTATTTGTGACGGTTACCGTATAACTACCTGGTTGATTAATATCAATTGCATTCAAGTTAGCACCACTTTCACCAGTACTCCAGTCATAGAAATCAAATCCAGTTTCTACACTTATTGTAGTAGGTAAAACAGCATCGACACATACTATAATATCATCTTGTGACGCAAGAACAGGTCTAGGCCTTATCGTTATATTAAATTCTGTATCGCTAAAACAGGATGTTCTTGTTTCTATAACGCGCACAAATACGGGTTGCAGATTTTGAGTAGTTGTAGTACTATTTCCCAATGCATTTTGATTGATGTCGCGGTCTATATCATTGGCATAAAAACGCACTTCATGTAAAGCAGGATCAAGACCATTTAAAATAACTGCGTTTTGATCACTTAAAGTAACATTCAAAAAACCATCAAAATCATCATCACATAAAAATAAATTAGGAGATATTGCGATTGCTGGCGGATTTGCCACAAACAAAGGCGCACTGATGATATATTCACAAGAAAGTCCTGTAGGATCAATGACTTTAATATAGTACGTCTCCTCAATTAGCGTTGCTGTAAAAGTTGATCCTTGCGGATTCATATCATTTTCTGCATCGGTTTCTGTTAAGTGGTAGGTTATGTTTAAATTAGTCACATTAGGGACAATAGTGTCTATCACACTATTAAAGTCAAAAGTCTCTGTTCCATTATCGCTACATATAATTATCGCATCTGCAGCTGTTGTAACATTAGTATCATCTACTTCTATAGTAAACTCTGTAAAGTCCGTGCATTCAGAATCATTTCTTATCACTCTAACAAATATCTCTTGCGGATTTGAGATATTAGTATAAGGAAAAGTAAGAGCGTTTATACCTATGTTAGCATCATTAAGTGACTCGTGATAAGTTACTGTAACATTTGTCTGACCTAATAATACATCGGCATCTAATGGAGAAAAGTCAAACTCTCTAAAGCCATCTTGAGCGCCAGAATCATCACACACATCTAGATCATCAACAAGATTTGCTGTAGGAGCTGGAGGCAAGTCTGCACTACCACTAGTAGAAAGAGAAAAGCCACCTTGCCCTATCGCAAGACCTACTATAATGTAATATACCTCGCCAGCATTAACGGTTAGCTCTTGTAAAAAACCATTTCCTAACTGACCTGGTCCTTCTATAGTATCTGTTTCTGTATCATTTAAACCAGTATCTCCACTTACACCAGCAGCTGCAGGATTTGTACTGGAACATCTTATGGCAGCACCTAGATTATTGCAATCAGTCACTGGACCAAACACGGCAAAATCATAGTCAGCTTGAGGCGTGTCAGGAGTTAAAGCAAAAGAGAACGATCCAGTAGTTTCTATTTCTACTTTAAACCATACTTGATCGGTCTGAAAATTAAAACAAGTAGGCGTTAAATTGCCTGGTTGTGCAAATTCATTTATCCCTATGCCAGATGGATTAATTCCTAGATCTGTGTCACCACAAAGAAGGATAGCATTACCGCAATCGTTAGGATTTTGAGAAAGCCCCATTAGACCACATAAAAAAACAAATACTAGAAGAATATTTTTCATAGGAAATGACATAGCCTTACAAATCTAACACTTCCAGTAGCTTATTCAAGTCCTGTTCTGTATTAAAATAGGAGAAACTAATTCTTATACCATCACCGCGCAATGAGGTAATAATGTCGTTTTGAAGCAGTAGATCGTATAACTGTTGATCTCCTTTAATATTAAAAATGGAAGAGTGTTCCTTTCTAGAAACCACTACAGAAGACAAAAGATTTCTCTTTTCAAATTCAACTTTTGCCTTTTGAGCCAGCTTTTTTACAGGATCAGAAACCTTCTTCCATCCCATTTCGTGAATTTTGAGTATCGCTTGTTGCAACGTACCAAAAGCAATCATATCCTGATGACCTGGCTCAAATCGACTGATAAAAGTCACATTAGAATTCATCACATTGCGAGCACTGCGATAACCTATCGACTTAGGGAAAATACGTTCCTGTACGTGTTCTTTTACACAAATAAAACCGTTACCATCACCAGCATGAAGCCATTTGTAACAAGATGCGAGGATGATATCTAGTCCGCTTTCGCGAAAGCGGAATTCTTCACAACCTACGTACTGAGTGCCATCTGCAATCAATATCATCTCTGGAAACTGCTGTTTTAACTTCTTGATAAATTCCAAGTCCATCTTGATACCAGAAATGTATTGCACCAAAGAAAAACAGAAGAAATCTGGACGTTCCTTTTCACAAAGCTTTAATATTTGTGCTTCCATATCTTCATCTATGGCAACGTAATGTGTTTTAAAACCTCGCGTTTCTACAGGCCAGTTTACCGATGGATAATCGTCTTTAAGAAGCAAAAAAGTTGCACTAGGATCTATATCGTTAATCAATGTATTGAATCCAGTAGAAAAATTAGGAATAACTGCTGTAAAATCAGGATCTGCATCGATGAAGTTTGCTATGGTATGCCGCACTTCATCAATAAAAATATTGCGCTTATTTGTGAAGATAGAAGCTTCATCGCGCATCTTTTCATTAAGAGACCTGCGATAATCTATAAGCTCTTGAGAGATCAATCCATGATTTGCCGTATTAAGATAAGTAAACTTTTTAAGTAATGGGTGTTGATCTTTCATTTTATGGAATTGCTAAGAATGACTAAATGGATAAAAGTGTAAATTTGACTATAAAAATAACGAGAATGTTCGGTAGAAAGAAAAAAGATGTGCCTGGAATAGATCTAGAGCAAAAAGAACTGATAGAAAACGCACAAAAACGCATCAAAGAGAAGCGTGGATTGTTTACCCATTTTATTGTCTTTTTAGTAGGTGCAGTTGGTTTAATTATAATAAGTCAAGTGTTGATGCAGGTGGAACCTTTGCGTATTCTAGATATTGAGTGGTGGGTTTGGGTCATTTTTGTGTGGTTGCTTTTACTATGTTATCATGCATTTAAAGTTTTTATTACTAACAGACTTTTAGGTCCAGAATGGGAAAAAAGGCAATACAATAAATTGGTTCAAAAACAAAAAGAGCGCATTGCTCAATTAGAAAAGAAAGTTGAAAAAGAATATGTTGCTCCTAAGGCAACACTAAAGGTAGAGTCCAACACAGCATCTCGTAAAATAACCATGATTGCCGCGGCAGGAATAAATAACGAATTAGGTAAAGATGGTGATCTGGTATGGCATCTTCCAGACGATTTTAAACGTTTCAAATCTCTAACTACTGGTCATTATATTATCATGGGACGCAAAACGTTTGAAAGTTTTCCTAAGCCATTACCTAATCGTACACATATCATTCTTACTAGAGATAAAAACTACAAAACTGATGGTGGCATAGTCGTTCATGATATGGAGACTGCTCTTGCCACTTCTACTGACGATGAGAATCCCTTCATCATCGGTGGCGGCGAGATTTATAAACTAGGGTTGGCTATTGCAGATGAAATTGAACTTACTAGAGTTCACGGTAACTTTGAAGTAGATACCTATTTCCCTGAAATAGACGAAAGGAAATGGAAAATTAAAACCTCACTCCATCATCCAGCAGATGACAAGCATAAGTATAGTTTTGATTATGAGACTTGGGTTCGTGTTTAGTTTACAGTAACTGTCGCGGTTTGCAGTAAAAACCATATGAACAGTTAGGTAATAGGTGACTTTAGAAGTAGCAGTACTAAAAACAATAATGATGGACTTTGAAGATTTGTTAGCTTGTAAAAAGGCATTTGAGAATGGAATGAATATTTTTGAATTGAGTAAAGCTTTTCCTAAGGAAGAAAAGTATTCTTTAACAGATCAAATCAGAAGATCTTCTAGAAGTGTCAATGCAAATATTACCTAGGCTTATAGAAAACGTAGATATCCCAAACATTTTATCAGTAAACTTACGGATGCCGATGGTGAGAATTCAGAAACTGTGGTTTGGTTAAAGTATGCAATGGCGTGCGATTATATAACAGTAAAAGAACAAGAACCTTTGCATACAAAAGCAAAGGAAATAGGAAAACTTATTAATTACATGATTAATAACCCAAATAAATTTGGAGTCTACAAAGAATAACTCTGTGCTTGTTAGTTATATTTTTGAACGAAGTGAACAACAAAGTTGAAAATTGATACTGTGACTGGTAACTGAGACTGAGACTTCACAAAACTTCATTTACTAATTAAGAGCGAATACATTATTTTTACCAAGTTAATTAACCAACACTATTATGAAGGCATACGTTTTTCCAGGTCAAGGAGCTCAATTCACAGGAATGGGTAAAGACTTATACGATACTTATCCAGCAGCAAAAGATTTATTCCATCAAGCAGACGAAATTCTGGGTTTTGAAATTTCAAAAATAATGTTTGAAGGAACTGCTGACCAACTTAAAGAAACTAAAGTAACGCAACCGGCTATTTTTATACATTCTGTTATTCTCGCAAAAATGATGGGTAGTGCCTTTCAACCAGATATGGTGGCAGGTCATTCTTTAGGAGAGTTAAGTGCACTTACCGCAGCTAGAGCTTTAAGTTTTGAAGATGGATTGCGTATTGTTTCTAAACGTGCACTTGCGATGCAAGCCGCTTGTGAAGCACAAGAAAGCACCATGGCAGCTATCATAGGAATGGCAGATGAAGACGTAGAAAAAGTATGTGAAGAAATAGAAGGTGTAGTCGTTGCAGCCAATTATAATTGTCCTGGACAACTAGTTATTTCTGGAGCTATTCCTGCTGTAGAAGCAGCGTGTGAGATTCTTAAAGAAAAAGGAGCAAGGAGAGCTTTGATACTTCCTGTAGGTGGCGCTTTTCACTCGCCTTTAATGGAACCTGCTCGTGAAGAACTGGCAAAAGCAATTGAAGAAACTGAATTCAAGATACCTACGTGTCCTATCTATCAAAACGTTTCTACATTTGCTGTAGAAGGAATTGTAGATATTAAAACCAACTTGATTTATCAATTAACAGCTCCTGTAAAATGGACACAATCAGTTCAAAACATGATCAAAGATGGCGCTACTGAATTTATAGAAGTTGGTCCGGGAAAAGCGCTACAAGGATTGATTAAAAAGATTGATCGAGAAGCGCAGGTAAGTCAGGGAAGTGTGGCTTAACAGATCTTGGATTACAGAGCATAGCATATAGATGCATTCTCGGTTAAAAAACCTCCCATGGAAAACTACGTTATCCATGGGTGGTTTTAGTTATAACTTATAATCGTTACTGTTTTATAAAAGTAAGATCATTGGGAAACCTTATAGGTTCATAATCAGGAGACCTTACTCCTTGCATTTCTTCTAGATGTAATATAGCTTTTAGAACACAACCTCTACAATCACGAACTAACTCAAAAGTAAATTTTAAAGTTTGTACGGTATTACCTGTAAACTTTAAATCTGCAAATGAACCATAAACTTTGTCGAGTGAAGTAGCAACGCCACCACCTTGTAAAGCATAAAAACCAGGGCCAACTTCACTGGTATAAACTAGAGCATTTGTACTGATTATTTCTTTTTTAAAATTAGCATAGAAATCGTCACCATCTGTTGCTATAGTAATAATATATGTACTATCTGCAACAGTCGCATGCCATTCTCCATCGTAAGATGATTGGGCTGAACAGAAAATTGATGAAAGAGTAAGTAGAATGATTATATATTTATTATTTAACATGAGGTAATTTTTATATTATTATTGGAATCAAGATCTAACTTTTCATAATTATTAGGATCACCTATCTTAGGTCTGAATAGTTCAACTCCAAGATCTGCTTCTTGAATCAGTTTTAAAAAGTTCTTTAATTCATTTTCAATCTCAAATGGTGAACTATGAATTTCTTCTATTAATGGATTTAAATCGCCATAATATTTTTTATAAATCTTACCACGTTTAGAAGTTGCATTTTGAAATTTTCTATAAGCTGCAACATCGGTTGAATTTGGTATAGGCTTTATGACTGGACTAAAGAATTCAATCAACTTTGATGCGTCCTTTATACTAAGAACAAACTCTGTTCCATTATTAGTCGCGAGAAAAGCTACAAAATCATTATCTAATTTATTCTTATCAACTTTAATTGCAATTGAATCTAAAGAAAGGAATAAAGATAATGTTCTGAGATAAAACATCTTAATTTTTACTTCTTGCGTCCTCGAAAAGACTAAAAAGCTCTTTTTTATATATCATAAACTGTAAAATTAATACAACTACTACCTGCCAAACTAAATATGGATTGAAGAGTTGATCAGTATTGGTCGAATAAGAAAGAAATTGGAATTGGGCATATAAATAGGTAGTGCCGGCTGCCAAAACAGACAACATTATATTCCCTAATGTTAATTTAATCCTATAAAACCAATAATAACTGAAGAGCACAATTAAAGGAGAAATTATAAAAACTACAATTTTAAATAAAATTATCGTGTTCGCCTCATTCAAATTAATCAGTTTAGGTAAGTAAAGTGATAACAATAGATTAAGATAAAATAAAATAAATGATATAGTGAGAACACCAAATAATTGCAGCAATTTACTTCTAAACCTATCAATTTTAAAATTGATAAGACCTATTACCAAACCAAACGAAAGAGGCAAATAAGAATAGCCTAAGTTTTCAAATATTGCAATGTTATTCCATGTAGAAAAACCAAATAATATTAAAAGAACAGGAGCTATTAATTTTATCAAATAAAATTTCATTTAATTACAATTAATTTGATCTATTGTTTCATTTCCTTCCAATAATTCTTTAATTTTAGTTTTATCTACCTTTATTACTGTTGTATCTAAGGAAAGAGAGGCTTGACCGCCATTTTCATTTACCCAAGATATAATTTCTGTCTGTAAATTTTCCCAAGTTGCATTAGCAATATTATAATAATCTGTTTGCTTATCAGAGATTTCATTTCTAAAATCCAGTTCTATTAATGATGACATTCTCGCCACATCAACAGCTCTTGTAAATAATTCTATATTGCCTTGGGCATTGGTCGTAATACCCCATTGCCTATTTCCTGAAAAAGGTTGACTACCTGTTTGAGGTGTTTCTATTGTAGAAACAGTCCATTGATCTCCAGATTGGTAATCAGATAATATAACCGCACCACTGTCAGCACTTAAACCAGCTACTCCCGTGGCATTACCATTGATTATAAAAATAGCTGTAATTGGATCAATTGAATTGAACGTTGTTAAATCATCTGGATCTATTAATGGAGAAAACTCCCAACTAATGTCTGCTATATTATCAAAATCTAATGGTATATTAGATGCAAATTGAAAATCATCTTGAGAACCACTGGCAAAGTCTAGAAAATTATCCTTATAAGCATTAAAAACTTCCTGAGCTGTGTCTAAGTTTCCATCCCCATCTAAATCCGGCATTGTTGTAATTTCGATTCCATAATAATCTATATTGGCTAAAGGTACATTTCCCTGCCATATCGGTTGATTAATATAACCACTACTTATTCCACCTAAGTTCATTAATCTGTTAACACAACTACTGGGGATCGTATGATTGTAAAGATCAATATATTCTTGAGTATCTAAACCACTTTGTGCTAAGCAATCTTCAATTAGTGCAAAAGGATCAGTCTCTAACAATTCAATTAGCTCCACATATCTTTCTAATTTAACTAATCTATTGTCCATTTGAATCTCTAAAAAATCTTTTACCACTTCTTTTGTTTCATCAATGAGACCATTAACTTTAAAGTAATCTTTGATAGGTAATCTTACATAATTTTGTTCAATATTATTTATATAATCTCTCAAATCATCAGATAATTCAGTATCAAAAAAGTTTTGAATATTAGTGCCCACAGGTGCTAAGTCTTCCACTGGAATTATTGGGACAGCAAAACCACCACCACCAGATGGAGCGCCACCGCCGCCATCGCAAGGTGAAGATCCTCTTACAAAAATCCAACTTTTAACGCATCTTGATCCTGCCCTATCTGCCCCTTGAGCTTCACAATCAGAATCTCCGTCTTCATGCTCTCCATTACCTGTACTACCTCCACAACTCCAACTGTAACATTCGATTGTAGGGGCTAAAGTTGTAGTCATGCCACATTTTAAAAAACTAGGGATTAAAGAATCTCCTGTAACTAAAGATACCTGTATATTAGTCATATTATAATCTCCATTAGTCAAGACCTCGTAATTAATTAAATGCTGAAAAGTTGTCGTATCATTAACAACGGTAAGCATATAATTTCTTAGCAAAATTTTTCGCTCTATACTATCTTGTACTATTTGAAATGTATAAGATTTATAATCCATACTTTCTATTAATTGTATGCGACTCGTATCAATTTGTATGTCTGAGGAATTGTTAGATTTGTTAAACACGTTTGAAGATAAGGAATTTATTTTATCTCCTATAATAGGAGTATGTAATAAATCTTTGCCTTTTACAAATCTTCCTTGTATTTCTGGAAAAATAAGCTCAATTCGAGAATTTTCAAAAACCTCATCTTTTTCACAAGAAGAAATAGAAATGATAGCCATCGCAATAACGATGACAAAAGCATAATAAAAATAGGACTTCCTGAACATAAATAATGTTTTGATACCTAAACAATTAGGCTGGTGAGTTATTTAAAAAAAAATTCAGGGGAATTCAAATGTAACTAGATAGATAAATAGATAGATAACTTTTTAACATTTATTTAACTATTAATTACTTCAAATATTATGTACAACTTTATAATTAATGAACAAATTGATGACTCTTTAGAAACACCGCCAAAACTATTAAAGAAAAGAAATCTATAAAACAGTCTCGACTGCGCTTGACTTGACAATTTATATAAAATCTAAAAACAATGCTTTTAAATCCTTTGTAAACAAAAAACACCAAGCTATTTCTAGCTTGGTGTTTTTATAATATTCAAATTTTTTATTAAAAAATTTGCAAAGGCAAATTAACATCAGTTAATTAAAGTTCTAAAGCCTTCTTTACATCATTATCCATCAAAATCTCAATTGGGTTTTCTAGCGCTTCTTTTATTGCCACTAAGAAACCTACAGATTCTCTACCATCAATAATTCTATGGTCATAAGAAACGGCTAGATACATCATAGGACGTGCAACGATGTTACCATCTACTACAACAGGACGCTCGATAATATTGTGCATTCCTAAAATCGCACTTTGTGGTGGATTAATAATAGGCGTACTCATCATACTTCCAAAAACACCACCATTAGTAATTGTAAAAGTACCGCCAGTCATTTCATCTACTGTGATATCTCCATCTCTTGCTCTTAAAGCGAGCCTTTTTACTTCTTGCTCTACACCTCTAAAAGAAAGGTTCTCTGCATTTCTTATTACTGGCACCATTAAACCTTTAGGACCTGATACGGCTATAGAAATATCTGCAAATTCATAAGAAATCATTTCTTTACCATCAATCATAGAATTTATAATCGTTCTCGTTTAAAAAACCACCCAAAGAAAAAGTAGCTTTCTATAGGTGGTTTTTTGCTATTAATTTAAATTTTAAATTTTAGTCAAAGTCACTAATCTAGGAAAACGCAAAGCTTGAGTAGCATCTACGTCACCATCTGGATTATAAAATTCTCTAATAATGGTAGACCATTCCAATTGTGGTTGAGAATTTGCACGAGTTGGTGCATTATAAGTCAAGTATAACGTGTAATCTGTCCATTTACTGTGCACAGGATCTTCAAAATTACCAAGGATTCTAGTAGAATTACTAAAACCAAACATCTCAATATGATATATGTCGTCTGATCCTTGAGAAACCGCTGGATTTGTTAAGGTGTTTATGATCTCCACACCATTCTCTTCATAAATGTAATTCCCAACAATTACATCTGATAGCGCACTACCTACTTCATAGTCTTCCATCTTTTGCAAGATAACAGTAAGTTTGCTAGTACTATCTTGATATTCCCAAGTACCTTCAAATTTATTAAGATTGTTATTCATATCTTTAAAGGACATTCCTTGTTTTCTATATAAAGGATAATCATTTCCTTCCATGGGATATGTTTGAGCTACGCAGGAGAATAAACTAGCGCAACATAATAATAGTAATAGATTTTTCATAACTCTATTTTCTAACTACAAGGTACTAAAAAAACCACCGATTGAAAACTGCTCTTTCTATGGGTGGTTTTTTGATTCATATTTATCTATATCTACTTAAATCTTTGTCAAGGTCAGCAAATATGGAACACGCAATGCTTGCTCAGCATCTACATCTCCATTTGGATTATAAAATTCATGGATCTGGACATTCCATGTTAATTGTGGTTGAGAATTTGCACGAGTTGGTGCATTATAAGTTAAGTATAAAGTATAACCTGTCCATTTACTACGCACAGGATCTTCAAAATCACCAACAATCTTAGAAGAATTTCTAAAACCATACATTTCAATGTGGTACATATCCCTTGATCCTTGAGAAACTGCCGGATTAGTTAAGGTATTAATAATCTCTACTCCATTTTCTTCATAAATGTAATTCCCAACAATAACATCTGATAGCGCATTACCTACTTCATAGTCTTCTATCTTTTGTAAGATCACAGTAAGTTTGCTAGTACTATCTTGATATTCCCAAGTTCCCTGAAATTTATCAAGATTATTATTCATATCTTTAAAAGATATGCCTGAATCAAAAGAAACATAGTCGTCTCTCTCCATAGGGTAAACTTGTGCTTTACAAGAATATAATCCCAAACAAATCATCAGTATTAAAAGTACATTTTTCATATGAATATTATTTTTAATTACAAGGTATAGAAGTTCCTTTTTGGGGTTTTGCGGAGTTAGTGGGATTAGAATCAAGAGTCAATTGTTCCCAATTATTATGTGAGTCAGTTGACTTATACAACTGCAAACCCATTTTTTTCAATTGTTTTAAAGCAGCTAATTCTAAGACTTCTTTACTTTTTGCAAATTTAATTGATTTCTGATAAGCATCTTCCTCTTTATCTTTCTGCTCTTGTGTCATTTGTAGCCTTACCGTTTGATGCAGGTTATAATCATTTGCTATAGTAGAATTAGGATCTTTTTTAATGGCATATATGTTTATTCCATCATCACTAGATGACACTAAGATACTGGTCATACTTTTTGTGTCTTTACCTCTTAAATTGACTTTAAAAACATCCAGCGTAAAAGTAAGAATATCCCCATAAGAAAACATACCTATCGTTCCTCTATCTGGTGTTCCTTTATAGTGTGAATGTACTATAATAGGACGTAAAATGGTACTAGGAAGTTTTCTTACTGGTGCAGTAGGATTCACATCATCTCCATGATCTGCGTTAAATATTAGTGTACTATCATTTAAACTTTGCGTGTATTCATGAATCAATTCAATATTATCGTCAGTTGCAGAACTTATCATTCGAGTTAATCGTCTTTTAAAATCAGTGTCCGCAAGTAAGTCTTTTAAATAATCACATTCTGGATCTTCTTCTTTAATTACTTCTTCATTAGGAGTAATTCCTATTTCCATATCTTGCTCGTTTTCATCTTCATCATCAGGATCATCTGGTGGTGGAGGATTAGGATTGTTTACATTTGCTCCACCACCACCGTTTCCTGTATCTCCAGTTCCTATGGTTTCACATGGTTGTTGTTCTACGTATTGAGTCATAAAGTAGCCTGCGGTATAAACTACACGTGCCTCACCTGGTTTTTCCCAATAGTCACAAGCAGTACCTTGGCTAAACACATGCCTTCCTGACGCACAAGGATAACTTACTGTACTTCCAGGTATCCATACCGATTGAAAACTACTGCCTCCACATTTTAAAGTAAATTGATTTAAAATATCAGTTCCAAAAACAGGCTCTATCAATACATTTGTTGTATCCACTACTTGATTTACATAGGGGTAAGTAACCATAAATTGTTGTTGAATACTGTCTTTTAAAACGACTAGCATATAATTTTTTAAAACATCTACAGCATTGGTGCTGTCTGTCGCTACTCTAAAGATATAGTTTTTATAATCAGTCCCTTCAAGAACTTGAATATAAGAGGTATCTAAAATCGCACCACTACCGGTATTTCCAGATTTTAAACTGGTCAATGCTCTTTCTGACAAATAATTGTAAAGCTTAGAATCGGTGGTTTTAATTTTAGCAAGACTAGATACAGATGCTTTCATTTTATGATGTGCAACTGCTGCCGGTTCTTCTTGAAATACCTCATCTTTCTCACAAGAAGAAATTGAGATTATTGCTATACTCACAGCTATGACAAGTAGATAATATAAATAGGATTTCCTGAGCATACTAGGATGGATTGTACCTATTTAGGCATAGGCTGGTTAATTATTCAATACGTCAGGGGACTTTAAAAGTAGGTAAGAGGATAGATAGATAGATAACTAATTTTTTAACACATATTTAACTTTTAAAATCTTACAAAATTCATCTTAAAATAAATGGAAGTCCAGCTTACAATACCTGTAATTGTTATTATATCAGAGGTTTAAGAAATAAATCATTAGAGCTGGGTTCGATTACCGTTGAAAACGATTAAATCTAGGAAAACTATAAAACAGTCTCGACTGCGCTCGACTTCACAATTTCCATAAAATCTAAAATCAATGCTTTTAATACCAATTAGATTTCAAAATTAGACTTAAAAATTTGAATTATTTTTTCTTTTAATAAGTTATAAAATCTAAGCATAGCCTTAGTTACGGTTCTATTTTATAACGTAAGTAAATGGAAAAAGAAACGAATTTTAGTCCTCATTTTGATGTTTAATTGGTATAAGTCCCTTGAAAACAAAAAAATACCAAGCCATCTCTAGCTTGGTATTTTTAAAGTTTTTACTCGTAAGTATTCATCAAAAACGGCAAAAGCCGTTCATAATTCTGATTATAGCTCTAAAGCCTTCTTCACATTTCCATCCATCAATAAATTAATAGGATCTTCTAATGCTTCTTTAATAGCTACTAAGAAACCTACAGATTCTTTACCATCGATGATTCTATGATCATAAGAAACAGCTAAGTACATCATAGGTCTTGCAACGATATTACCATCTACTACAACAGGACGCTCGATAATGTTGTGCATTCCTAGAATCGCACTTTGCGGTGGATTAATAATAGGAGTACTCATCATACTACCGAAAACTCCACCGTTAGTAATCGTAAAAGTACCACCAGTCATTTCATCTACTGTGATATCTCCATCTCTAGCTCTTAAAGCCAGTCTTTTTACTTCTTGCTCTACACCTCTAAAAGAAAGGTTCTCTGCATTTCTAATTACGGGCACCATTAATCCTTTAGGCCCAGAAACCGCTATAGATATATCTTTATAATCAAAAGAAATCATTTCCTTACCATCAATCATAGAATTTACCGCTGGATATAGTTCTAATGCTCTAGTTACAGCCTTTGTAAAGAAAGACATGAACCCTAAAGAAACACCATGCTTAGCTTTAAAAGTTTCTTTGTGATCTTTACGTAGGTCAAAAATAGGCTTCATATCTACCTCATTAAAGGTCGTCAACATGGCTGTTTCATTCTTTACACTTACCAGACGCTCGGCTACTTTTCTACGCAACATAGAAAGTTTAGTACGTGATTCACCACGAGAACCAGTTCCTGGTGTTCCCATAGATGGTTTTGCGTTTACTGCATCTTCTTTTGTTATGCGTCCATCACGACCAGATCCAGAAACAGATTTTGCATCTATTCCTTTTTCATCTAGAACCTTCTTTGCTGCAGGACTAGGAGTTCCACTAGCGTAGGTTTCTTTAGCTTTTTCTGGTTGTGGTGCTTTACCTCCAGTAGATTTATTCTCTGGATTATCTTTTTGCATTTCTTTTGCCACGTCTCCGGTATTTCCACCTTCATCGCCGCCGCCCATGCTAGATGGGGCATTATCCACATCTTTAGAACCTCCATTTGGATTTTCTGCCTCTGTATCAATAAGACATACTACAGCACCTACCTCAACAGCATCGCCTTCTTCAGCCATAAGGGTAATGATACCGCTGGCTTCTGCAGGTAATTCTAGTGTTGCTTTATCACTGTCTACCTCTGCAATGGCTTGGTCTTTCTCTACCCAATCGCCAGTGGCAACTAGCCATTCTGCTATTTCTACTTCTGTAATCGACTCGCCTGGTGAAGGCACTTTCATTTCTAGAGCCATAATTTATTTGTTGGTATTAAAAACATCTTCTATTATTCTTGCCTGTCTTCTTTTAGATCGTGTAGAACTTCCAGAAGCAGGAGCTGCGTACATATTTCTTGAACATACTCTCCAGTTTCTAGTCTCTGGAATATGTAACATCAAGTGGGAATATGCTCCCATATTTCTAGGTTCTTCTTGAGCCCATACGATATCTTTTGATCCGTATTTTTTGATCGTTTCGTGGATTTGGTCTGTAGGTAATGGGAACAATTGTTCTATCCTCACTATAGCCACATCATTCCTATCGTTTTCTTCTCTGTATTCTAATAAATCATAATAGAACTTACCAGAAGTGAATACTAGTGTTTCCGCTTTCGCGAAAGCGTCACCATCCACATCTATCAATTCTTGAAAATGACCGTTCTCTAATTCTGACACTGTGCTTACCGCTTTAGGGTAACGCAACAAAGATTTAGGAGTAAAAACAATCAATGGTTTACGGTAATTTACTAACATCTGACGGCGTAGTAAATGGAACATATTTGCTGGCGTTGTACAATTTGCCATAAACATATTATCCTTTGCGCATAGTTGTAGATATCTTTCTATACGTGCGCTAGAATGCTCTGCTCCTTGACCTTCATAACCGTGTGGTAATAATTTTACCAGACCATTTTGATTTTTCCACTTATCTTCTCCAGCACTTATGTATTGATCCATCATGATCTGTGCACCATTTGAGAAATCTCCGAATTGTGCCTCCCAAATTGTTAATGTATTAGGTCGTGCTAATGCATAACCATATTCAAAACCAACTACGGCATATTCTGAAAGGTGCGAGTTATATATGTCCATGTTTCCTTTTACACCATCGATATGATTGTGTAAAATGAATTCATTTTCATGATTTTCTGATTTCACAACGGCATGTCTGTGAGAAAAAGTACCTCTTTCTACATCCTGACCGCTCATTCTCACGTTAAAACCTTCCATCATCAAACTACCATAAGCAAGGTGTTCTCCCATTGCCCAGTCTAGTTTATCTTCATCAAACATTTTTTGACGTACCTCAACAATTTTCTTAATTTTTCTTATGAAAGATTCTCCTTCAGGAAGTTGAGAAATAGTTTTAGAAATTTTTTCTAAAGTAGCTCGGTCTACACCAGTAGCTACTTTCTTCATCATCTCTTCTTCTGTAGCCTGCTCAAAACCATCCCATTCATCCTGCATAAAAGGAGTAATGATAGTGTTTTCCATCTGTCTAGAAGTGGCTAATTCTTCTTCTAGTCTTTCTTTATATTGTGATTCTAATTCTTTTACTTTAGAACCGTCTATAATTCCTTCCTTTAATAATAAGTCTGCATAAATATCTCGCGAATTTTTGTGCTTTCCAATTGACTTATACAACTGCGGCTGTGTAAAACGAGGCTCGTCACCTTCATTATGACCGTATTTTCTATATCCTAAAAGATCGATAAATACATCACGACCAAATTCCATTCTATAGTCCAATGCAAAATTCATAGCATGTACAACAGCCTCTGCATCATCTGCATTTACATGAAGAACTGGAGACAATGTCACTTTTGCAATATCGGTACAATACGTACTAGATCTCGCATCTAAATAATTTGTTGTAAAACCTACTTGATTATTCACTACAAGGTGAATAGTACCAGCCGTTTTATAAGCATCTAATTGTGCCATTTGCACAACTTCATAAACAATACCTTGACCTGCGATAGCAGCATCACCATGTAAAACAATAGGTAATGTTTTAGAAAAGTTTTCTGGAGTGTGCATATCTTGTTTTGCACGCGCTATCCCTTCCACAACCGCACCTACTGTTTCTAGGTGAGATGGATTAGGCACTATATTTAAATTGATATCGTTACCGTTATCAGTTCTTCTTTTGCTGGTATATCCTAAATGATATTTTACGTCACCATCAAAAATATCCTGCTCATAATCCTTACCATCAAATTCTGAAAAAATATCCTTTACAGGCTTTCCAAAAATGTTAGTTAGTACATTTAAACGACCACGGTGCGCCATTCCAAGAACGAATTGATCTACACCTTTATCTGCAGCGTTTTCAATTAATGCATCTAATGCTGGAATCAACGATTCATTTCCTTCTAGAGAAAAACGTTTCTGACCTACATATTTAGTATGAAGAAATGATTCAAAAGAGACCGCTTCATTTAGTTTCTTAAGAATTTGTAATTTTTGTTCTTTATCAAATGATGGATGGTTGTCATTTTTATGCAACCAATTCTGAATCCATTTTACCTCATCAGGATTACGTATATACATGTATTCAACACCTATACTATCGCAATATATTTTAGTAAGATGATCAACGATATTTCTAAGACTAGTTTTACCTAAACCTATTAATTCTCCCGAATCAAAAGAAGTATCTAAATCTGATTCACTAAGACCAAAATTCTTTAAATCTAACTTAGGCTCGTAATTACGTCGGTCTCTAACTGGATTGGTCTTTGTGAATAAATGACCTCTAGTACGATATGCATCGATTAACTTAACAACCTGAAATTCTTTTTGTAAATTTTCTGGAACGACTACCGTACTGCCAGAATGCTCCACAACTAAATCGCCCTCATGAGCGCTTTCCATACCAAAATCAAAACCTTGGCAAAAAGCTCGCCATGACGGTTCTACCTGGTCAGGATTGATTAAATATTCATCGTAAAGTTGTGCGAAATATGCAGTATGTGCTGCATTGAGAAATGAAAACTTGTCCATATATGGAAGGAAATTTATCCTTATTAACAATTGTAATAGCAAAAATAAAGAAATGAGTTGGCATCACAACAACTTTTGTATATTTATAACAGAACAATTGTAAATCGCTATATCATGAAAAGCTATACTATTAAAACCATTATCATATTGTCAATTTTTAGCATGTTTTCTTGCTATTCTTTCAGTCAGCAAAATACCTCAGATGGTAATTTTTGGGATCGAGTGCGGTATGGTGGGAATTTAGGAGCCAACTTTGGAAATAATTTTACATCCGTTTTGATTGCTCCACAAGCCATATATCAAGTCAATCAATTTGTAGGTGTAGGACTTGGTTTAAATTATAGCTATTCCGAAAGAGACCTGAATCGTTTTGATGATTTTACATCCACTATTGCTGGTGGTAGTGTAATAGCAATAAGTCAACCTATAGATTTCCTTCAAATAAGTGCCGATTTTGAGTATCTAAATGTCAACAGAAACTTTAGAGAAACCACTCTCAATGATGAGTATTGGGTCCCAGCACTCTTCTTAGGCGCTGGATACCAGCAAGGTAATTTTGTTATTGGTGCACGTTACGATGTACTGTTCAATGATAGACGTAGTGTATATGCAAATGGAATACAGCCTTTTGTTAGGGTTTTGTTTTAATGATATTTCTGTTTCACTTTCGCGAAAGCGGAATTATAAAAAGCTTTTTCACTGCCGCAATCTAAACTGAATCTTACTCCATTCTCTCATAATGAAACCGAGTATAATTCCATGCTCTAGGTTTTTCTCTTGCACATCTGCCAGATAATACAATTGCTGTAATTTAGGATCACTTTCTTCTATGGCTTCATTCAATAAGTAAGCAAGAGATTCTAAAAACTCCTTGGGTTCACTATCGTCAATAGCTTCAAAACCAGATCTTTCTAGATCTTTGTTGACTTGGCTTTTGAAGACCATAAAAACATGGTGTCGATCTTCTAATTTATCTTGGATGATGGCAAGCTTTTCTGACATGGAGACTTTTATAATTTCAAATTTAAAAGTTTGCTAACACAAGACCGTAATTTTATTCCTTAATCTTGATTTTAATTCTATTGTAGGCTTATATTTCATTTTTGAAATTTAAATTGATGGTAAAGTAGCACAAGGCAAAACAAGAATTATAACACATCAATGGAAATAATTTCGTAGGCGCAGTAGAGAAGTAAATACACTATAAACAATTGAAAAAACTGAGAAATTAACTTAAATATTTCCGCCTGCGCGGTAGGAGAATTTAAAAGATAACAAAGAACGAATACAGATCGAGAAATCAACTAAAAGATTTCCGCCTGCGAGCGAATTTAGATAGAGAATAGCAACAAAAAGACTTCCGCCTGCGCGGAGAGTTTCATGACAAAAAAAGAACTGTTCCATATTGCCGAATCCTACTTTGAAAATCAAGGCTGGACAGCTTTTCCATTTCAGAAACAAACATGGGATGCTTTTATTTCTGGTAAAAATGGTCTTCTCAACGCACCAACTGGAAGTGGTAAAACTTATGCGCTTTGGGTTGCGATCGTGCTGAATTACATCAAATCAAACCCAGATTATAAGACCAAAAATAAAAAAGGTCTCAAAGCCATATGGATCACGCCATTGCGATCCTTATCTCAAGAAATAGCTCAAACCTCTCAAAAATTTGTAGATGGAATAGGCCTGCCTTTTACAGTAGGAATTCGTTCTGGCGATACTACCACAAAAGAACGAGCGGCACAAAAAAAGTCCATGCCAGACTTATTGATCACCACTCCAGAGAGCTTGCATTTACTTCTTGCTACAAAAGATCACGTGAAATTATTTCAAGATTGTAATGCTGTGATTATTGACGAGTGGCATGAACTTCTAGGAACAAAACGCGGCGTTCAGATGGAACTAGGACTTTCACGGCTTGCAGGTATCAATGCAAAGCTACGTGTTTGGGGAATCAGCGCAACCATAGGTAATCTCGAGCAAGCTAGACAGGTGTTGCTAGGTGTTGATAGTTCTCGCTTTCGCGAAAGCGTACTCATTAAAGCAAATCTGAAAAAAGAAATAGAAGTACGCTCCATCATTCCAGAGACTATGGAGAAATTTCCATGGCGTGGTCATCTAGGTTTGCATTTACTGGAAGATGTGGTCCAGATCATAAATAACAGTAAATCTACCTTGATTTTTACCAATACCAGAGCGCAATGCGAGCTGTGGTTTCAAGCGATCATGCACAAACATCCAGAATTTGCTGGAGAAGCGGCAATGCATCATGGTTCTATCAATAAAGAAACTCGCATCTGGGTAGAAAACGCGATTAGAAACGAGTCGCTTAAAGCTTGTGTATGTACTTCTTCACTAGATTTAGGAGTTGATTTTGCACCTGTAGAAACGATCATACAAGTAGGAAGTCCTAAAGGTGTTGCACGGTTTTTACAACGTGCAGGAAGATCTGGGCACCGACCTGGAGAGACTTCTGTGATATACTTTTTACCAACTCATGCACTAGAATTGATAGAAGCAAGCGCCTTACAAATAGCTGTGAAAACACAAGCGGTAGAAGATCGACTACCTTATTTACTTTGTTATGATGTGCTGATTCAATATTTGTGTACGCTAGCAGTTTCTGGTGGCTTTTATCCTCAAGAGATTTTTCCTGAAGTAAAAACAACTTTTTGTTTTCAAGAATTAACTTATGAAGAATTTGAATGGTGTTTGCATTTTATAGTTTCTGGAAGTGCATCGTTAGGTTCTTATGACGAGTATAAAAAAGTCTCCATCGATGAAGATGGTCGATATTTCATAGACGATCGTGGTATTGCCATGCGTCACCGTTTACAAATGGGAACTATTGTAACTGGTACTGACATCACTGTAAAATATGTAACTGGTGGTTACATAGGTTCTATAGAAGAGTATTTTATAAGCCAGCTTTCTCGTGGTGATGTTTTTGTATTTGCTGGAAGAACTCTTGAGTTTGTGCGTT
Organism: Nonlabens sp.; assembly: GCF_965657255.1. Taxonomy (NCBI): domain Bacteria; kingdom Pseudomonadati; phylum Bacteroidota; class Flavobacteriia; order Flavobacteriales; family Flavobacteriaceae; genus Nonlabens; species Nonlabens sp. The sequence goes on from NZ_CBFHNM010000001.1 coordinate 373,808, forward strand.
TAAAAGGAATGGTCGCTCAGGTACGCAACTCATCTAGAAAAAAAGGTAAAGTAGTGAACTGGATGGGAAGTCGTATGCCACTCACCTCACAACTAGGCGAGTTACTTCGAGAAGAAATGCAAAATTTTCAAACTGGTAAAAAACGCACTCCAGAAGTAAAAGCTTTAAAAGATATTATTGCACGCCAGCAAAGAGAAAGCATCGTACCACAAAATGACCTATTTTTAATTGAAACTTTTAAGACTAGAGAAGGATACCATTCGGTATTTTACCCTTTTGAAGGTAGACTGGTCCACATGGCAATGGCAGGCTTACTTGCATACCGCATTAGTTTATTACAACCTATTAGTTTTTCTCTCGCATACAATGATTACGGATTTGAAATCTTAAGCGATCAAGAATTTGATATGCAAAATGTACTGGATAACAACCTCATCACATCAGACATGATTTTGGAAGATCTTGAAGCAAGTGTCAACGCTACAGAACTCGCCAAAAGAAAATTTAGAGATATATCGGTCATAGCAGGATTAGTCTTTACTGGCTATCCCAACAAAGCTGTCAAAGTAAAACACTTACAAAGCAGTAGCCAATTACTTTTTGAAGTTTTTAGAGATAATGAACCAGATAATTTATTATTCAGACAGGCTTACACAGAAACCTATGAACAAGAAATAGAAGAATACCGCTTGCGTGAAGCTTTTGAGCGTATAGAAAAACAAACTATCATTTGGAAAGATTGCAAGAAGCCTACACCATTTTCATTCCCAATTATTACAGACCGCTTACGCGAAAAATTATCCAGTGAAAAACTTGCAGATCGCATCAAGAGGATGCAATTGAAATGGGAATAGACTGTAAAAACTCTTAAGTAGAAGAAAGATATTTATATCAAAATAAATACCTTTCTTCACTTATCATTTATCTACTAAGAATACGAACTATTCTTCCTCATCAGAATAATCCGGATATAGAAATGAGTTATAAGGGAAACGCTTCACATGAATCTCTCTTACTCGGTCATATACTTTCTTACGGAAGTCTTCCATATTTTCTTTCTCAGTGGCCGATATAAAAATTACATCTTCACCCATTTTTGCCATCCAGGTTTCTTTCCATTCTTCTAAAGAATAATGAGCAGATGTACGTTCTTCCATCAAGTCGGTTTCGTCATAATCTTGAGGCTTATAAGCATCAATTTTATTGAAAACCATGATTATAGGCTTATCGTTTGCATCTATTTCTCCTAAAATCCTATTTACAGAAGCAATATGATCCTCAAAAGATTCATGAGAAATATCAACTATATGAAGTAGTAAATCTGATTCCCGTACTTCGTCCAGAGTAGATTTGAAAGATTCAACTAATTGTGTAGGTAATTTTCTGATAAACCCTACCGTATCTGTTAACAAAAACGGCATGTTACGCAATACTACTTTTCTTACCGTTGTGTCTAAAGTTGCAAATAGTTTATTTTCTGCAAACACTTCGCTTTTAGAAACCACATTCATTAATGTGCTTTTACCTACGTTAGTATATCCCACTAGAGAAACTCGAACTAGTGCGCCACGATTACCACGCTGTGTTGACATTTGCTTATCGATAGTCAGTAGTTTCTTTCTCAATAAGGTAATACGATCACGTACAATACGTCTATCGGTTTCAATCTCTGTCTCTCCAGGACCGCGCATTCCTATACCACCTTTTTGTCTTTCAAGGTGCGTCCATAATCCTACTAATCGAGGTAACAAGTATTCATACTGCGCCAGTTCTACTTGTGTGCGTGCATAACTAGTTTGCGCTCGCTGAGCAAAAATATCAAGTATTAGATACGTTCTATCAATGATTTTTGCTTCAAGAATTTTCTCTATGTTTTTTTGCTGTGCAGGAGAAAGCTCGTCATCAAAAATGACGGTTCCTATATTATGAGTTCTAACATAAGCCGCAACCTCTTCCATTTTACCTTTTCCTATAAATGTTTTAGGATTGGGTTTCTGCATTTTTTGATGGAAGCGTTTGCTAATGCTCGCGCCAGCGGTATAAGCCAGAAACTCTAGCTCGTCCATATATTCATTAAGCTTATCCTCATTTTGCTGTTGGGTCACAACACCTACAAGAATGGCTTTTTCGTATTCGTGATTTTGTAATTCTAACATAAAAGTTTTTGAATGTAAACAAAGATACTTTTTTAGATGAAAGAATAGTAATGTTTAATAATAGGTTAGGAAATGAAGTTGCGAGTTTAGAGTTAAATGAATTCAAGAGATAAAATTCAAGATTCGAAAGCAAAAAAAATTATGAAGGACTAGCCCATTAATCGCTACGCTCTATACACTGCTGGCTCAAGAGAAAAGACTTTGAATTTAGATGGCTTGAATTTAAAAATCTATTTAACTAAAAAACCTAGTTGCGCAGGACACAACTAGGTTTTAAAATTCTATAATCTACCTTTTACTTATTCAATAAAGCTTTTGCATTATCAATAGCTTGCATAGTTTTATCTCTAAGGTTTTTTATTTCCTCAACTTCTTGTTCTAAAACTGGCATTTTTTTATCGATCGCCTCTTTAGTTTCAGGAGAAGGGTCGCCATAAGGAAACTTTTCAGAATAATCCTTCATCCACGTCATCATACCGTCGTGAGATGCTTTTAATTCTTCTGCAGTACTAGAAATTGCTGTCTGATCTGATAATTCACCAGCCTCAGCTTTTTCAGTAATTTCACCTTTCAATTCCATCAGTTCGCCCATTTTAGGCATGATTTCATCGTGTACTTCCATGGCCTCTGTCATTAAAGCATCATAGGCTTCTATTTGGGTGGCAAGTGCATTCTCCTCTGCAGTAGCCTCGTTTTTACAAGAAGTCAATGTAAGCATTGCTATTGCAATTATATAAATAGCGTTTTTCATAATTTTGATTTTAGTTTGCTGTTTTACAATTATATAGGTTCAAATAAAACCCATTCAATTTATCTAGTTTGTAAATATAAATAAGACTTTGAATAGGTTTTATAATCATCTATAATAAATTAAAAAGCATATTGAACACCAGCTGTGAATACGTCTTGATTTTTAAGTTGTACACCGTTAAACTGCTGCGCCAGCGGTAAACTGTATTCTAACCCTAATCTAAAACCTTTCAAAGAACCAGTAGGAGCATAAAGGTTCACGCCTAAACCTCCATTTAGAAAAGTTCCACCAGAATTTGCCGTGTCAGCAGTAATCACCATTAACGGATTCAAATCTGGATTCACTCCATCAGTATCTTCTACAGCAACAGCTTCAATACGTGTAGAAATGCTCAACCAGTCTGTAGCTTTGTAAGCTGCCCAGTTGTTCCAGTTTAAACGATCACCTAAAGTATAACCGTTGTCATTCTCGCCAAATCTTTTTTCACCTCTTACTTGAGAACCCCAAGAGAAACACTTGCTTTGACCTAAATAAGTAAATGCAAGAATACCACTATACGTTCCACTTCCTATTTGCATAGGATAAGGCAAGATCACCTCGTTGCCCATACTCGCAGGCGTTACATCTTCATTATCTATGCCGCCAGTAGGAAGAGAAATACCTAGTTGACCATGAATACTATAAGAAGATTTCTTGAACAACTTATACAAGGCAGATAATGAAGTATCGCCTAAACCACTAGAAGTAGTAGTGAAATTACCACCCATCGCGGTAAGGTGCTCCATACTCATATCCATGTACATAGTCATCGCCATAAGAGTTAACCTATCTGTAGGAGCATACATCGCACCTAGCATGTGCATATTCATACTCATTTCTGTAGGAGTAACCATATACTGGCCGCCATTAGGACGTAAAACACTTTCAAAAGAAACATCGTCGCTGCCACGTCTCAAATCTTCCATGGTGGTGGTTGCAAATCGGTAAGAAACCATAAACTCGCCTTTTGCATGAGTGTGATCACCCATCACATTAATAGGTGCGTGTCCATCAGGACGATTTCCAGTGTAAATATGATCTGTTGAATTGTTGTTATCGCTTTGCGCGAAAGCTGACATACCTGCCAGTAATAATGCTATAATCTGAATTTTTTTCATAATAAATAAGTTATGCTAAGATTTCATTGAGAAACCAAAGCAATGGTAAAATAAGTTTCCTAGTTCATTCAATGTCTAAGAAATAAGTCAAGCCTATATTATGAAAAATACCGTGGTGGTGGCTTATAATTCCAGTAACTAGTAAAACTATAGGAATTGTGATACGCAAAATTATCAGTGCTTTTTAAGAAAACACCTTGTTTCCAACTAAACTGATCTGGAGACTGAAAATAAAGCGGATAAAAAGCGTTGCTTAATTGTACTGATTTTGAATTTGAATTGGTAGTGTCTTTATCGGCAGTGAATGAAATGGTTTTACCTAAATGACATTTACCATTACATTTTAATTGTGGTCGTTCTTTATTGACACAATATTTTGCCACAATCGCATCCATATTCAATTGAAAATAGAGGTAATAACTAGCCTGATATGCGGGACGCAAAGCAAAAGTCGTTAACATGAAAAGGGCAAAAGCAGTTTTGATATCCTTTTTTTTGCAAAGATAAATGACATCATAAAACGTTCGCTTATATTTTAAAGTAAATTTTAAGTTCATGTAATTCTATTCTGTTTTGTTAGACTTACTTTTGGATCAATTAAATTAAAAACGTCTATTTGTTCCCTATTGCTTTTCATCCTATTTATCAGCATCCGTTACCAGAAGGACATCGTTTCCCTATGCTTAAATACGAATTGCTGCCGCAACAGCTTCTTCATGAAGGAACAGCAATAGAAACAGATTTCTTTAAACCTAGCAAATTATGCGATGAAGTAGACGTGTTAAGAGTTCATACCGATCAGTATCTACAAGATTTAAAAGAATTAACACTGAATAAAAGAGCTGCGAGAAAATTAGGGTTTCCCTTAAGTGAGCAACTAGTAGAACGAGAGTTGAGAATTGCACAAGGCACTATAGAAGGTTGTTTAAAAGCCTATGATCATAGAGTAGCTATGAATATTGCTGGCGGCACGCATCACGCTTATACAGACCATGGCGAGGCATTTTGTTTACTCAATGATCAAGCGATTGCTGCCAGATACTTGCAACATCGCGGTCTTGCAGAAAAAATATTGATTGTAGATCTAGACGTACATCAAGGCAATGGAACTGCAGAAATTTTTCAAAACGATGATAGTGTGTTCACCTTTTCTATGCATGGCGCTGGTAATTATCCGTTTAAAAAAGAACACTCAGATCTAGACATAGCTGTACCGGATGGTTCTGAAGATCAATATTACCTCAACGAACTTAAAAATACATTACCAGATCTCATTACTCAAGAACAACCAGACTTTATATTTTATTTATGTGGCGTAGACGTTTTGGAAAGCGATAAATTAGGCAAACTAAGTATGACGCTCGATGGTTGTAAAGAGAGAGATCGCTTTTCTTTATCCGCTTTCGCGAAAGCGAGAACAACAAGAAATTCCATCGTCCCAGTGCAATGCAGCATGGGCGGCGGTTATTCTCCAGAAATTAAGACAATAATCGAAGCGCATGCCAATACGTTTAGGGTTGCGAGGTCTGTTTTTAACTAAAAAAAGCCGTACAAATTTGCACGACTTTAATTGTTTGCATTAAGTAAACTAGTAATTAGTTAAGCCATCCTTTTTGACGAACACTGCGTGCAAATAACCAAAGTAAAACAGAGAAAATAGCAACCATGATCATCAGCACTTTGTCTGCTGTCATCATCATACTCCAGGCATCAACTGTGATTTCATAAACACGGCATATAATAACCGCAATGAATGAAAGAAGAGCTAGCAACACCGCTTGCTTTTTCTTGAAAAGTAGCGAGATACAAGCAAATAGTCCAGCAGAAACCGCTACTCCATATGCCCAAGTATACCAACTAGGGTAACTTTTATAGAAATCTATTTGTTCTTGAGTATAACCATCCATAAATGCATCGCTACTTGCCATTGCTTCTGCACTCCATGCGCCTACGCCCATAAGATTCCATAACAGAAAAAGGATTGTCACAATCCAAAACCACATTTTAGGTTGAGTAGAATAAGCCATATTTTGATATATTTAGGTTAGGACTGTAAGTTAATAAAAAGTTAATTAATAGATTATGGCTTTTGCGAAAGCAAAATCTTACAAATTAAGCTTACTAAACATAAAAAGTTGTGGAAAATCAATTATCACCAACGCAATCGATTGATTTATTAAAAATAAATTAAATTACCGACCTTAAACAGCCTTATCTATGAATAAAAAATCCATGAAACCAGAAAGCCTAATGATGTCTTATGGTTATCAACCAGAATTATCTGAAGGAGCTATAAAATGCCCTGTTTTTTTAACATCAACATTTGTATTCAAAACCGCCGAAGAAGGAAAGGCATTTTTTGAACTTGCTTATGGTAAAAGAGAGCCTTTTCCACAAGAAGAAATGGGATTAATTTACAGCCGTATTAACAATCCAAATTTAGATATTCTGGAAAACAGATTGAAACTTTGGGATAATGCAGACGATTGTGCTGTTTTTGAAAGTGGTATGAGTGCTATCTCTACGGTTCTTCTTGAATTTTTGAAACCTGGTGATTTACTATTATATAGTTCTCCTACTTATGGTGGGACCGATCATTTTATCAATCATTTCTTGCCTAAAATAGGTGTTCACACGGTAGGTTTTACTTCAGAAATGAATGAAGAACAAGTATATAATGTGATTAAAAAAACTGGTCATTCTAGTAGATTGACACATGTACATCTGGAAACACCTGCAAATCCCACTAACGCACTTATCGATATAGAAATGGTGCGACGAGTAGTAGATCGTTTTGAAACAGAAGAAAAAGTAACCGTTGGAGTAGATAATACCTATATGGGACCTTTATGGCAGCATCCTTTACAACATGGTGCTGATCTTGTGATGTACAGCGCGACAAAATACATAGGCGGACACAGTGACTTAATCGCTGGTGCTGTATTAGGAAATGCAGAAGTTATGTTACGTGTAAAAACATTACGTACTTTTTTAGGAAATATGGCATCACCACATACTGCCTGGATGCTGCTGCGCAGTCTGGAAACCTTAAAGATAAGAATGGAAGCCATGCAAGCAAATGCAATTCAAGTAGCAAATTTCTTAAAGGATCATGATAAAGTGGCACAAATTAATTACCTGGGCTTAATTGAGGAAGGAACTCGCAATTACGAGATTTATAAACAACAATGTTCTGGTCCAGGAGCTATGGTTAGTTTTCAAATTAAAGGTGGCGAGAAAGAAGCTTTTAAATTCTTAAACTCTTTAAAATTAATCAAACTTGCTGTAAGTCTAGGAGGAACTGAAAGTCTTGCAGAACACCCTAAAAGCATGACACACGCTGGTGTTGATGAACATCATTTAGAAAGCATCAATGTTACAGATGCATTGATACGACTGTCTATAGGTGTAGAAAATTATGAGGATTTGATATGGGATATTTCTCAAGCGATGGAAAAAGTATCGATTCCTTCTTAAGCATCAGTTTAAAAAATCATTGCATTTAAAACCTTTGAGAAAACATAAAGCTAGAAGAACTATTTTTTCTAGCTTTTTTTATTCTGAGTTTTGGCACTTTCTTTGCCTATAAATATGCGAACTTTGCAAAAGCACCGTTATTCTTATTATGAAAACAAGATTATCCGTTTTATTAATTGTCATTTTTATAACTTTAATCAGTAATGCGCAAGATCAAACCGTTACAGTTGAATTGCCTTTATCCGATAACTGCAAAACCTTACTAAGTAAAAAACTAGACTTTCTTATCGATGGAAGCTTTCAAGATGAGGCTTCTCTTCAAAAGGAAATAGCAAGGTTAAAAAAATGTGGACTGGATGATTTTGACGTGAAGTTTTTTGGCCGCATGGAATCCATGTCTGCTATGTTGCGCAAAATGACAAAAGAAAACCAGTTGGAACAACTCACTTTTGAAGATCTATTTACAGAGATTGAAAAAATGAAAGCCACCCATGGATTTCAAGAAATGAAAAAGATCACTCAGTTATCTGAAACACTTGCAACACGAGTAGGAAGTCTGAAAAATTGGAACAGAGACATTAAAATTTTTCAGGAATTAGGAGCTTCAAAAAATATTATTGCACAAGTATTTGAATATCTAGAATCTCATCCTGAAAATACTAAGACCTATCAAGAGATATTAGAAGACTTTAAAAAGTAAAGAGAACAGAATATATGTGGTATTACAAATTAAATTTTTGGTTTACCTCACGTATTTTATTCTATAACTGCTGTTTTTCGTTTTTAAGTCTTGCAAAGGCAGATCCTTACTCGACCATTTTTGTATTTCTCACAGGCGGTTTTTTAGTTGGCTCTTTTGCACAAAGAATGCTTCACAAGCAAGAAGAATACGTTTTTCAAAATCTAGGTATTTCTAATTTACAGCGGTATGGGTTTTCTTATGTATTACACATGTGTATTGCCGTTTTAGCTGCTGGGTTCCTTTATATCTTAATGAATTATGTCTAGTATCCATGTACATATTAATTCTTATCAAGTAGGTGGATTTAAGAAAACGACATTACTCAACAACCTAGAGTTGAACTTAAACACAGGAGAAATCATAGGTCTTTTGGGTAGAAATGGTTGCGGGAAATCTTCTTTAATGAATGTGATTTTTGGAAAATATAAAGCAGATTGCATTGCTCATTTTGATGGAAAGCCTATTCAATTAAGAAACCATCTAAAACACGAGTTAGTTGCCTATTTACCTCAAGATCCTTTTATGGTAGGATCTGGAAGTGTGGTAGATGCAGTGCAAATGTGGTATCCCAATCCAGAAGATCAGGATAAAATTTTATACGAGCCGCTTATCCATAAAGTACACCATGTAAAAGTAAAAGCTCTTTCTATAGGAGAACGACGGTTTTTAGAATTTTTGCTCATCATTTATACCAATAGGTCATTTATTTTACTAGATGAGCCATTTTCTATGCTCGCGCCTTTACAAATAGAGCGAGTAAAAAAAATCATCACTGCTATTCAACCCAATAAAGGTATTTTGATAAGTGATCATTATTACCAAAATGTGCTTCAATTGGCAAATTCTAGTTTTGTGCTCAAAGATTCTAAATTCATCCCTGTTGAAGATGAAGAAGATTTGAAGAGACAACTTTATATTTAGATAATCTTTGCTATTTTGTTTAAATAGTTTAATAAAATCCGCTTTCGCGAAAGCGGAATCAACCACACATATTTGAAAACACTAGTTGTTTAATCGAATAGAGTCACTTAACTTTTTAACCTCAGCAATCGTGGTTTTATATGTTTTCTTATTGGGATTACTCATGTAATTAAATTCTGTAAGAAGCTCTTCAACTAGCTCTTTTGCCTCTTCTTGTTTTCCTCTATCAACAAGAAATTGAGCAAGTACGAGTCGTTCTTGATAATTAGAATATCTAACATCAAGAGCTCTCAAATGTTTTTCAGCATTATTTAATTTCCCTAAAGCTTTATAAGATAATCCCAGAAAGAAAATAATTTTAGAAGCTCTGAATTCTGAATTTGCTCTAAGTGATTTTGCCAGCTCTATAACTTTATCAAAATGACCTAAGTGATAGTTAGCAATAACTAATTGTTCTTGCACATAAACATCATTTTTATGAGCGCCATCCAGTATAATTTGGTAATTTTCTACCGCATTTTGATATTCTTGTTTATCAAAATAAGCATCAGCTAGTGCCAGTCTATTAGCAAAAGTATCAGAGAATTTTACTTTTTCAATCAGATCTTTGATTCTCTTTGCTGGTTGGATAGTCGTAGTGATCTCTTCTCCTATCATTTGAGCGTCCTGACTATTAAAAACTTTCATAAACAGATAGATCAATGATCCTATTGCTGGTAAAAAGAATATGATCGCATACCAGTAATACTCATTTCTATTCTTGTAAATATGATAAAAGCAAAATATTTGAACCGCTATAGTAAGGTAGTAAAGAATCATAAATAAGTTACTTAGATCGTTGCTGACTGCGCTTTTCCCAATTTTTACGGGCTAGCTGCTGCATGTCTTCTACATTATCGCTCTCATCCATGATTTCAAGACCCAACATAGTTTCTATAACGTCTTCCATGGTGGCAACACCTTGTGCGCTTCCATAATCATCTACTACCAGTGCCATGTGCTCTTTTGAGGCAATCATCGCTTCAAAAAGCTTTGGGATAGGTAGATTCATAGGAACGATGGTTAGTTCTCTACGTAAGTCTTCTAGAGTTTCTGCCGGCTTATCATATATAATATCTGCCAGAATGTGATCTTTTAAAACATAACCTTTAATATCGTCCCTGTTTTTTCCAAAAACCGGAATACGAGAAAATCTTAAATCCTGATTTTGTTCAAAAAAGTCTTTAATTTTCATGTTTTGCGGTGCCATAAACATCACTGATCGTGGTGTCATGATATCTTTTACTTCAATAGTATTAAAGTTCATCAAGCTTTTTATGTATTGGCCTTCTGTAGGTTCAAAAACACCTTCTTGTTCTGCCGTTTCGGTGATAGCGACAAAATCCTCTCTAGTCATCGTATTCATATGTGCACTTTTACCTATTGCCTTTGTAGTCAATTGAAGTATCCATAAAACCCCAGTCCATTTCAATGGAAAAATCATGATGTTAAGGGATGTAGTAGTGAAGCCCGCAAGACTTTTCCAGTAGGTAGCACCTATAGTTTTAGGAATTATTTCAGAAACAACAAGAATTAGAACCGTCATGATCCCAGAGACAATACCAACAAATGGGATTCCTAAATAACTACTGTTATAACCACTACCTCTAACCATATTCTCTGCTTGTACACCTACAAGAATAGCTCCTACAGTATGCGCTAGTGTATTTAAGGTAAGGATGGCTATTAATGGCTTATCCACATCCTCTTTTAACGCTTTAAGTGATGGAACGTAAGATTTACCTTCTTGTTCTTGCACTTTGATAAAGGTAGATGTGACACTTAAAAGTACTGCTTCTAATATGGAACATAAAAACGAAAAGAAAATTGATACGACCGCATAAACGATAAGTAATCCCATGGTAGTTGATTTGTAAGAAACAAAAATACACAATTCAATTTCTGTGATTACTAATTTGTTGCTAAGAGATCAGTTATCCTGTTGAAGCTCTATTCTATTTTAAAATCGTTTCAAATTAGCAACTTATTTTTCCAAATTCTTAATTTAAGGAACAAGGATTGCTTTGCTCAAAACAAGCAATTCATCTCATAAAATTAAAGGAAATACTTTTACTTAGGTAAGCTACCTGTAAACAACCACGCCTTTTCAAACCCTAAGGCTCTTAATTTATTAAGCTCATTGATGGCATCATTGCGTTCTATAAAGCTAGAAAAAGCAACATTATGAAGACCGTAAGAGTTAACACCTATTCGTTTTGCGTTATAGCCCTTATTTTGCAACTGCGCAACACGTTTATCTGCATTTGCTGGATCTCTAAAAGCACCTGCTACAATATGATAGTTCTTTTCTAAGGGTGCTACATCTAAATGTATACTAGGTAAAGGCTCACTAATTAAGAAGCTAGCGCTTTCTATTTTAGTGCTCACAACTTTATCTGCCATTTGCTCTACAGCAATCGCATCTTGTTGCGTTCTATCCTTGTAAGCGTTAAATCCTACATAACTTAATCCTAATAAAACCACTCCTACAGCAGCATAGCGCACCCAAGGACCAGAGTTAGATTTAGGAGTCTCTAAAGTTACAACAGGAACTTCTTTTACAGCTTCTTCTTGAATCTCATTCACTGTCTCAAATACAGGGACACGATCAACTGCAAATGTTTCATGAGAAGAAAGTCCGAAAGCCTCTGGAAGATAATTTACCAGATACATAGGTATAAACTGCAATGCATTCTCTTCACTTCTTGAAAAACGACCTACTTTATGAATAGTTACAGAACCATTATCATCCATTTCTTGATCTAAGAAACGCACATAATCGCGTATTTCTTGAACCGCTTCTTGATAAGAAATATTTGCTACACTTACTATATAACTAGCTAGAAGACCGTCATTTTGTTGGATTTGAGCATTGAAGCTCAAGCCTTTCTTAGGTGGATATATCGTATGGCTACTAGCAAAATGTTGCGCAGAAACACGGCGTGAAATAAACGCACCAAAATTTGGCACCACAACACATTCGTGTCGGTATAATAAGTCTGATATGTAAGTAGCGATTTGCATAACACAAACATATAAATTTATACAAAACGATCAAGCACTTGCAGCAACTAGTTATTAAGAAAATCAAACTGCTGTAGCTAACTCATTAATTTATAACGATTCCGCTTTCGCGAAAGCAAAATTTTTACAATCATTTAACCGAAACTAACCAGCAAATACCTTTAATTTGTCGCATTACAAATAGCCCTTTTTATGATCAGTATCTTGCTGCAACAAGTAAACGATAGCGGCCCAATTTATAAAGAAACTATAATGGGGCGTTTTCCTGTAGAACCGTTCAATACAGCAAGTAATCTTATATTTTTAGCATCTACTATATATTTCAGTATTTTAATCTATAAATCTGAGAAAAAGCATTGGTTTTTGATGTGTTGTATGCCGCAATTTTTTGCAGGATTTGTAGGTGGCACCATATATCATGCAACACGCAGTGATGAATTTTGGCTTCTACTAGATTGGGTACCTATAATTGTTTTATGTCTCGCTTGCTCTTTGTATTTTATTTTTAGATCGCCAGTTACCAGCTGGGAAAAGTTAGCGCTTGCCATTGCGATTATAGCCTTTAATATCATTCCGTATCTATTACCTATTCCTAAAGGCTATAGAAACTCTATGGGTTATGTAGGAACGGCGATTGCCTTTTTATTACCTATTTTCCTTTATTGCTACCATCATAAATGGAAACATTTTAAGGATATCATATATACCTTATTAGCAATAACAACGGCTATTTTATTTAGAACATTAGATAAAAAGTATGATATCGCTTTTCTCTATATGGGAACACACTGGCTGTGGCATACTTTCGGTGGTATCGCTGTATTTTTCTTGATGAGATATATTTATTTGGACAACGAGAATTCAGAGCGACATATGACTAGATAGCCTCTAAAATGTTTAAATTTGCCAGCTTATAATGTGAGACCATGCTGGACAAAGTAAAAGAACATATTGAGAAAGTACAAGACTTCAAAGCAGATTCTAAAGATGCTATAGAAGCTTTTAGAATTGAGTATTTAGGAAGTAAAGGACTGCTCAAAGATTTATTTGCAAAATTTAAAGAAGTACCTAATGAGCAAAAGAAAGCTTTTGGTCAAGCCATTAATGAATTAAAGCAAAAGGCTACTGATAAGGTCAACTCGTTAAGAGAAAATATAGAATCTAAAGAGGAAGACGCTGGAATTTACGGTGATTTAACTCGTACAGGTTACCCAATGGAGATAGGTGCTAGACATCCTATATCCATTGTGAAAAATCAAATTATCGATGTTTTTTCTAGAATTGGGTTTAACGTAAGTGAAGGTCCAGAAATAGAAGATGACTGGCACAATTTTACAGCTCTTAATCTACCAGCACACCATCCAGCAAGAGATATGCAGGATACCTTTTTTATACAGACCGATCCAGATGTTTTACTAAGAACACATACTTCTAGTGTACAAGTACGTTACATGGAAGATAACAAACCACCTATCAGGACCATTTCTCCAGGTCGTGTTTTCCGTAATGAAGCGATAAGTGCACGTGCACATTGTATTTTTCATCAAGTAGAAGGATTGTACATTGATAAAGACGTAAGTTTTGCAGACATGAAACAAACGTTATTGCATTTTACGCAAGAAATGTTCGGTAAATCAAAAATACGTTTACGACCTTCTTATTTTCCGTTCACAGAACCTAGTGCAGAAATTGATATTTACTGGGGTCTAGAAACAGAAACTGATTATAGAATCACAAAAGGAACCGGTTGGTTAGAAATAGGTGGCTGTGGTATGGTAGATCCTGCCGTACTCACTAATTGTGGCATCGATCCAGAGGAGTACAGTGGTTTTGCCTTTGGAATGGGTGTGGAACGTATTGCCATGTTGTTATATCAAATAGGTGATATACGTATGTTTTTTGAGAACGATGTTCGTTTTTTGAAGCAATTTTCTAACGCATTGTAGTTTTGATCTCTAAACTCATTTTTGTTTACAACGCAAACTCTGGAACGATCAACTCGCTCATGGATAGCGCACATAAAATGATAAGTCCAGCAACTTATGACTGTCATTTGTGTGATCTTACATTTGGAGTTTTTAAAGAAAAGGAATTGTGGTCTCGCTTTCGCGAAAGCATGAAACAAACTCATCCTGCTCTACAGTTAGAATTCCTTCATAAAGATGAGTTTGAAAAGCAATACTGGTCCAAATGGCTGCCTAAATACAGTTACCCTATTATTTTGAGTACATCTGATGAAGTACAGGATTACAATGACGGTTTTGGAACCAACTCTGGTATGGATATATTTTTGAGTGCTGAAGAAATGAAAGCAATTGAAAGTGTGGAAGCTTTGATCTTAAAAATTCAAAATAAGTTTTAAGTATGAAAAAAGACCTTGTTTTCCCAGAAGTAAAAGACGTTCACATTGCGGTGGTTAAAGAGTGGAATGAAGATTTTACATCCCACGATTGGATCATTTATTTAATTAACAACAGCAATGAAACGCTAGACTCTGTAATGGTAATGACACGCGGTAAGCATCGTGATGGTCGTAAAACAAGTACATTTAGACATGCATTTCCTGTTGTTCTAGGAAACACAGCAATTAAGGTAGAACTAATCATGGAAGAAGTTTTTCCTTTCCTAAATGAATTTACGGTAACTTATTTTATAGGATCTACATTATATGACGCCACTTTTATGGCCGCTCCTAACACTATTCACGAAAAGAATTTTACCAACTTACCGGTTTTAGAAAAAGAGGGGTTTCTGCTCAAATAACTGTACAATTTAGTAGTTATCATCTTATAATCTAGTACATAAACCCTTATTTTAATTCTTTAATTAATTGACTAATAAGCGCTTAAAGCTAATATTTACTGATTATTAACACACAAAACGGCTATTTACAGCGTTTATCACAAACTTTCCCAAAAAAAGGGAATTCTAGTTAATACGAGGTTAAAACAGGTTAGTTCTGAAACCAAAACTACACTTAACTAGTATATGTGTATGAATCATAAACTAAAAAACACCTTATTATGAAAAAATCAAGAATTTTAAGTATCGCGTTAGTAGCAGTTGCACTTTTTGTTGGACAATCTACATTTGCTCAAGATAGCAAAATGAAGAAAGAAAAAACAGTAATGGTAGGTGGAGCAGAAATGTATCCTTCAAAAAATATCATTGAAAATGCTGTAAATTCAAAAGATCATACTACACTAGTTGCAGCAGTAAAAGCAGCAGGATTAGTAGATGTTTTATCTGGAGAAGGTCCTTTTACAGTATTTGCACCAACAAATGCAGCATTTGAAAAATTACCTTCAGGAACAGTAGGTACTTTATTAAAACCAGAAAATAAAGAAGCTTTACAAGGTGTTTTAACGTACCACGTAATCGCTGGAAAATTTAATGCCGGAGATGTTATTGCATTAATTAAAAAGAACGACGGAAAAGCAACTGTAAAAACAGTAGCTGGATCTGACATTACATTATCCCTAAAAAATGGTAAAGTAATGATTACAGATGTCAACGGTGGAATGTCTACTGTAACAATTGCAGATGTAAATCAATCAAATGGAGTTATTCATGTAATTGATACAGTGCTACTTCCTAAAATGTAATTTCCCTTTTAAACATTTGTCTAGTCCTAAATAACCGATACAGATTATTAAAGGATTAAATCTATTATTTAAATCTCAATGAAGCTAACTTCATTGAGATTTTTTGATTTATACGTTTTTCTTGTTAGTTGATTCTGTTTGTGCATTTGATTAGGTGTAGGCATATGATTAGAGAGGTGTGGAATGAATGAGGTATATATTTCAATAGGTTTCTGAACGAGTGTTTTCTTTAGCTTTATGTTTTGGCTGTTCATAATAATAAAGAATTCTTATTTCAAGACACGATTGATTCTCTCTGCAATAGCATTTTGATAAGGGTCATTTTCTTTTGTCATACTTAGTCTAATGTTAATTCTATCTAGCAAAGCCTGATACTCATTAGAGCAATACTGAAGTCCGTTGTCAGAGTGATAAATAAATGGCTGATCTTTATACTTTCCATTGATAAGTGCCATTTCTTATGCTTGAAGTGAGCCTTCTACTGCTAGACTTTGAGATACATTTTAACCGACTATCTTTTTTTGAATAGGCGTCTGTTATCAATGCTATATAAGATGAGTTCTTTCTGTTTCCGATATAGGTAATAACACTTACCCATAACTGTTCCGGTCTGTTTATATCCGTAAAGCTGACTATGTTCTTATACTTCCTAAACCTAGGATGAGAATCAGTTGTTATATGATAGCTTTGTTTAGGTTTTATAAGCATATGATTTGCTCTAAGTATTCTAAAAAGTTTATCTCTTCCTACGTTTAATTCAGAGAGTTGTTTTTGCAGTTTGTCATATAGTTTTCTAGTTCCCATTCTACCCATTACACAACGTATATCATTAACTAAGGCAATAACTTTTTTGCGGTATATTAATTACCAGCTCTTTTTTTTAAATCTCGATAATAGGCCTGTCTATTAAGCACAAGTAGTTACAGGAAGAAACTATTGTTTCTTTATGTTCTTCTTTGAAGTTTTCGATAACTCGGGCTTGTAATTTTTTCTGATCTCGATGTCATATTCCTTTTCTGCCAGATCAAACAGCATATCAAAAACAATCACTTTCTTATCTGCTCGTTCTGTTAGATATGCTGCTCTTGCTTTCTGCTTTTCAAGCAACTTAACTTTTGCCTCTAGCTCTATACTTTTCTGTTCAGATGTGTTAAACATGCTTACAATGGATAAGTTTTCCCAAACAAAGGCACTATATTTACGAAGCATTGCTGTAATAGTTGACCTAGCCTGAACACCATATTTAAAATCAGCATGCAACCTATCGAGTTGTCCTGATTCGATTTCTTCTACTACTTGAAGCTTAAAAGAAAGCGAGTAGTCCTTTGGGGTACGTTTTATATAACTAATGTTTGTAGGTGTTTCCATTACACTAAGATTTTAGTGTATCGCTGTTTTAGGACATGACATTATCAAAATAAAAAAAGCCACTCTTTTCAGAGTGGCCTAACTTTTTATTACTTTAAACGTAATAAGATTACTTACTTCACTAAGTTAATCTCTACACGTCTGTTTTGAGCTTTACCAGCTCTTGTTTTATTAGAAGCTACTGGATTTGACTCTCCATAACCTTTAGAGCTTAAACGGAATTCGTCAATACCATTTTTAACTAAATAATCTTTTACTGAAAGAGCACGAGCTTCAGAAAGTCTTTGGTTAGAAGATTCAGAACCAACACTATCTGTATGACCATCAATAGAGAATTTAGCTTGTGGATATTTATTCAAAATCACAGTAATATCTGCAAGAGTTTGCTCTGATTGCTTTTGTATAGAAGCATTTCCTGTGTTAAATAAAATAGTTTTAGCATATTCATTTAACTGAGCTTGTACTTCTGTAGGTGGAGCGACTGGTCTTGGACAACCATTTAACTCTGCAATACCTGCAACGTCTGGACATTTGTCCATATCATCCTCTACGCCATCATTATCTCTATCCTTAATTGGACAACCTTGTCTAGAAGCAGGACCTACTTCATTAGGACAATTATCATCACCATCAGCAACGCCATCACCGTCAGCATCAGGACAACCCATTAAAGCAACAAGACCAGCAGTTTCTGGACATTTGTCATCTTTATCTAGAACAGTATCTCCATCACTGTCTGGACAGCCATTAGTTTCAGCTGGTCCATAAACATTTGGACAACCATCCTTAGAATCCTCGATACCATCTTTATCTGTATCAGGACAACCCATAAATTCTTCTAAACCAGGGACCGTTGGACAAACATCCTTAGAATCAACAACGCCATCTCCATCAGTATCAACCGCACCCCAAGTAAACTTAAGACCTGCAGTATGCTGAAAGTGCTTTGGAAAAGCATCTTCAAATGCATGCTTATAAGTAGTTTGAATATTTGCATAAATATTATCAACTATTTTAATGTCTAGACCAAAAGTACCATTGAATGTACCAAAACCTTCATCTTCTAATAGTTGGTAAGAACCGCCAACTCCTAGAAAAGGACTTATTGTTTCTCCGTTCCACAACTCTGCAAGATTATATCTTAAACCTGCATCTAAGGAGTAATAAGTCAAATCATCGATTTTATTATCACCAGCAGTATCAATTGTATTTACAGAAAATGCACCAGTAGCGACAATACCATCACCAACATAGTAGCCTACTTCAAACCTAGACGGCGCTGGTAATATATTGTAATGATCTATATTGAAGAATTCATCAAAATAGCCACCTAAGCCACTATCCTCTTCTCCTACTGGATAAGGATCGATAGCGTTAATTCCGACTGCAAAACTCCAGCGATTATCTGAATCCTGGGCAAAACTTGTACTGGCAGAAAGTAATATTGCACCAGCAACTAATAATTTAAAAATATTTTTCATGTTGGGTTTTTTATTTAACACTTAGCAAAATTAAACTGTTCCTCGTATACTACAAGTATCTGAGCAATAAATTTGTCTAAAAAAGCATCTTTTACTGTTTATTTTTTGTTAATTTTAGATAACACCTAATTTTTTTCCGATTTTCTCGAAAGAAGCGATAGCTTTTTCTAAGTGTTTTTGTGAATGTGCAGCACTCAATTGAACCCTTATTCTAGCTTTTTCCTTAGGAACTACTGGATAAAAGAAGCCTATTACATAAATGCCTTCTTCAAGAAGCATATCTGCCATTTGCTGAGATAATTTTGCATCGTATAACATCACTGGTACGATTGCACTTTCTCCATCAACAATATCAAAACCTAAATCTTGCATACCTTTTTTGAAAAAAGCAGTGTTGGTTTGCACTTTATCAATCAACTCTGTGCTTTCATCAATTAATTCTAATGCTTTTATAGATGCACCTACTATAGAAGGAGCTAATGAATTACTAAACAAATAAGGTCTTGAGCGTTGTCTTAAGATCTCAATAACCTCCTTATTTGCACAAGTGTATCCACCCATAGCACCACCTAAAGCTTTTCCTAAAGTACCTGTTACGATATCTACTCTTCCTAAAACACCTTTTGCTTCTAATGTTCCACGACCTGTATCTCCTAAGAATCCAGCTGCATGACATTCATCTACCATGACTAGTGCATCATACTTATCTGCTAGATCACAGATTTTATCAAGTGGCGCTAGCAAACCATCCATAGAAAACACACCATCTGTAACAATCAATTTATATCGTGCACCATCAGCACTTGCTTGCTGTAATTGCTTCTCTAGATCGTCCATGTCTGCAGTTGCATAACGGTAACGACCAGCTTTACACAATCGCACTCCGTCAATAATAGATGCGTGATTTAAAGAATCAGAAATAATTGCATCTTCTTTACCTAATAGAGGTTCAAACACACCACCATTAGCATCAAAACAAGCAGCGTATAAGATAGTATCCTCACAACCATAAAATTCTGCCAGCTTTTGCTCTAGTTCTTTATGAATATCTTGAGTACCACAAATAAAACGCACAGAACTCATTCCAAAACCATGAGAATCAAGCGTATCCTTTGCTGCTTTAATAACTTCTGGATGAGAAGAAAGACCCAAATAATTATTAGCACAAAAATTAATTACTTCAGATCCATCATCTAGTGTAATCACAGCATCTTGCGGAGATGTAATAATGCGTTCCTTCTTATATAGTCCAGCTTCTTTAATTTCAGCTAGTTCTTTTTGTAGGTGTTCTTTAATTGATCCGTACATAGTAGTATTTTTATTTTACAAAGATAACAAGCATATTGCGGTTATCCTTTCCATTTAACGATTTCTAAGGTGTCCGTGTATATCAGTAATTTCTCAGAAACGGACCTACCCATAGAATCTAATAAATTTGCGTATTCGTTTAGTTGACTTTTATGTTTATCTAGAACAGCACCAGTTTTATAATCGATTACAGTAGCACTTTCGTCACTAATCACCACACGATCAGGAATAAGCCGTCTTCCTGATGGTAACAAAATAGGCTGTTCATTAAGCACTTGAATTCCTTTTTTATAATAAGGTATCAAATCAGGATGATGAATAAGTTTTGAAATAGTCGTTATCATTTCATCCTGTTCTTTTTTAGACAAAGAGAAATCTCGATTAATTTTCTTTTTAACTTTTTCAAAATCTGTTGTAAACTGAATCAAAGAAAGATACTCATGTAATACATTTCCTTTTTGAATGGCCTCACTAACACCACTTGCCCAAAGCATTCCTTTTCTAGTAGAAATAGTTAATCGATCAAAGTCTAGATGAAGCTTATATTCCTCTAACATTTCGTTTTCTTCTGTTTCAGACTTTTCAGACCTTCTATGGCTTTCACCTATCTGTGCAGATTGATAGCCATCTTCTTGCTGTGGATGCAGTGCTTTATTAGTTATAAAATCTTTTAACAGCGACGCATAATTAGGTGTTTTCCCTTCTGATTCTATGGCACTTACGTACAATTGCTCTCTCGCTCTTGTAAAAGCAACATATAAAGTATTAATCTGGTCCATTTGCGCTTTACCTAGATGCCGCTCATATACCTCTGGAGCGACACCAGGATAGAATTCATTTTCTTTTTTCAAACCGATGAAGACCTGATCAAAACCTTCATAATCTTGTTCATCTACAGGAACCCATCCAGTTGGATTTCTTGCATCGTCTAATTTTTTATCACAATGTGGAACAATAACAACCGGAAATTCCAGTCCTTTTGATTTATGAATAGTCATTATTTGAACTGCATCTGCATCTGCCGCTGCTGGGACGCTTAATTTATCCATTTTTAATTCCCAATGTTCAATAAATCCAGAAAGAGACACTTCATAACCAGTAGAATATTCAAATAGAAATTCCATGAAAGACTGAAGTCTTGTGTCTTGCTCTTGAAACAAACCTAAAGAATCTGCAACACGTTCAGTAGCTGGAAACAATGCCGCTTTCGCGAAAGCGGAACTTAAATCTTCTTCTAACCAATTCAATAAGTTTTTCCCTAATTCTAGCAAGCTTACTTTTAAATGTAATGCAACAAAAGAATGAATGTCTGTTATCTTAAAGACTTTTGTGTAAGCTATTAAAAACTCAAATCTAAGCTGCTGTTGATCTGGCGCCTGTATCATTTTCATCAAAGAGATCAATAACTGAACCTTATGTGATGCATAGACCAACAAACTGTCGCCAGAAACTACTCTCATTTGTTGTTCTACCAAATATTTTGCAATCTCATGACCTTCTTTATTAGCTCTAACCAAAACACAAATTTCACCCAATGCAAAACCACTTTCCTGTGCTTTTAAAACCTGCTGATATACATGATAAGGATATACAGTTGAGTAATCCTCATTTTCATAAGGTGCTTCAAAATCTTTTGCTATAAGATCTATTTGTATGTAACCACCATCTTTTGATCTTGTTTTTTGTTCTAAATACTTTTTGTAAAGCGTTTTATAAACATCACTATTTAAATGATCTCCGTAAACACTAAAAAAATCATTATTAAAATGGATAATATTATCATAACTGCGCCAGTTAAATTCTAGTGTCTCCTCTTTTTTAGGCAGCATAAATAGATCTGGAACAGCAAGAAGTCTTAGAAACTGATCTGCATCGCCACCACGGAATCTATAAATAGATTGCTTTGCATCGCCCACGAGCATTAACGAACCTCTTTGTTGATTTTCACGTTGCTGTAGAAGTTCATTTTCTATGAGTGGTGATAAATTTTCCCATTGCATACGACTGGTGTCTTGAAACTCGTCAATAAAATAATGACGGTATCGCTCACCTAATCGTTCATAAATAAATGGTGCTGGCTGGTCTTTTATTTGTTCGGCAAGTAAAGCGTTGAATTCATAGATAGGAACTATTTGCTCAGTAATTTTAATTTGATCAATCTCATGAAGCAACTCGTTAAGTAGAGATAATGGTGTAAGGCTGCTGGCTATATTTTTATAGAAAAGTACTGTGCCCATTTGCTCTTTATACTGAATTCCAAATTCTTGAATGACGCTGGCAATTTGATCTATTCGATCTTTTATTTCTTGAGATTTCCCTTTAGGATAAAGATCTCCTGCTATTAAATCTCTAACAGAAGCTGTTTCTAACCCTACTGAAAAATCTTCATTTGACACTTTTATCACAGTATTGAATATACTTCTTGAACCACCTTTAAAATCAGTAACGTTAATACCATTACTTTGCAATGATGCGACAAGGTTTTGTGCCTTCTCAGTAAGCTCTTTTTGCTCAACATTGATGTTTTTATATAAGCTTTCGCGAAAGCGTAAAAAATCTTCTACCTCTTTTTCCTTTAATTGTTTCAGAAAAGGATAATGATTTTCGTTAAGGATAAGCTTTGCGATATCTTGAAGGTCGTACTCAATGTCCCAGCTTTTCCCTTCTTCAATTTTGAGCAAAGAGAAATCTACTAATAATTGTGTTAATTTATTGTCTTTTCCAGCACGAGCAATAAGGTTGTGAATGGCTTTTGAAATTAATCGTTTGCTGTCCAGTTCTACCTCAAAATTATCTGGAAGATCGATATCCTTTGCAAAGGTTCTTAAAATACGGTGGTTAAAAGAGTCTATCGTTACAATATCAAATGCAGAATAATCGTGTAATAACTGGTTAAAAATAGCCTGCGCTTTCTTTTTAAACTGTTCATCATTTAAACCTGCCTCTTGTTTAATATGTGCTGCAATTGCTATAACAGATGCATCTAATTCTTCAAAGGTAAATTTGTGAAGGTATTCTAAAATACGCTCCTTCATTTCTCCTACTGCTTTATTTGTAAAGGTTACCGCTAGAATTTTACGATATCCATTAGAATATTCATTCTTAAAAAGCAGTGTTAAATAATCTCGTGCAAGCGTGTATGTTTTTCCAGATCCTGCGCTAGCACTGTAAAAAGTAGTCGGTGATTGAGCCATATTCAAATATAAGCTTCCTGTATTTAAAAATTGATATGGTTAAGATGGATACATTAGTAGCTTTTTAACTTTACTAGGCATTTATAATGATTTTTAACACTTTAAGGATAATATAACGTGGATAATTTTAACAATCCTCTTTTTGTACCTAATTTTATGTTTTAAAATAACTAATTAAAAACTATATATAATGGCTTTTGAATTACCTAAGAGAAACTATGATAATGCTGCTTTAGAACCTCACATCGACGCAAAAACGATGGATATTCATTATAACAAGCATCATCAAGGGTATACTAATAAATTAAATGATGCTGTTTCTGGAACTGATCTTGAAGGTAAAACTATCGAGAATATTCTTATGAATCTAGACATGCACAACAAAGCGGTTAGAAATAACGGTGGTGGTTTCTATAATCACAAACTTTTTTGGGATGTGATGTCTCCTGATGGTGGCGGGCACCCAAGTGGTGAATTAGCAGATGCTATTACCTCATCTTTTGGTTCTTTTGATTCTTTTAAAGATAAATTTAGCGATGCTGCAAAAGGACAATTTGGTTCTGGATGGGCATGGTTATGTGTTCATGAAGGTGGAAAACTAGATGTATGCGGTACTGCAAATCAAGATAACCCATTGATGCCAGAAATAGGCTGTGGTGGAACTCCTATTTTAGGTCTTGACGTTTGGGAACACGCATATTACTTAAATTACCAAAACAGACGCCCTGATTATGTGGAAGCTTTCTTTAATGTAATTAATTGGGAAGAAGTTTCAAGAAGATATGCTGAAGGGAAGTAATATTCAAAATAGCTCTAAAAGAAAAAGCCTCAAATTCTACAATTAGACTTTGAGGCTTTTTATGATTCAAAAATTACAAAATAATCATTTACATACCATTTGCTTGTAATCTTGTATTGATCTCGTTCAATTGATTTTCATACTTTTCAACTAGTTGTTTTTCACGGTAATTTAAACTCATCTTCTTTAACATAGTAAGGTAATTTTGAGCATTTACCATATCTTTTAGAGCGATATTTGCTTCTACAAGATTAAAAAGGATCGCTTCAGTAACTCCTTTATCAATTCTAGCTCTACGATCTTCTACATTAGATTCTTCCATAGCTGTTTCCCATAAATCTACCGCATCACGCAAATCATCGTTATCACTGTCGATGTCAAAATTTGCGTATCCCGCTAGCGCCATGTCTTTTGCATTTTCTAGATCATCATATTCACCGTTTTTATTTTTCACATAATGTACCTCTACATTATTCGTTATAGAAGTGATACCATATAAATTATTGATATAAACATTAATGTCTTGTAAGGTATTACTGATACTTTGCTTCTCTATGTTAAACATATTAGGACGCACTTTATCGCTGTAATAAGTAAATTCTCCAGTATTTTCAAACATACCTGAATGTAAAGTCTCGCCTCCATATGTAAGAATTAATTCTGTAGGTCTCTTATATTGAGTTACATAATAGGTAACATTACGGTTCACTGTTTTCTTTGCGCTTTTATTATAGTAGCTTTCTTGTTTCACCTCGGTAATAATGTCCAATTTTTCAAAATCGTAAAACGTAATTTGTCCTTCTAGTCCATTTTGATCGGTTTGATCATAACCGTCTAATCTTAAATAAGAATCTGCTAGCACATCGCCATTAAAAACGATTGAATTTGAAAGGTTAGGTTTTACATAACGAGGTTCAGCTGGTTTGCGATAAATAGGTTTGCGTGGCAATTTTAAAGTCGGCTTTTTGTCAGCTAACGCCATTCTTTCTACAAAACTGAGCTTTTTGAATTCTGCACTTTCTAGTTTAAAATTTTCTCTTGCTATTTCTACATCTTGCTCGTATTGTACTAATGCTTCTTCATAAAGAAGTTTAGATTCTGCTACTAAATCGTCGTAACCTGCTTGCTCGTTAGCAAACTTTTCTTGAGCATATCGTTCTAACGCACTATTATCTTCCGGATATGGAGTAGAAACTTTAAAATTATAACCTGCTACTGCTCCTTGAAGCGGTTCTAAAGGTAGTCGAACAGTTTCATAAGTTGCAGTTTCAGATTTTACTCGTTGAGCGTTTACAGCCGTAACCATGCATAAGACCAATAAAAATAATTTTGTTTTCATTATTAGTAATTTTTTTGTAAATGTAATTTGAATATGTTTATTTATGACTGCTTAGATTTACAAAATTATAATTCATACACCTTAAGCAATCAATAGGCTCTTTGATCATTTCCTTCAAAGAAATTGATGTAAGCGCGGTTCACTACTCGATTACCACCATCAGTAGGGTAATTACCAGTAAAATACCAGTCCCCTAAATTTTTAGGACAGGCTTTGTGAAGATCGTCAACAGTTTGATAAATTACTTTTACCTCGGCATTAATATCTTCATCAGAAAGCAGTTCTCCTATCTTATCAGATATTTCTTGATCTGTAAAAGGATCGTACAATTCTTTCACGTGATTAACGACTTGAGCATCTTCCATCTCGGTTTGTAGCTTACATTTTTTGTAAATAAGCTCTACGGTTTCATAAGTATTACGATCTTTATGTAAAGCAAGAGCTGCTCTAAAAGCAACTAACCCTTCTAATCGAGCCATGTCAATTCCATAACAATCTGGGTAACGTATTTGTGGTGCACTGGAAACAACAACGATTTTCTTAGGATTCAAACGATCCATCATTTTAAGAATGGACTTTTTTAATGTTGTTCCTCTTACAATAGAATCATCTATAATAACAAGATTATCTTCTGGCTTTACAACGCCATAAGTTACATCGTAAACATGGGCTACTAGATCGTCACGAGAAGAGTCTTCTGTTATGAACGTACGTAGCTTTGCATCTTTTATAGCAATTTTTTCGGTTCTTAGCTTTCGCGAAAGCGTATTTTCCACCTGTTCTGCCGTCAGTTTACCATTCCCAGCGAGTATAAAATCTTTCTTTTGCTGGTTAAGTACATTATGACCTTCTTCTACCATACCGTAGAAAGAAGTTTCGGCGGTGTTAGGAATATAAGAGAATACCGTATTGTCAATATCGTTATCAATACTTTTTAAGATCTTAGGAAACAATAATTTTCCTAACATCTTGCGTTCTTGGTAGATCTCTGCATCACTACCACGAGAAAAATAAATTCGTTCAAACGAACACGCCTTACGTTCTAAAGGTTTAGATATTTGCTCTAAAGTAACCGTACCGTTTTTCTTGATGATAATGGCTTTACCTGGATTTAGCTCTTTAACTTGATCAAATGGAGCGTTAAATGCCGTTTGTATTACTGGTCGTTCACTAGCTACTACCACTACTTCATCATCTTGATAATAGTAAGCTGGACGTATTCCTGCTGGATCGCGCAACAAAAAGGCGTCCCCATGCCCCATTAATCCACCCATCGCATAACCACCATCCCAATCTCTAGCACTTTTGCGTAAGATTTTTGCAACATCTATTTCTTCTGCAATCTTTGGACTGGCCTCAATTTTAGATAGTCCTTTAGATTTAAATTTTTTATATAATTTACTAACTTGACGATCTTGAAAATGGCCTACTTTTTCCATGACGGTTACCGTGTCAGCCATATCTTTAGGATGCTGCCCTAATTCTACTAGCTTGTTAAAAAGCTTGAACACATTAGTCATGTTAAAATTACCTGCCATGATCAGGTTGCGATGCATCCAGTTGTTCTGTCTCAAAAATGGATGAACAGACTCTATACTATTCTTTCCAAAAGTGCCATAACGTACATGACCCATTAATAATTCTCCTATATAAGGTATGTTTTCTTTTTGAGCAGCTACGTCTTCCTTGATTTCTGGTTTTTCAGTCAACTCGGTATTGATGCGCTCATTAATTTGAGCAAAAATATCTTGAATAGGTTGTGCAGCATTACTACGTACTCTAGAGATGTAACGTTGTCCTGGTTTCACGTCTAGTTTGATACTTGCAAATCCAGCACCATCCTGACCGCGGTTGTGCTGTTTTTCCATCATCAAATACATTTTATTGATGCCATAAAACGCTGTTCCGTATTTCTCCTTATAAAATTCTAATGGTTTAAGAAGACGGATAAGTGCAATACCGCACTCGTGTTTTAACTGATCGCTCATGATGGAAATTATAAGATGATAAAAATAAAAAAGCCCCAAGTAATTTTTGAGGCTTTTTGATAGTTTTTATTAATTGTTTATTTCAAATTTTGTTAACGCTTTAAATTGCTCTAAACGCGTTGTGATCTCTTCATTAGTAATTGTTTGCATACGCTCTGTTCCGAATTTCTCTACTGCAAATGAAGCAAAATTAGATCCATAGATAATAGCACGTTTCATGTTATCAAAAGAGTAATCACCACTTGCTGCAAGGAAACCTGCAAATCCACCAGCAAATGTATCTCCTGCACCTGTTGGGTCAAACACTTCTTCTAATGGTAATGCCGGCGCAAAAAAGATATCGCCATTATGAAACAGTAATGCACCATGTTCTCCTTTTTTAATTACCACATATTTAGGACCCATTTCATGAATCTTACGTGCCGCTGCAACTAGAGAATATTCACCAGACAACTGTCTAGCTTCTTCATCATTAATTGTTATAACATCTACTTTAGCAATAACCTGATGTAACATATCTAATGCACTATCCATCCAGAAGTTCATGGTATCTAATACAATAAGCTTTGCTTTAGGTGTTTGTTCAATCACTCCTAATTGTACTGCTGGATGTAAGTTTCCTAACATCACTACCTCAGCATCTTTAAATGATTCTGGTACAACAGGATTAAAATCTGCAAGGACATTAAGCTCTGTAGCGAGTGTATCACGAGTATTCATATCGTTATGGTACTTTCCAGACCAGTAAAATGTTTTACCATCTTTCACAACCTCGATACCTTCTATATTCATACCACGATTAGTAAGCATGTCTAAATATTCCTGAGGAAAATCTCCACCTACTACACTTACTAGTCCTACTTCTGTATTGAAATGAGAGGCACTCAACCCTATAAAGGTCGCCGCACCTCCTAAAATTTTATCGGTTTTACCAAAAGGAGTTTCAATCGCATCAAATGCTACTGTTCCTACCACTACTAATTTGCTCATGTAAAAAATTTTTGCAAAAATACGTATTAAATACCTTTTCAAATAAGGTTTAACGAGTCGCTTTACGACTCGTTTTTTATTCTAAACAAATTATCGATTGCTAGCTTTTTGAAGCCATTACTTTATTAATTTGCAACAACTCTTCCATATAATCTCTAGAATTACTCAACCTTGGAATCTTATGCTGACCACCTAGTTTGTTTTTTTGCTTCAACCAATTATAAAACAGATCTGGTTTTGCATTGTGAATTCTTAACTCTGTAAGGGTAATATTGTTGGCTCTTTTTGCTTCATAATCACTATTCTCTCTTTGAAGATTTTGGTCTAGCGCTTTTGCAAAAGCGGATACATCATCCGGTTGCGTATCAAATTCTATCATCCATTCATGTGCTCCTTTTTCTTTACCGTCCATAAAAACAGGTGCAACCGTATAATCTTTAATAGAACAAGCGATTTCTGAAATGGTTTTCTTAAGCGCAGCCTCAGCGTTTTCAATGATCAACTCTTCACCGAATACATTTATATGATGTTTTGTGCGACCAGTTACCTTAATACGATAAGGGTTTTTAGAAGTAAACCTTACTGTATCGCCTATTTTATATCGCCATAATCCAGCATTAGTAGTAATGATAATGGCATAATTCTCACCTAGTTCTACTTCATCTAATGGTATGATTTTTTCATCGGGCGTACCGTATGTCTTCATACCTATAAACTCATAGAAAATCCCATAATCCAGCATTAATAGCAATTCTTTACTATCGTTGGTATCTTGAATTGCAAAGAAACCTTCACTAGCATTATAGGTCTCGTAATACTTTATTCTATCGTTAGGAAGCAGCTTTTGATATTGTTCTACATAAGGATCAAAACTAACACCACCATGAAAAAAAACTTCCATGTGTGGCCATACCTCTAGAACATTTCCCTTTGCTGTGGTTTCTAATACATTATTCAATAAAATCATCATCCATGAAGGAACACCAGCGAGACTAGTGACATTTTCTTGAATTGTTTCTTTTACGATAGCTGGCATTTTGGTTTCCCAATTTGCCATAAGAGCGACTTCATTTCCTGGTGTAGAACTGTAATCTGCCCAGAAAGGCATGTTATCTATTAAAATACTACTCAAATCTCCGGCAACTGTCCCAGATTTTTTATCAAGCACATTACTGCCACCTAATCGCAATCCTTTTCCTTTGAAAATTTTAGAATCTGGATTATTATTCAAAAACATACATAGCAAATCTTTTGCCGCTGCATAATGGCAATCTTCTAGAGATTGCTGGCTTACTGGTATAAATTTACTGCGCGCATTAGTGGTACCACTACTCATTGCATACCATTTGATATCACTAGGCCAGAATATATTTCCTTCACCATTTCTAGACCTCTGTATAGAAGATTGAATTTCTGCATATTCAGAAACAGGAACTCGATCTGCAAAATCGCGATAGGATTTTATAGAATCAAAACCATATCTTTTACCTACCTCAGTATGTCTTGCATAATAAACTAGATCTTGTAAAATATTATTCTGTAATTCTTGTGGATGCTTCATAAAAAGCTCCATATCATGGATGCGCTTCTTAAGAAACCAAGAGACTACAGAATTGATTAAAGCATTTCCCATATTTTAAAAATCCTAATTGGTATTTTTACCATCTCAAAGATACTTCGATAATATTTAAAGTTCCTAAAATGATCATTACTGGCACGATTAGAAAAATGCAAACTGAACTTCAAGAAACGGTTCAATACTATCTGGTATTTCCAGATAATTTTTTGCATATCAATCAGCTACTCGATAAGAACGTTTCTTTAAAGCATGTAGGTAATGAATGTTTAAATTGTAGTCTAGATAAGAAAATATGGCGTCAGGGATTTTGTTATGATTGTTTTACTGCATCACCGCAGGCTGGAGACTGGATCATGAAACCAGAATTGAGCCGTGCCCATCTAGATGAAGAAGATCGTGATCTAGAATACGAGAAGAAAGTACAACTTAAACCCCATATCGTTTATCTAGCAAACAGTAGTAATATAAAAGTAGGTGTGACTCGCAAAACGCAAGTTCCGACTAGATGGATCGATCAAGGCGCACATGAAGCGATCGCAATTTTAGAAACACCTAATCGTTATCTTGCTGGTATTGCAGAGGTTGCCCTAAAAGATCACGTAGCAGATAAAACCAACTGGCGTAAAATGCTTACTAATAGCATTGAAGATGTTGATTTGTTACGCTTTCGCGAAAGCTTACTACCATACATACCTAAAGAAGCACAAGAATACATCCTCGATAATGAAAAGGAATGGGAAATCAATTTTCCAGTTCTTCAATATCCAGAAAAGGTAACAAGCGTCAATCTTGCAAAAACAACCGAGCATTCAGGAAAGCTGAAAGGAATAAAAGGACAATACCTGATCTTTGAAGATGGTAAAGTAATGAATCTAAGAAGCCATGAAGGTTTTGTGCTGGAGATTGAAGTAGAGTGATTTTTTTGTATCAGCAGACCATAGTTTATCTTTAGCAAGACAGCTGATTTCCCATGTAATAGAAACATAATTTTCCCTACTTTTGCACCCCATAAAACACTAGTGCAATGAGTAATAAATTCAACGAATACAAAGGATTGAACTTACCAGAAATAGATGAACGCATCAAAAACTTCTGGAAGGAAAACGATATTTTCAACAAGTCCATGACGACTCGTGAAGGAAATGAACCTTTTATTTTCTTTGAAGGACCACCATCTGCAAATGGCTTACCTGGTATTCACCACGTTATGGGACGTACGATTAAGGATTTATTCTGTCGTTTTAAGACTCAACAAGGTTATCAAGTGAATCGTAAAGCAGGATGGGACACGCACGGTCTTCCTGTAGAACTAGGTGTGGAAAAAGCACTAGGAATTACTAAGGAAGATATAGGTACAAAAATATCTGTAGAAGATTACAATCAAGCTTGTAAAGATGCGGTATTAAAATATACCGATATCTGGAGCAAACTTACAGATGATATGGGTTATTGGGTAGATATGGAAGATCCATACATTACTTACAAATCAAAATACATGGAGTCTGTATGGTGGTTGTTAAAAGAAATCTACTCTAAAGATTTGCTTTATAAAGGCTACACCATACAACCTTACTCTCCTGCAGCAGGAACTGGATTAAGCTCGCACGAGTTGAACCAGCCTGGAACCTATCAAGATGTTACAGATACGACAGTAACAGCACAATTTAAAGTAGAAGATCCATCAAAATTACCATTTGAAACTAGTGGTGAGGTATTTTTCCTTGCTTGGACGACTACTCCATGGACATTACCGTCCAACACAGCTCTTACTGTCGGTCCTAAAATTGATTATGTTCTTGTAGAAACTTTTAATCAATACACTGGTGAACCTATGCAGGTAATCCTTGCTGAGAAATTAGTGAGCTACCAGTTTGGTAAGAAGTATGAGCTGTTAGAAGGTGACGCTTTCACGAAAGCGAAACTAAAATACCAACTAGGAGATAAAAAGATCCCTTATCAGTTATTAGGTTCTTGTAAAGGAACTGATCTGGTAAATTTAAGATACGAGCAGCTATTACCTTATGCACAACCGTTTGAGAATGCACAAGATGCATATAGAGTTATCGCAGGAGATTTTGTAACGACTGAAGATGGAACAGGGATAGTGCACACATCTCCTACTTTCGGAGCAGATGATGCGCTCGTTGCTAAACAAGCTGTTCCACCTATTCCACCAATGCTGGTGTTAGATGAAAATCAGAATCCAGTGCCACTAGTGACGCTACAAGGAAAATTTAGAGATGAACTTCCTGAAGTAGGTGGGAAATATGTGAAAAACGAATATTTTGCTGATGGTGAGGCTCCAGAACGCTCTGTAGATGTAGACATTGCGATAGATCTTAAAGAAAAGAATCGTGCCTTTAAGGTAGAAAAATATGTACACAGTTATCCGCATTGCTGGAGAACTGATAAACCTGTATTATACTATCCGCTAGATAGTTGGTTCATAAAAGTTACTGAGTTCAAAGATAGAATGCATGAACTCAACCAGTCCATCAACTGGAAACCTAAATCTACCGGAGAAGGAAGATTTGGTAACTGGCTGGCAAATGCAAACGACTGGAATTTATCGCGTTCCCGTTTCTGGGGTATCCCACTTCCTATATGGAGAAACGAGACTGGAACTGAAGAAATAATCATAGGTTCTATAGAAGAACTTACTAACGAAATTGAGAAATCCATCGCCGCTGGATTCATGACTTCTAATCCGTTTGCTGGATTTAAGTCTGGTGATATGAGTGAAGAAAACTATGATCTAGTAGACCTTCATAAAAATGTGGTGGATCAAATTTATCTAGTAGGTAAAACGGGAGAAAAACTAACTCGTGAGGCAGATTTGATAGACGTTTGGTTTGATTCTGGTTCTATGCCTTATTCCCAATGGCACTACCCTTTTGAAAATAAAGAAGCGGTAGAAAGCGGCCTGCGCAAGGCAGATTTCATTGCCGAAGGTGTGGATCAAACTCGTGGATGGTTCTATACACTTCATGCTATTGCTACTATGATAAGCGACGACGTGGCGTACAAAAATGTAGTTTCTAACGGTCTTGTGCTCGATAAAAACGGACAGAAGATGTCTAAACGTCTAGGTAATGGAGTAGATCCTTTTGAAACGCTAAGCAATTATGGAGCAGATGCAACGCGCTGGTACATGGTAAGCAACGCAAACCCTTGGGACAACCTCAAATTTGATACAGACGGAATAACTGAGGTGCAACGCAAGTTTTTTGGAACACTTTACAACACTTATTCATTCTTCAGTTTGTATGCAAATGTAGATGGATTTACTTATCAAGAAGCAGATATTTCATTAGAAGAAAGGCCAGAAATAGACCGCTGGATTTTATCAGAATTGAACACACTGATAAAAGAAACTACAGTATTTTATGAAGATTATGAGCCTACAAAGGCCGCTCGCGCAATTACCACGTTTGTAACTGAAAACCTGAGTAACTGGTACGTGCGATTGTGTAGAAGGCGTTTCTGGAAAGGAAGTTATGAGCAAGATAAAATTGCCGCGTACCAGACTTTATACACCTGTTTAAAAACTGTTGCACAGTTAGGCGCTCCTATCGCTCCATTCTTTATGGATCAACTGTATAGAGATTTAACCAGTGTTTGTGAAAGCAATGCAAGTGAAAGTGTTCACTTATCTACTTTCCCTAAGGTAGATGAGTCGTTAATCGATGCAGCGCTGGAAGAGAAAATGCATAAAGCTCAAGTAATATCTAGTCTTACTTTATCCTTACGTAAAAAGGAAAGTATTAAAGTGCGCCAGCCATTGCAGCGCATTATGATCCCAGTTTTAGACGCTGGTGATAAGGCTCAAATAGAAGCAATTGCTGATCTTGTAAAAAGTGAAGTTAACGTAAAAGAAATCGAGCTGATAGATGACGCTAGTGGCATTCTTGTAAAAGAAATTAAACCTAATTTTAAAGCTTTAGGACCACGCTTTGGTAAAGCGATGGGACAAATAGCTGGAAAGATCAAAAGTTTTCAACAAGAAGACATCACTTTGTTAGAAAAAACTGGTCAAAAAGAAGTTGAAATAAATGGTAATCGTATTATCTTGACCCTTGAAGATGTAGAGGTTACATCTTCAGACATAGAAGGATGGTTAGTAGCAAACCAATCAGGTATTACCGTTGCACTCGATGTAACCATATCGCCAGAACTTAAACAGGAAGGGATTTCAAGAGAGCTAGTAAATCGCATTCAAAACATAAGAAAAGATTCTGGGCTCGAGGTAACCGACCGTATTCATATTGAGATCGCATCTCATAAAGATATGGACGATGCTCTTAAAGCAAATGAGCAATATATCAAGGATGAAACGCTTGCTGATCGCTTAACGATAACACAACTTGTTGATAACGGTACGATAATTGAATTTGACGATATTGCAACCGCTATTATGGTTACTAAAATATAAGAAAATGAGTGCAAATACAGATGAAAAACTAAGATACGGAGATGCTGATCTAGCATACTTTAGAGAAATACTTAACACAAAAATTAAGGAAGCTCAAGATCAGTATGAATTGATCAAAACGGTTTATACGAATAATTCTGATAATGGTACAGACGACACTGCACCGCAGTTTAAAGCCTTTGATGAAGGTAGTGCCGTAATGAGTAAAGAAACAAGTGCGCAACTAGCTATACGTCAAGAAAAGTTCATACGCGACCTTAAAAATGCATTGATAAGAATTGAAAACAAATCTTATGGTGTGTGTCGTGTTACAGGAAAACTAATCAATAAAAAAAGGTTAGAGTTAGTGCCTCATGCAACTTTAAGTATTGAAGCAAAAAACATGCAGTAAAAACTGTTTTTCTCTAATTAAGAGAACTCTAACTTAAACCTTTGTAAAATGAATAAACATCTTGCTTGTTCCAGTTTACAAAGGTTTTTTTATGTCTCATTTATTTTTTTCGTTCTCGCTTTCGCGAAAGCGGATGCTCAACAATCATCATCTGTAAAAAATGAAACTCAATTTTTACAAAGCTCTTTCAATGTTGTAGATATAGACTTAAATCAATATCTAGAGTTAGAAATAAAAACTACAGACAACAATAATGTAAAAATTACAACTGATCAAAGCGGCGAATACAAAAATGCAGTAATACTGTCCAGCAGTATTAGAAATGATTCCTTATTGATTACAGATCCGATCAGTCCGTCCTTTTCGTTTCCTGAAGACAAATTGAGCGCTCACAAAGTTATAGATGGTAAAGCAACTTTATTTTTACCTAAAAACAAAAGTTTAATCATCAACACTCAAAGTGCTGATATATCGATTAGTGGCGATTTTAAAAAGATATATATCAATCAATTATCTGGTAGTTGTAAAATAAATAAACTCAAAGGTGATGTAACCTACGTATCTGCCTATGCAGATGTTTTTTTAGAGCTAACCGATTATAGCACCACAGTTTTTTCAAGATCAGGAAAAGTCTCTACATTTAAAAAACCTAATTTAATCAAATATTTTGCCTTAATTGAAACAGTTTCTGGTAACATAAGCCATCTTAAAAAGACTAAGAAGTAGTATTTTTACATTATTGAAAAGCAATTCATGAAGTTATCTAAAGCTATAATAATTATCCTTCTGGTCCTTATAATAGACCAAGTAAGCAAAATTTACATAAAATTAAACTATACCTTAACAAGCAGTAATAGTGAGGCTATCGTGGACTGGGGAAAGTTTAAATTGCTCTTTTATGAAAATGCTGGGGCAGCCTGGGGAATGGAAATACCTGGTGATTATGGCAAACTTATTTTAGTTGTTTTTAGAGTATTTGCAATTTTTGGAATTGGCTATTGGTTGGTTAGTAGTATAAAAAAGAACGGTCACAAAATTTTGATTGTATGCATTTCATTAATCTTTGCAGGAGCGTTAGGTAACATAATAGACTCTATTTTCTATGGCGTGATCTTCTCTGGCAGCTATCATGGTGCCATCGCGACTGCATTTCCAGAACAAGGCTATGCTGGCATAGGTGGTGGTCATGTAGTAGATATGTTGTATTTTCCATTATTTGAAGGTACCTGGCCAGACTGGATGCCGTTTGTAGGTGGAGAGTCCTTTAAATTCTTCAACGCCATTTTTAATGTGGCAGATAGTGCTATCACTATAGGAGTGATGCTTTTAATACTCTTTAGCAAAAAGGCGTTTCCAGAAACGGAAAAAGAATCATAGATGATTATTTAAATCACAAAATTTTAGCAACTGATTTTCATTGATCATGCCTTCAACATAGATTCTCTATTGATTGATAGGCAAGATGATAAAATAAGAAGCGGTTGTATGATTGGTACTTTTCCTTGTTTTTCATCAAGCGTGTTGTGCAGAATGAAGGATGCAAGATTTTGATGATCGATTACCTATAAAAAGATCTATGACTAATGTTCATTATCCTACATCATACAGGTATTTGGAAAAAAAAATGAACTCTTTAAATTATCGCTAAGGCTAATTAAAATCCTAACCACTTTTAATGGATAATCAAAAAACCTTGATCATAAATGATATAATCTAATGCTATATCATGAATATCAGCATCTATGGTTGACTCTAACGGTTCAAAAAAAGACAATCCTATTTTAAGAGTATCTGGCCTACATTTTTTCAAAAATCTATCGTAAAAACCTTTTCCATAACCTAAACGGTTGCCGTTTTTATCTGCCACTAACAAAGGAACAAACACAACGTCAATACTTTCTTCACTAATTGATATTCCTTTTTCATCAGGTTCTGGAATACCATAAGAATTGACAATAAGTTTTGTTTGATCTGTCAATAAATAATGTTTCATCCTGAAATTCTCAAAATTAGATTTAGAAACAATTATATTTTTATCTTTTCCCTGTAATACGTGAAGTAAATATTCTGTGTTGATTTCCTTTTGCCTAGTAATAGGCAAAAAAATATGATAATTAGAGTGTTGCCAAATATCAAGTTGAAGCGCCCAGTTTGAGATCTGAAGACTGTACTGCTCTATCTGGTTATCAGAAAGTGCTTTTCTTAAGTTTAAGTATGTTTTCCTTAGCTCTTTTTTATTCATCGTGTCTAGAAATATGAAAAATAGCATCACCTTGATAAACTAATGGGCTATAATTCACATTAATAATATAGCCAGCATGTGGAGACTTTACTTTATACCTTAATTCTCCATAAGGATCTGTAATGGTAGCAAGAAACTCATCTTTTTCCACTTTCTTACCACAAGGAACTTTAGGGTGCAATAAACCAGAATAGTTAGCTCTCACCCATTTTGAATCTGTTATAACGATAGACTCTTTTTCTGGCTTTTTAACTTCTACCGTGGTATGTAACATTTTTAAATGATTCAAAACCCTAACCGTACCATTTACAGCAGTTGCAACTATATGTTTATCACTTTTATTAGACATTCCACCTTCAAATAGTAAATACGTTTTACCTAAGTCTGCACAGGTACCTCTAAAGGTTTTTTTAATATTACTACCGTTCATTAAGAATGGTGCGTTAAAAATTTGAGCGAGGTTCCATGAACTAGTTTCTGTCTGTGCGACTCTTAAATGAGGAGCATTAAACCTTTGTGCACCACCAGTATGAAAATCCAATACTACATCTACTTGTGGCAGTAGCTCTTGTGTTATTTGATAAGCAAATCTACTTGCCAACGGACCAGATTTTGTACCTGGAAACACTCGGTTTAAATCTCTTCCATCAGGAAATTCTCTTGTCCCACTTAAAAATCCAAAAATATTTAGAACTGGAATCGCTATTATCGTCCCAATGACTGGTTTATTTAATTTTTTGACAATAAGCTGTCGTACTACCTCAATACCATTAATTTCATCACCATGAATGCCACCAGTAACTAAAACAACTGGACCAGCCTTTTTACTGCGCTCTACTAAGACAGGCACCTCTATACTTGTTGATGTATAAAGTTTTGCCATATTAAAATTAAGCTTGTAACTCTTGCCTGGCTCAATTACCGTATTAAATATTTTAAGTTGTTTAAGCATGCAGTTCTTTTTCAATATATGTAATAATTTCTCGCGCTATATTTTTTCCAGTCGCAGCTTCAATCCCTTCTAAACCTGGAGAACTATTTACCTCGAGAACTAACGGTCCACGACTACTTTGAAGTAAATCTACACCGCAAACTCCTAAACCTAAAGATTTTGCTGCCTTTAGTGCCGTCTGTTCTTCTTGTTTTGATAAAGTAATACTTTTAGACGTTCCACCTCGATGAAGGTTAGATCTAAATTCACCTTTTTGGGCTTGCCTTTTCATGGCTCCTACAACTTTATCTCCCACAACAAAGGCTCTTAAATCTGCTCCACCAGCTTCTTTGATAAACTCTTGAATAATAACGCGAGTTCTCAATTCATTATTAGCATCAATAATGGCATCTGCGGCCTCGATAGTTTCTGCAAGGTTTACACCTATACCTTGAGTTCCTTCTAGGACTTTGATCACTACAGGCGGACCACCTACTTGTTTACAAATATCATCTGTATGCTCTCCAAAGTTGGTAAAAACTGTCATAGGCATATCTACACCGCTTCTTGAAAGTAATTGTAGACTTTGTAGTTTATCCCTACTGCGTACTAAAGCAGTAGAACTAACTGTTGTTAAGCAATTCATCATTTCGAACTGTCTTACTATTGCTGTCCCATAAAAAGTAATGCTCGCACCTATACGAGGGATAATTGCGTCTGGTGTTACGATACGTTCTCCATGATAATAAACAGTAGGCTTTTGCTTTTCTAATTTTATGTCGCAGTGCAAAACATTCATTGCCTTGACGATATGACCAGCCTTCCTTGCCTCTTCAATTAATCTTTTTGTACTATAAAGACTTGCACTTCTAGATAAAATATTAATCTTCATTTTGCGATTGTAAATAAGAGATATCTTGAAGTTCTGTATCGACTATAAATTTAGAAGATAGAAATTTGCGTCCTATTAAAACAGGATATTTCATTTCCTCTCTATTACTTAAGGTTAAAGAGATTTTATAAAGTTTTTTGAAAAGTCTGATATTTGCTTGAACTTTATAACGTAAATCAACGGTACCATTACTACTGCGTACACTCGTAACTTCATATTCCTCAAAATTTAAACGCTTACCGTGATACTGTTCATGCTCTTCATCTAACAAAGTAGCATATAACACGCCGTCAGTTTCTTCAATATCTTTACAGTGAATACTACTGGTGTAGGCTCCTGTATCGATTTTTATATCAATCCCTTTAATTTCCAATTTAGGAAAATCTGCTCGGTCAGTGCGACCTATAATTAGTTTCTTAACTGCCACTTCTTTGTTTAATTATTTTAACAAATATGCATAATTCTCCAACCATTTATGAAACGCAGATCATAAATTATAAAATATCAGATAACTATTGTCTCGCTTTCGCGAAAGCGAATACCTTATATATTCTTAAATTAGAATTAACCCTAAGTTGATATGGAATCCATATAATTTTAAGATCTTTAACACTCAAAATATACTATGAAAAAATTACTCTTACTCTTTTTATTTATTTCAAATTTTTCAGTTTCGCAAGAGTCTTTGTTGCAATCTGGCCCTATGCTAGGTTATTCTGATTTTAGAGAAGTGCTTATATGGGTACAAACTAAAGCCCCAGCCGAAGTAAAAATTGGGTACTTTACTGGCAATGAAGATATGCGATTTACAGAAACAGTCATAACCGATGCCAGTAACGATCTAATAGCAAAACTTTATCCTCGAGAAGTTATTTATGGTGCAACCTATACTTACAAGCTATATATTAACAATATGTATGTCCCTAGAGATTATAAGTTAGAATTTCAAACACAGACTTTATGGCAGTACAGAGAAAACCCACCAGATTTTAAAATTGCTATAGGTTCTTGCACCTTTATTAATGATCAAAAAGATGATAGACCATCGCCGTATGGTGGTCATTATGAAGTTTTCAATAGTATTTTATCTAAAGATCCTGATCTAATGCTATGGTCAGGAGATAATATATACTTGAGGACGCCAGATTTTTTAACAGAAACAGGTATAAGATATCGCCATAGAAACACACGTGCTTTACCACAGTTACAACCATTATTAGGTAGTGTGCATCATTATGCCACCTGGGATGATCATGATTACGGACCTAATGATTCTGACCGAAGTTATGTGCATAAAAAAATAACAGAAAAAGCCTTTAATGATTATTGGGGTAATCTAAATACTAATGCAGCTGGCAATGGTGGCGTTACACAGCATTTCCCTTTTAATGACGTAGAGTTCTTTTTTCTAGACGATCGTTACCATCGTGCACCTAATAAAAGCATGGATGATGATAAAGATTATTTTGGAAAAGAGCAATTAGACTGGCTTATTGATGCATTAACTGCAAGTAATGCGTCCTTTAAAGTTGTTGTAGCTGGTGGACAAATTATTAGTGATGCAGCTGTTTATGAGAATTATGCCACTTATCCAGGAGAAAGAAAACGCCTATTAAATCGATTACATGAAGAACGTATTGAGCGTGTGTTATTTATAAGTGGTGATAGACATCATACAGAAATATCAAGATTAGAGCGTAAGGACGCTTATCCATTAATTGACATTACCTGTTCTCCACTAACAGCGGGAATTCATCAAGCTAGAGAAGAAGGAAATACTTTACAGGTTAAAGATAAAACTTATTACAAACATAATTTTGGAATTATAGATGTAACAGGAAATAAGGGTAATAGATCATTAAAACTTACGATATATGACACCAAAGGTGTGAAAGTATTTGATTATACTGTAGATCAAAAAGAATTGGAGTACTCTAAAAAATAACCTTCTTAAGAAGCCGTTTCTTTTTTAAGGAAACGGCTCTTTTTTATTAGTTTTAGTTTCACACGATCGGATCGTGTGTGTAGAACAATTACTTCTTTTTAGAAGCAGAGTTCTTAGCTTTAGGCATTGCTGCTGCAGGCTTTGAAGAAGGTTTACCGAAGTTTTTCGGGCCTTTTGCTGATTTATTTGCCATGGTATATGACTTTAAAATTATAAGGTAAATGTATAGTAGTTTCTAATTCTTCAATTTGTTTTTTAGTTAAATAAACAGTCTGTTTTAGTTAAATTTTAAAGGAAAGCCTGTTCTAGATCTTCAAGTAAATCTTCTATATCTTCAATTCCTACACTAAGTCTAATAAGTGAGTCAACCACTCCTGTTTTTTCACGATCTTCTTTAGGAATACTAGCGTGTGTCATACTTGCAGGATGACCGGCTAAAGACTCTACACCACCTAAAGATTCTGCCAGTGTGAAAATTTTAAGTCGCTCCACTACTCTTACGGCACTTTCTAAAGTTCCCTCAGAAGTTGTAAAAGAAACCATGCCACCAAAATCACTCATCTGCTTTTTGGCAATTAAATGATTAGGATGATCATCAAAACCAGGCCAATAAACATTTGCAACTTTTGAGTTTTGCTGTAACGCCATGGCGACTGCTTTTCCATTCTCACAATGCCGCTGCATGCGCACATGTAACGTTTTTATACCTCTTAATACTAAAAAACAATCTTGTGGTCCAGGAACCGCACCACTTGCGTTTTGGATAAAATATAACTTGTTAGCTAGTGTTTCATCTTTAACTACTAAAGATCCCATAACCACATCACTATGTCCACCTAAATATTTTGTAGCGCTATGCATAACAATATCTGCTCCTAAATTAAGTGGTTGTTGTAAATATGGAGTTGCAAAAGTATTGTCTACGGCAAGAAGTAAATTGTTTTTTTGAGCGATTCTAGAAACAGCTTTAATATCTATGATAGACATCATAGGATTAGTAGGTGTCTCTACCCAAATAAGCCTTGTTTTTGCATTAATTTTATTCTCAATTTCTTTCACATTATCCATCTCGACAAAATGAAATTTAATGCCAAAGTTTTGAAATATATTAGTAAACAGTCGATAAGAACCACCATAAAGGTCACTGGTAGAAATAACCTCATCACCAGATTTTAATAGTTTAAGTACCGCATCGATCGCAGCGAGCCCAGAACCAAAAGCGATTCCAAAGCTTCCATTTTCTAGACTAGCCATAGACTTTTCCAACGCATCTCGAGTAGGGTTACCACTACGTGCATATTCATAGCCTTTATGACCATGAGGAGTACTTTGTTTAAATGTAGTTGTTTGATATATAGGAGGCATTACAGAATTAAATGCTGGATCAATGTTTTGCTGACCGCCATGAATCGCTTTGGTATTGAATTTCAAGTTCTGATCTTTCATAATCTAAAGGTATGATGATAAATTAGGATACCCAATTAAAAATAGATATACAAAGAATCAATATCCTTAAAAAAAATAGACTCAATGAGTAAAAATCAGTTAACATATATTTAACCCATTGTTTAAGAAATAAATAACGTATCAATTTGAATGATATATGGTTATAATAGCGATATTTACTATGTATAATTAATAGTAATACTATGAGAAAAATAATAGCACTTTTTGCAGCATCTTTATTAGTAACGAGCTGTGCAGTCATTAGACCAGGAGAAGCTGGAATTAAACAAAGATTGGGAAAGCTGGACGATAAAGTTACCACCCAAGGTACTATCGTTTTTAACCCATTTACGACAAGAGTAATTAAAGAATCTATACAGACAAATAATTTGAAACTAGCTTTACGTATACCTAGTAAAGAAGGTTTAAGTGTTGATTCTGAAATCTCTATACTTTACAGACTAGAAGTTGACAAGGTACCTACGGTTTTAAGAAATATAGGACCTAACTACAAAGATGTCATGTCAGCAGTATTTCGTTCAGCAAGCTCTGATGTATGTTCTCAATTTTTTGCTAAAGACATGCACTCAGGTAAAAGAGCCGATATAGAAAAAGCAATTAAAGAAAAAATGGAAGAGACTTTAACGCCACAAGGTATTATTATTGAGGCCGTACTTATGAAGAGTATTCAATTACCTACCGGTTTATCTCTATCCATAGAACAAAAATTGCAAGCAGAACAAGATGCTATGAGGATGGAATTTATTCTTCAAAGAGAACGTCTTGAAGCTGATCGTAAAATTATTGAAGCCACTGGTACAAGAGATGCTCAAATGATCTTAGCACAAGGTTTAACACCAGAAATTTTAAAAATACGTAGTATTGAAGCTTTTATAGAGTTAGCCAAATCTACCAATAGTAAAGTAATAATTACAGACGGTAGAACTCCATATCTTATTAACGAAAACAAAAATTAATAGATTTATATAAAAGCAAATGGGTTGACTAAGAAATTAGTCAACCCATTTTTTATTCATGTATTTTTCTTGGTACAATTAAAACAAGAATTAATCTCATATATAATTATTATTTAAAAGACCTCATTAAACAAAAGCTATCGTAATTTTGTCAGATGGAAAACACATTCATTTATCTAGATAGTTGTAATACTTGTCAGCGAATAAAAGGCGAATTAGCACTTCCTAAAGATATTCTTTTGCAAAACACAAAAGAGCAACCTGTGACTGAAGAGCAAATTGAGTTTTTAAAACAACAGGCAGGATCTTATGAGGCGCTTTTTAATAGACGCGCTCAGTTATACCGTGGTCGTGGTCTTCATGAAAAAAACCTTTCTGAGGCAGATTATAGAAACCTGCTTCTAGATCATTATACTTTTATTAAAAGACCCATTCTTATTTACAAAAAAGAGGCTTTTATAGGTAATTCTAAAAAAGTAATCGCAGACGCCAAAGTAGCACTTTCTTAAATGAGCAAACGGACAATTGCAATTATTTGCGGCTTTTTTGTAGCGCTCTTCTATGCCTATAATTTTACCGCTGCAAAAGAAGTCACTCCAAAATATATCGGCCCTTTTGGATTAACTTGGTATAGAGTAGTGATCACCTGTGCTATTTTTTGGGTGATATCTATTTTTGCTGGCCCTAAAGAAAAAGTGCCTTT
The DNA here is from genome assembly GCF_965657255.1 of Nonlabens sp. Classification (NCBI taxonomy): domain Bacteria; kingdom Pseudomonadati; phylum Bacteroidota; class Flavobacteriia; order Flavobacteriales; family Flavobacteriaceae; genus Nonlabens; species Nonlabens sp. The sequence continues at coordinate 417,685 of NZ_CBFHNM010000001.1, forward strand.
TAAAGAGTTACCATCGATTGCACTTGCTGCCTTTTGTGGTGTAGGTTTTAATATGGTCACGTTTATGTGGGGACTTTCTCTCACGTCTCCTATTAGTGCTTCTGTATTAATGGTAAGTACGCCTATTATAGTTCTTGTTTTAAGCGCTATATTTTTGAAAGAAAAGTTATTTGCAACTCGTATTGTTGGGATTTTAATAGGATTCTCTGGTGCTGCATTATTAATATTTCTATCTACCAACGCTGGTGCAGAGGCGACAAATCCAACGTTAGGAAATCTACTCATATTTGTAAATGCTATTTCTTACGCATTCTACATATTGTTAGCAAAGAAACTTACGGCAAAATATCATGTCTTTACTTTGATGAAATGGCTTTACTTTTTCGGAGTTATATTCATTACTCCATTTGGTATCGTGCAAGGCTTAGAATTTGAAATCTCTACTGCAAGTGCTTCTACCTTACTCAATATAGGTTACATCGTACTGTTTGCAACATTTGGAACCTACATGCTTAATATTATTGCAATAAGAACCTTAAAACCCAGTGTAGTAGCTGTTTTTGTCTATTTACAACCGTTATTAGCAACATTGATTGCTGTAGGGTTAGGAAAAGATATGATTACATGGCAAAAGTCAGTTGCTGGAGTACTTATTTTTACTGGAGTATTTTTAACAGGTCTTAAAAAGAAAAAGGTGACTTGATGCGACTTTAGTCTTCAAAGGTTCTTTTCTTAAGCGGGATTAAAAAATGTAAGCCCTAAAGAAGGTTTTAAATAGCCTTTGAAATTACATCTTCATTTATAGTCGCTGCCCATTGGACAGCTTCTAAACAGTTATCAAAAACTCTAAATTTAGAAGGAACAAATAAAGATTCAAACTTTGCATTTCTAGTTTCTAGTGCATTGTCTACAACTATTGCATAGCCCCTAAGTTTCAAAGCGTACGAAGTAAATTTTAACCAATCTACCGGTTTCACATTATATTTATGAATACGATGCGATATATAAACTATATCCTTACCATCACTGTTATAAAAACTAAGTGCGTCTTTTATAAATATTTCCCCATGCTTCCATGAGAAATCAATGCCTTCATTTATTTCTGAAACTATAAAACCATGAAATAGATAAAAACTTCCAAAAGAATAGTGAAGTTCTTTTAATATTTCATCTTGAAAAAGAGACTGTTTTATTGAATTCATTTAAATAAAGATTTAGATCAAGCTTAATGTTAAAATGAGAAAGGGAAATTATAGAACTAATTCGTTTGTAAGATCATTAATAAAGCGTAACTAATAAAATTTTTAATAATCGTTTAGTTCAAATTAGATATCTTCAGGAAACTCTCCATGAGACCTCATATCTGATTTTTGTAGAACCTTAAAATCTATAGACCTGGGAAAGCTCTTAATTTTATCAAATAAATCAGTATGTAAAGCTGTTATTTTACGCTCTCTTAAGTTCATCCAGGCACCTGTCATTAAACCACGTGCAACGTTGCGACCTTTATAATCATAAAAGTTATGTCTAAAGCTAAACATACTTCCATCTTCACTCATACCTGTCACTTCACAGCTAACTGTAATTGGTCTACCTTGATGAATTTCTTTAAAATAGTATATGTTTTCATTGAAAATTACCGGTCCAGTTTCATATTGAGCCATTTCTCGCTGTCCGAAGTCATTTTCAATTAAAAAAGCCATACGAGTATGACTCATAAAATTTTGATACGCACTATTTGCCATATGCCTATTAGCATCGAGATCACTCCATCTTACGTCAAATTCTTTTGTGTACATTTAGCTCGTTTATTTTTACAAAGATATATATTATGCATGCATAATACTTGAATAAACTAAGGAATATTTAAAAGCCTCGCTTTCGCGAAAGCGGAACTAAGAAATTCTAATTATACAGTTGCTGGCTTCAATTTCTTCATAGCCATCCATAAATAGTAAGCGGTAATAATAGTAGAGACGACGTCTGCAATAGGGAAACTGATCCACACGCCTAACTCGCCATAAAATCTAGGTAAAATCAAAACCAAAGGCAATAATATAAATCCTGTACGTAACAAGGTAAGTAATAATGCGGGAATCGCTTTACCGATCGCTTGATAGTAAGCAGATCCTATAAGCTGTATGGCAATAATAGGAACGGCTATAAAAACCAGTTTGAGCGCAAAAGAAGTGTCTTCTATTACCTGTATATCTTTAGTAAAAACACTTGCAATATCTCTAGTAAAAAAGAAAAGTGCTAGAAATATGACTATCCCTAGGCCACAAGCATATTTTATAGAGGTAAAAATCACCTCACGTACACGACTCCATTTTTCTGCACCATAATTGTAGCCAGCAATAGGTAAAAATCCTTGAGTGATTCCCAAAACAGGGAAAAGGGCAAACATCATCATTCTTCCTATAATTCCAAAAACAGAAACACTGCTCTCACCACCTAATTCAAAGAGTACATTATTCAATATCAAGTACAACAAACTTGTAGTCGCCTGTCTTGCAAGAGTAACAAAGCCTAGCGCTCCTATTTCACTTAAAATAATCCATTTAAAAATAAAATGCCTCCAGCTACAAAGCAATTCACTTTTTCCAGATAGAAAAAACCAAGCGACATAAGCCAAGCAAAGTCCGTAACTTATTGTTGTCGCCCACGCAGCGCCTTCCATTCCCATGTCCAGCCTATTGATCAAGATATAGTCTAGTAACAAATTACCTATTGATGGAATAAGCATGGCAATCATTGCATGTTTAGGAGCCCCTTCTGCTCTTATCACATTATTTCCCATCATACAAAGTGCCAGCATGGGTATTCCATAGAGGACGATGCGGTAATAAATTTTGGCAGGAACAAATATTTCTCCTTTTCCACCAAAGGCAGGAACAAGATCATTTATAAAAATAAGACCTAAACCTACCATTACCGTTGTGATAAGAATGGTAAGGGATAACATGTTTCCAAAAGTGGTTTTGGCTTTTTCATGATTATCTGCGCCCAGCGCTCTAGAGATAATACTAGATCCTCCTATTCCTATTGCCATTCCTAACGCAGCAATAAAAAAGGATACCGGTAAAACTACATTTATAGCTGCAATAGCAATAGAACCTATCCAGTTACCTACAAAAATAGTATCAATTAATATGTTTAGAGACATGACAAGAATTCCTATAGAAGCTGGAACTGCTTGCTTGATCAGTAATTTAGAAATAGGCTCAATACCTAGAGCAATAGATTTATTTTTAGGAAGTGGAGCAGTTTTCATAATTCGTAAAGGTAGAATTTAATAAGGTAAATTTCTTCTTAATAAAAAAGGCCTTCCATTAATGAAGACCTTTTATCTATTTATAATCTCGCTTTTGCGAAAGCGGAATCGAATGATTAAACAGCGGCAACTTCACTCATTGCCCATTCATCTATCCATCGTGATAAAACTTTTACCCAATCTTCACGATCGTTTAAGCATGGAATCACATGAAACTCTTCTCCACCTACTTCATGGAAAATCTCTTCTCCTTCCATTGCGATTTCTTCTAATGTTTCAAGACAGTCACTTACAAAAGCTGGAGTGGCGATCGCCATTTTCTTAGTACCGCCTAGACCCATTTTTTCAATCGTACGATCTGTATATGGTGTTAACCAAGGATCAAACCCTAAACGTGATTGAAAAGTGGTTGAATAAGTACCTTCTTCCATGCCTAGATATTCACCTACTAATCGAGTCACTTCTTTACATTGATGGCTGTAACAAAACTCATGTGCTGGCGATGGTGTAGAGCAGCACTTACCGTCCATTTTACAATGAGATTTTGTAATATCACTTTTTCTGATGTGCCTTTTAGGAACACCATGATAGGAGAACAATAAATGTTCATAATCTTTATCTTCTAATGATTCTTTAATCGATTCAGAAAGTACGCGTATGTAATCAGGATGATTATAAAACGGCGGCATGTGTGTAAAAGACATGTGAGGATATTTTTCCTGACGTATCTCTTCAGCGAGTACTTGAATAGTCTCAGTAGTAGCCATCGCAAATTGTGGATACAAAGGAATCAACAATACCTCATCAACACCTTTGTCATGAAGTTCTTGCATTCCTTCTTCAATGGACATCGATCCATAACGCATCGCTAGGGCAATAGGTACGCTTGTAAAGGCATCGATCTTCTCTTGTAATCGTTCTGAAAGAACTATCAAAGGGCTGCCTTCATCCCACCATATTTTACCATAAGCTTCTGCACTTTTCTTAGGTCTGGTGTTTAAAACTATTCCTTTAACAAGAATTGCTCTTAATATATAAGGTAAGTCTATCACTCGCTCGTCCATTAAGAACTCATCGAGGTATTTCTTTACATCTTTTGGGTTAGGACTATCTGGTGACCCCAGATTTACCATTAATACGCCTTTTTTCATAGTTGTTTTGTACTGTTACAAAAGTCGGCAATAAGATGAAGTTATTACTTAAAAAGGATTTAAAAAGTAAAATAGCGCTATTGATGCTATTTATAATAAAGTTTCAAAACAATTAATTTCACCGACTTTTATCATTTATATCCCAGTCTTCATCCTCATCTTCTTCATTTTTTTGATTGAAATTAAATTTAGAAAGATCTTTATTTTTATAACGTGTCCATATAAATAAAGGCATGACAATAAGAAAAATAAATAAAGTGGATAGACCTATGACCTTATGTCCAACATCATCATTACCTTGATCTAAAAAATAAAACCCTACTCCTATTGCTGCAATAGCACATAAAAGTAGGATTCCTAATAATTTTAAAAAATTCATATATTAAAATAAAATATTAACTATTACATGCCTAAGACAGATATGTGAATATTTGAAAGTCGTACTATATAAAAAGGTTGCGACTATTGCTCAGTCTAATACCTTCATGTCAATATTCCATATAACTTAATCGATATTCGATATTTAAAACTTAAAGTAGCGTTTTAAAGTCTCAATGCTCGTTTATTATCTTATTAACTTATTAGCCCTAAGATACTCGGAAACCAATATTCGAGTTCAAATTCAAGTTCGAGTTCAAGTTCTTTTCTAAACAGTAACCTTTAAATTTAATTCCTTTAATTGCTCGTTATCAATAGCAGAAGGCGCATCGATCATCACGTCACGGCCGCTATTATTTTTAGGAAAAGCAATAAAATCTCTAATCGTTTCCTGACCACCTAAAATAGAAACTAATCTATCAAAACCAAATGCTAGTCCTGCATGTGGTGGCGCACCATATTCAAAAGCATCCATCAAGAAACCAAATTGAGCACGAGCCTCTTCTGGAGTAAACCCTAAATGGTCAAACATTAAAGCTTGTAGCTCCTTATCAAAAATACGTACAGATCCACCACCTATCTCATTACCGTTCATCACAAGATCGTAAGCATTTGCACGCACATTTCCTGGATCTGTTTTTAGTTTTTCAATATCTTCAGGTTTAGGAGAAGTAAACGGATGGTGCATCGCATGGTAACGCTCTGTATCTTCATCCCATTCTAATAATGGAAAGTCTACCACCCATAAAGGTGCAAATTCATTTGCATTGCGCAATCCTAATCGCTCTGCCATTTCCATTCTTAAAGCACTTAATTGCGCACGAGTTTTATTTGCTGGTCCTGACATCACGCATATTAAATCTCCTGGTTCTGCTCCAGTAGCTTCTGCCCATTTAGCAAGATCTTCCTGAGAATAAAATTTATCTACACTCGATTTATAAGTTCCGTCTAGGTTGCATTTTGCATAAACCATTCCGGTAGCACCTACTTGTGGACGTCGTACCCAATCGATTAATTTATCGATTTCTTTACGAGTCATGCTTTCACCACCTGGAACCGCTAGCGCAACGACTAGTTCTGCCTCGTTAAAGATTTTGAATTCTCCCGCTTTCGCGAAAGCAGAGATATCAGCAAATTCCATCCCAAAACGAATGTCTGGTTTATCATTTCCATATTTTTCCATCGCCTCTTGATAAGTCATACGAGGAAAATCTGCTATATCTACATTCTTCACTTTTTTCAATAAGTGACGCGTCATGTCTTCAAAGATATTCAAAACATCTTCTTGCTCTACAAAAGACATCTCACAGTCTATTTGTGTAAATTCTGGTTGACGATCGGCACGTAAATCTTCATCTCTAAAGCATTTTACAATCTGAAAATACTTATCCATTCCACCTACCATCAATAATTGCTTAAAAGTTTGAGGTGATTGTGGCAAAGCATAAAACTGACCTTCATTCATACGTGATGGAACGACAAAGTCACGAGCACCTTCTGGTGTAGATTTGATTAAAACAGGCGTTTCTACCTCGATAAAGTCTTTGTTTGCAAGAAAATTACGCACTTCCATTGCTACTTTAGATCTAAAGATCAAGTTCTCACGCACTGGATTACGGCGTATATCTAGGTAGCGGTATTTCATACGCAACTCTTCTCCACCATCTGTTTTATCTTCTATGGTAAATGGAGGCGTTTTAGACTCGCTCAATATTTCTAATTCCTTTACAAGGATCTCGATCTCTCCTGTAGGAATATTTTCATTCTTAGACTCACGTTCAATTACAGTTCCTTTTACTTGAATCACAAATTCACGACCTAATTTTTGCGCTTTTTCAATAAGTGCTTTTTCAGTTCGCTCTTCATCAAAAAGCAACTGAGTAATTCCATAACGGTCTCTCAAATCCACCCAAACGATAAAACCTTTATCGCGGCTTTTTTGAACCCATCCAGAAAGTGTTACTTCTTTATTTATATCGCTAGCACGCAGGCTACCACAATCGTGTGATCTATACATAATTAATACTTCTAAGAAAGTGCAAAAATAAACCGATTTACATCATAAACACATAAGAAAATGGCAAAGATTTAGTAATTATATAGAAGAACTACTCTAAAATAGTGAAAATATTTTTGATTCAATATTCTCATTTACAATTAATTATGTATTTAATGTAAATTTAATGTTATGTATATGTTGTTTAAATGTATTTTAAAAGTTAACTTTGAGTAACATTAAAGTATTAGATGATGAAGAAATTAATGATTATTGCCGTAATGATGCTGGGCGTTGTTGCTATGGCACAAGAAGTGAAACCTACCTTTGAAAAGATGGAAGATGGTGTAGTAAAAGCTACTTATTTTCATGATAATGGAACAGTTGCACAGACAGGAACATTCTTGAATAACAAAAGACATGGTGAGTGGATCAGCTATAGTGCTGATGGTCAAAAAACTGCTAAGGCAGAGTATAAAAATGATAGAAAAGCAGGTAAATGGTTTTTCTGGAATAATGACCAGCTTACTGAAGTAGATTATAGTGAAAATGCTATTGTAGCAGTTAACACTTGGGTGAATAAAGAACCAGTGGCAACAAACAGACCGTAGTTCACGATTCATTATAATCTTAAAAATCCCTTTCTAAAATTTTAGAAAGGGATTTTTTTATGGTGTCAACTCTAAGTTTTGCTCTTATACAACGACTAAACCTTAACAAATTTTTGTTTAAAGATGTATCACGATAAGTTAAACAGATCGTATCTTTACCCTATATATTGAAGACTATGGCAACTACTAAAAAAGCACCCGCAAAAAAGACGACTAAAAAGGAAACAGCTAAGAAAGAAATTACTAAGCACGACATCCTTACGGCATATATGGACTATGTTTTAGAACATGAGAAAACTCCTAAGTCTGTTTATAAATTTGCTAAGGAGAATAACATGTCAGAACAGGAATTCTATCAATTCTATGGTAGTTTTGATAGTTTACGCAATGATGTTTGGAACACCTTCTTTACCATGACTATGGATGTTGCCCACAAAAATGAAGAATACGCTCATTTTACAAATAGAGAAAAAATGTTAACTTTCTTCTATACGTTTTTTGAACTATTAACACTTAACCGAAGTTATGTTCTTTATACACTCAAAGAAAATCAGCATATGATGAGTAAGATGGAGCAGTTAAAAGGGTTGCGCAAACATGTTAAGAATTTTGCCAAAGAACTAATCATGCAACGTAATGAAGACAAAACTAATATTTTATTAGAGCGTTCTGAAACTATTTATAGTGAAGGAGCTTGGGTACAAATGTTATTCTTGATGAAATTTTGGATGGAAGATGATAGCGCTGGCTTTGAAAAGACCGACATGGCTATTGAAAAATCTGTTAACACCATTTTTGATGTTTTTGACAATACTCCATTAGATGCCGTATTTGATTTCGGCAAGTTCTTGTGGAAGGAACGCATGGCGTAGTAAAAATAAAATCATAAGTAAAATCAAAAACAAGAATACCGATCTGTTGTTTTTGTAATGATTAGAATATTAATATGTAAATGTTCCGCTTTCGCAAAAGCGAGACCATCATAAATACACTTTAGAAAATCTAATTTTAAGTCATTTAAAGGTGTCACACTGAGCTTGTCGAAGTGGATTTCACGCAGATAAATCATATGAAAACATTAGACAAAATACCTACTAGTAAAATAGGTCGTACTACAGAGTTAGTAAAAACTGGCGCAAAAATAGGTGCTAATTACCTTAAATATTATTCCAAAAAAGCTGTGAATCCATCGATGGACCGATCTTCATTAGATGAAGACAATGCGACGGATATTTACGACGGATTAAAAAGTCTAAAAGGAAGTGCGCTTAAAGTAGCACAAATGCTATCTATGGATAAAAGTCTGTTACCAGGTGCGTATGTAGAGAAGTTTAGTCTGGCACAATTCAGCGTGCCACCACTTTCTGCACCATTAGTGCGCAAAACATTTAAAAAATATCAAGGCGCTTTTCCTGAAGAAATTTATGACACATTTTCTAAAGATTCAGTAAACGCTGCAAGTATAGGTCAAGTTCATAAGGCTTCAAAAGACGGTAAACAACTAGCGGTAAAAATTCAATATCCTGGTGTGGCAGAATCTATAGGAAGCGATCTTGCAATGGTAAAGCCTATCGCCATTAAAATGTTCAATCTTAAAGGTGATGATTCTAAAAGGTACTTTTCTGAAGTTGAAGATAAATTAACTGAGGAAACTGATTACACACTAGAAGTAAAGCAAAGTATAGAAATTACAGAAGCTTGTTCACACATTCCTAACTTAAAGTTTCCTAAATACTATCCAGAAATTTCCAGCAAACGCATCATTACGATGGACTGGATGACTGGACAGCATTTGAGCGAATTTGCAAAAACAGATTTTTCATCAGCAATAGGAAATAAATTAGGACAAACACTTTGGGATTTTTATATGTTCCAGATGCACGGACTAAAAGCCGTTCATGCAGATCCACATCCTGGTAATTTTTTAATTTCTAAAGAAGGAGAATTAATAGCCATCGATTTTGGTTGTATTAAAGAAATCGTGGATGAATTTTATCAACCTTATTTTGAACTAGCTGTTCCTGCAAGTATTAACAATCCAGAAATTTTTAAAGCGAAACTATTTCAGTTGGAAATTTTACGCAAAGATGATAGTGAGAAAGAAATCACTTATTTCAGTGCGCTTTTTCATGAAATGCTCAGTTTATTCACCAAACCTTTTCAAGAAAAAACTTTTGATTTTGCAGATTCTGGTTTTTGGGATGAAATTTCTTCTTTAAGTGAAAAATATAGCAATGATAAAGAATTGCGTAAAATGAATGGTAATCGCGGTAGTAAGCACTTTTTATACATCAACCGTACGTTCTTTGGGCTCTACAATCTTTTACATGACTTGAAAGCTACCGTAAATACTCATGAATATGTCAAGTATTTAGAGGAAAAGGGATTTAAGAATCATAGTGCGTTGTAAAAACACAATAAATATTAAATTAAGTAAAAAGGCTATTCTAAAGAATAGCCTTTTTTTGAATATTAAAACTTAAAGTTTTACTTCTTGTAAACCACACCATCCTTCATTACAAAATCCACCGTTTCTAAAACCGCAACATTCTTTTCTGGATTTATAGAAACGGCTATAATATCTGCATAGAAGCCTTTTTTTACTTGGCCTATTTTATCTTCTAGTTTTAGGATTTTTGCTGGTGTAATCGTGGCACTTTGCAAGGTTTCCATAACTGGCATTCCGGCTTCATTCATAAAACCAAATTCTTTTGCGTTTTGTCCATGAGCAAAAACACCTGCGTCTGTTCCAAAGACAATTGGCACTCCTTTTTTATAAGCTCTTGCAAAGGTTCCTTGAATTTGTGGACCAACGGTTCTCGCTTTAGGAACTACTATCGCAGGATAAAAACCTTCTACCTCGGCTTTTTGAGCTACTTCTTTTCCTGCCGTGATCGTAGGAACGAGATAACAATCTTTCTCTATCATTAATTCCATAGTACGTTCACTCATATACGTTCCATGTTCAATGGTCTTAACACCACCTTCTACCGCACGATACATTCCTTCATCTCCATGAGCGTGTGCTGCAACGTGAAAACCATAATCATTTGCCGTTTCTGTAATCGCTTTAATCTCTGCAACCGTAAATTGTGGGTTGCTCCCATTTTTTGCTACACTTAAAACGCCACCAGTTGCGGTGATTTTTATACAATCTGCTCCGTTTTTATAACGATGTCTTACTGCTTCTCTAGCTTCATCTGGACTGTTGGCAACACCTTCTCGTGGTCCTGGATCGCCCATTAATTTTTGATTAGAACCGTTAGTAGGATCAGCATGACCGCCAGTTGTCGCGATGGACTTTCCTGCCGTGAAAATTCTTGGACCAGGCACTTTTCCTTTGTTAATGGCGTCTCGCAGCGAAATATTAATCCCACTACCACCTAGATCTCTAACAGTTGTAAAACCTGACATCAAGGTGATTTCAGCATACTTCACAGAATCGTAAGCAACATCTGCTGGATCATCCACATATTTCTGTACATAAGCATGCGGATTATATTCCGTCTCCATATGAACATGCATATCTGTAAAACCTGGCATGACCCATTTGTCCTTGAGATCAAAGTATTTCACATCCTGAGGAATAATTTTATAACCAGTCTCAACACTTTTGACTTCTCCATTACTTATTTTGATAGTCATCTCTTCCATCCATTTTCCTTTCTCAGTATCTAGAAGGTGACCAGCGTGAATAAAAGTAGTAGTGTCTTGTGCACTTGCTATGATGGCAAGGAATAAAAAGAGGAGTGTAAATCGCAGTTTCATATCTATAATTTGAATTCACAAGTTAAGATATTCCAACACCAATTAATTAAGAATGTTACATCAAGTACTTGTTAAAACTGAATCTTCCCTTTTAAGTAGATAATTTTAGACATACTGCTAGAGTTAGAGTTTCTCAAAACACGATCCATAGGTAAAACGCCTATAATGAATTCATTCTCTTTAATCCAAAAGAAATCACCAGCAGTAATCCAGCTGGTAAAACTCATAAAATAACTTCTAGAGATAGCTTGTTCATTAAACTCTCTTAAAGTAAAATAGGTAGTATTATCAAAACCATTATAATACTCGGCTACTAAGTATTCCCCTTTAGGAGAAATTGATGGAAAGCCACTGGATAGTATGCTTTGTTTTCCTGTAGTCCGATTTACCAGAACAACTTCTGCGTCCTCAGCAAAACCAGAAATGAGATAACTATCCAACTCTTCAATCTGACCGTAATATTCTGTTTCGGAAGCCCATTCTCCTTGGTTATCCTTGATTAAGACAGAATCTTTACCTTTATTAATAGGTAAATAATATTGTTTCCAGTCTACCGGTCTGTACTCGTTTTCTAATTTAAATTTTTTAGGCTGCCAGCTAGCATCAATCTCATAATTACCTATCATCTTTTGATTGATGTAATCTTCTTTATTTACGACTTCAAATTGGATAATATCTTTAAGCACTTCCTTTGCTGCTGGATTGTATTCATAACGCACATCACATTGGTTTCCTGTTTCCCACATTCCACGTCTGGAAGACACACCAGTAGCAGGTGAATATTCGTCAAGAGCTGCACTATCATATAATTCTACAAAATTATGAAGACTTTGCGGTGGGATTTTAGTCAGGTGCTTGCTCAAATAGGCATCAAAAAGATATAATTTGGTTTTATTGTAGTAATCATTATTAAATGTAGGTTCTACACGCACCCAACTTCCATATACTTTTTTACCATCATCGATTACATAGGTCTTTCCAACCGACGGCACATTTTCAATAACTTTCACTTGTGTTCCATAGCGATATTTGCCAGCAATTTTATGGCTAAGGCTTGGTCCTTCTCTAAGATTCAAACCATTTTCGGCATTTATAAAATAGCAAGTGTTTGTTTTCAATTGCGCTTTCACGAAAGCGGAACATAAAAAAACCACTAATAAAAGATGATTCAAATTTGCTTTCATAGTGGTAGTTTCATTAATTATGTAATATAAAATCTATCGATTTACAAACTCCTTAACATGATCGGTAATAAACTTAATTTGTTCGTCGTCTAGTTCGGTATGCATCGGTAAAGAAATACATTCCTTTACTAGTTGATTTGTTACTGTAAAATCATTCTCATTATAACGTTCATCTGCATAAGCTTTTTGTTTGTGTAGCGGAATCGGATAATACACACCGCACGGAATGTTATTTGCTTGCAAGTGTTTTACAAGTCCGTCACGATCTGCATCTTTTATAACTAATGTATATTGATGAAAAACATGGCAATCACAGTTATCACAAACGATAGGTGTGATAATTTTTTCTTCATTTGCAAAAGCAGCCGTATACTTTCTTGCAGCATCTCTACGTGCATTGTTGTAATCAGTTAGGTGTGGTAGTTTTGCTCTCAACACTACCGCTTGCATTGCATCCAGTCTAGAATTGACACCTACTACATCGTGATGATAACGCTCATACATACCATGATTTACCACACCACGTATAATGTGTGCCAGCTCATCATCGTTAGTAAAAATAGCGCCGCCGTCTCCATAAGCTCCTAAGTTTTTAGAAGGGAAAAAGGAGGTGGTTCCTACGTTTCCTATTGTTCCAGTTTTAGACTTAGAACCATCGCTATGCATGTAATTAGAACCTATTCCTTGGGCATTGTCTTCTATCACATAAAGATCATGCTCTTTAGCAATGGCCATGATCTCGTCCATATTTGCGGTCTGACCAAATAAATGAACTGGTACAATTGCCTTAGTTTTAGGAGTAATCGCCTTTTTAATCGCTTCTGTATCGATATTAAAATTATACGGATTCACATCTACCAAAACTGGTGTCAGGTTTAAAAGTGCAATCACTTCTACGGTTGCAGCAAACGTAAAGTCGGCAGTGATGACTTCATCTCCAGGCTGTAAACCTAGTCCCATCATTGCGATTTGAAGTGCATCAGTTCCATTTGCACATGGTATCACATGCTTCACACCTAAATAATCTTCCAGTTCTTTTTGAAAAGCATGAACTTCTGGCCCGTTTATAAAAGCAGCAGATTCAATAACCTCTTGAAGTCCTTTGTTAACTTGATCCTTTATTCCCTCGTACTGACCTTGCAGGTCAACCATCTGTATTTTACGCATTTGCAAATTATATTATGAACGTACGTTTGATGACGCTCTTACTTGTAAAAATAAGCATTATTGCCATAAATGTCGAATCGTATAATTTTATATTACATTTGAAAAAAGACTGGTAATTGAAGACGTTGTATGATATTTTTTCCGCTTTCGCGAAAGCGTGCCTACCACTAGCTGGTGCATTTAATAAAAAACTTAAGTTAGGTGCGCAAGGTCGGGAACGAACCTGGGATATTCTGGACCAAAAAGTAAAGTCTTCTTTACCTAAAATATGGGTACACGCCGCTAGTCTGGGCGAGTTTGAGCAAGTAGTGCCTGTTCTAGAAAAAATTAATCGAGATGAATATCAAGTGGTACTCACTTTTTTCTCACCTAGCGGTTATGAGAACAAGAAGAATACAAAACTTGCAGATGTAGTTTGCTATCTACCGCTAGATGCGGTAAGTAATGTTAATAAATTTATGGCAACTGTAGAACCATCGCTCGCGATAATGGTAAAGTATGAGTTCTGGCCCAATTACTTGAATAAACTAAAAGAAATAGACTGTAAAACCATTCTTATAAGTGGCATGTTTAGAGATAAAATGTCCTTTAATAGTTGGTACGGAAAATGGATGATCAAATCTTTAGAATCTTTTGACCACTTTTTTCTTCAAAATGAATCCTCACTAACTAACCTTAAAAAGTTAGGCTTTACTAATGCAAGCGTTAGTGGCGATACCAGATTTGATCGTGCGAGCCAACTCATAGAAAGAGATAATACCGTTAGTTTTTTAGAAGAGTTTGTAAGCGGTAAAAAATGTCTAGTTATAGGAAGTTCCTGGCCAGAGGATATTGTGATCATGAAAAATTGGTTGCAAGAAAATGAAAAGTCTAGTGAGTATAAAGTAATTATTGCACCTCATGAAGTAGGTTTAAGCAATATTAATGAACTAGAAAAATCATTAGGATATTTCCCTATGAAATGGTCCAGTCTACAAGGTTGCGTTATTCATGACCTTGAAAAACCATCAACAATTGTGATTGACACAATAGGTTTATTAACCAAAGCCTACAGCTATGCAGATCTTGCTTATGTAGGAGGCGCCATGGGAACAAAGGGCTTGCACAATATTTTAGAAGCAGCAACTTACGGCGTTCCTGTTATTATAGGCAAGAATTACTCAAAATTTCCTGAAGCCAGTAAGCTAGAAGATCTTGGTGGATTATTTTCAGTGAAAAATCCTGCTGAATTTGAATCCATCACAAACAAATTATTTGAAGATGGTCACTTTAGAGATAAAACTGGAATGATTTGTGGTCACTGGATCAATAGTAATACCGGCGCAACACGCGAGATTGTATCATATTTAAAATCAATTAATGAAGAACTTATTCTGGATTAGTCTACTACTTTTTAATGTTCAATTAGGAAAAAGTCAAGACATTACCATAAAAGATACAGAAACTAAAGAAGCAATTGCCTTTGCGACTATAAGTTTTGGTAACGGTAAAGGAACTTTTGCAGACGATGAAGGAAGTTTTCGCTTTTCAAAGAAATTGTATCAAGATGTAGATTCTTTATTTTTTTCCAGCATCGGTTATGCAGATCTAGGCGTTGCTGTTGCTGATTTGAAGCCAGAAGTATTTTTATCTCAAGAAGCAGACGAATTAGATACCGTTATATTAACCACTGAACTTACAGGGAAATTTAAAAACAGAAAGCAAAAGGAAATAGGACACGATAATTATTTTGATTGCTGGTTACCAACGGTAGAAAGTGAGATAGCCATAAAATTTGACCGTTATGATGGCGAGCCTACACAAATCACACAACTTAAATTACCAATCGTTCTAGAAGACAGTCAAAAAAGCAGAAAAGGAAAACTACGCAAGTTTTCTACCCTATTTAGAGTTTCTTTTTATGACGTAAATGACGATGGCAGTCCAGAACGCAGATCGCTCTATCCTTCAAAAACCTTTATCGTTGATCAAACTAGTGAGGAAACCTATGAACTAGATATAGAAGAACTTAAAATCAACATTCCAAAAAATGGAATCTTTGCCTCCATACAAGTTCTCGGTTATACTAGGCCTAATGGCAAATTGATCAAAGCCAAAAAATATAGAGAAATAAAAACAAGATCTGGCGTCGAGAAAGTTTCTACCACTTACCGACCACTATTGCCTTTTACCAATGAAATAGAAGGTAAAAATACTTGGGTAAGACGTATTTTCTTTAATAATAAAACTTGGCAATTATTTGATTTAAGCTACAACCCTAACAGTAAATTAGTACGATCAGGAAATAACAATTATGGTATGGGCGCCGAGTTTAAGGTGTATTATAGAGATTAACTATACCGTAACCGATTTATTTAAATACGCTCTAAAAGGAATCATTTCCTTATAAACATCTACACAACGTTGCATAAAATCATCTTGTGTTACTTCTTTTTGAGTCAGATCATGTTGCACGGCAAAAGTTTTCATGCGCAATAGTTCTATATGTTTATGATCTTGAGAATAACCTTTGGGAGCCGTTTTTAAAGAATCACCGTCATCGATCACGTCAAAGGTTTCTTTGAAAGATTTTTTATTCAGAATCTCTTTATATTCCTCACCATTATAATCGATCGCGTCACGTATAGAGTCAAGCAGTTCCTTTTTAGGTTTGTAGAATCCGCCTGCGATGAAAGATTCTTCTGTTCCTAAATGAATATAGAAATCGCCTTGTTTACCATTTTCATTCAAATCCATTCCCGCACCAAAATGATCTTTATAAATTGGTTTCTCTGGATGAAACATCAAATTATTATTAATGCGATTGATGGCTTTTTTTCCTTCTATAGAAACGTATTCTGGATCTACTTTTCCTAATTCAATATCTAGCTGATTCAACCAGTCGATGTACCAATCACGCACTTCATGATAACGCTTTCGATTCTCATCCATCCAGTCTTTAGAATTGTTCTTTTGAAGGTCGCGTAAAAAATCGTACAGTTTATAAAAGCTCATTAAAATATGGTTTGTCTAAAGTTATTCCGCTTTCGCGAAAGCGGAAACATCTTTAACATATTTTAATAAAGATTAAGAAAAAACTGGGACGCACATAGCTGTTAAGCCTGTATATTTAAGTAACCAAAGCAATAAAACTATGAAAAAAATAGCGCTAATAGTAACCATTATGTTTCTAACTTTACCAATATTGGTAGGCTGTAGGGAAGAAGGGAAAGAGGTTGAAGTACAAGAATTACGTGATGATGTACCTAACGATAATAGCAGTGAATCTACTTACAATACTAATCCTACAGAAAACGATCCAGATTGATCTTCATCATTGCTACAAAAAAACAAAAGGAACGTCTTAAGAAGTTCCTTTTTTTATGCTTTGGATTTCTTGACGTAAACTATCTAATCCTTGCTTAAGAGAAATCATTGCTTCTTCTCCTTCATGAACATCAAGATCAAAGCTTAACTTAGAATTCACTTCCCATAGTTCCTTGATTTCGGCAACTGGTTGCTCAATCACAGGATAATCTCGGTTAAGAGATATCAAATTTACCGCTTCTGGAGATTCTGATTTGCGTAGTTTTTTAACGAGAACACTCTCTGCAGTAACTACAACATGAATGCGATTATCATTTGCCATGCGCACACTTTCTACAGCTTTTCCCATAACCCATTCTTGAGGTTGCAAGACCGGTAACATACTATCACCTTTTACTTGAAAAGCTCTGTAACTTCCTTCTTTATATTGTGGCAGTGGTATATTAAAGGCTGGTAAATCATTATACCAGTCGGTATCCTGCACATTGCTGGCATATCCAGCACTGGCTTTTATGGGAACCATGATCATATTTTCACGATCACTAGCATCCATAGTTATAATTTTAGGAGCTGTGCTGGTACTTGTTTCTAAATACTTATTGTAACTATTCCCATACAACCAAAGCGGATTCACATTAAACTGTCGCAGTAATTCTGTCACAATCTTGCCAGTTATTTTCTTTTTACCACGCTCTATATCAGCGGTTGTACTACCTGCATCGAGCAAGTCTGCAAACTCACTTTGGGTTTTTCCTAGGTCCTCTCGTACCTGTTTGAACCTCTTTGCCTCTGTTGAAATCTCTTGTGCCATAGAACAAATATAAGTGTTTTAGGAATAATTCCAATTTTAACACTGGAATATTTCCATAATAATGGAATATTTCCATATATTTGACATGTGAAACGGAATAGTTCTTGGAAATATTCCATAAAACTAATAATTATGTGTGGAAGAGCAACGATAATTACACCAGCAGTAGAATTAGAAAAGCGTTTTAATGCCGCTTTTGCAAAAGGTGCTGTACTTCAAGAAAACGTGAATATCAGTGCTGGTAATAAAATACCAGTCATCACGAGCGCACAGCCTAATCATATACAAATGTTTACTTTGGGCTATACACCTCACTGGGCACACAAACAAACGTATATGATTAATGCACGCAGTGAAGGAAACTTGAATCCAGAAAATAGTACTACATATAAAGGAGCGATGGGTATTTTTAATAAACCTATGTTTCGTCATGCGATTAAATCGCAACGTTGTCTTGTTCTTGTAGATGCGTTTATAGAAGGACCTAAGCAGGAAAAACTTAACAAGCCTTATCTAGTTTACCCTAATCGTGATCGTGGTCCTTTTGCTCTTGCTGGAATTCACGATACCTGGCAACATCCATTAACAGGAGAGTTACACCACACAGTAGCTATTATTACTAGTGCTGCAAATCGATTGACAGAAAGAATTGAACACCACAGAGCACCTGTAGTTTTAAGTAGGACAGACGAAGAAAAATGGCTGAATCCAGATATTTCTGTGCAAGAACTTACTAGAATGATGCAGCCTTTTGATTCTAAAGGATTCAATGCTTATCCTATCTCACAAAAAATCAAAAAGCCAGAGGCAAACGGGTTGGAACTTTTAAAACCTACTGGCGATAAACTCTTTAAAGATTATGATCGTTGCCTTTATGAACGACTCAAGTTTGCCGAAGAAGACGAATATGTGATTAGAGAAGAGCGTTTGGTTGAAGGAGATCAATTTGTTTTGTTTTAAAATGTATCAAAATATGAATATAGAACTTATAAAATCAGAACTAGCACAGCGAGTAGAACAATTAGTCATCACTCGTAAGGCTGGAAAAAAAGCTACTATGAAAGTGGTTCATAAAGTAAAATTATGGTCAGATAAAGTAGCCGAAACCGAAGATCTGATTCATAAAGTATATCACACACTTCATGAAGTATTACAGCAAAACGGAATTCAATTTAAAAATGAAATTGAAAAAGAAGGCTTTATAAGCTTTATGGAACCTACAGTAAACGATCTAGTCATCAAAAATATGGCAGATTAACAAGTAGAATTCATAGAGTAACAATCGTATTAATAACTAACCTCACAGAATATTTTCTGTGAGGTTTTTTGACCGCTTGTTTTAACATAATGCCGATGATTAATACGCAGATTATCAATCTGAGCTTATCGATGATGGGTTTGAAAAAGGCGGTTTTAACTTATGAGGTTATGCCTATTAAAAAATAGTTGAAATCATAGTAAAAAGCTTGTGGGCAAACTCACAGGTTTTAGCCACGGATTATAATTGATTGAGGACCTACATGATCTCGATAAATAACAGACCGATTCCGCTTTGCAGCGTAATGACCACTAAAAACAGCATTGCTGTAACATAAAACAGATTCCCGCCTGCGCAGGAATAATAACTATGAACGATAAACACATCATGCATCTAGACCTTGATACTTTTTACGTTTCTGTAGAAAGGAAGATCGACTCACGACTTAAAGCGAGACCACTTCTCGTAGGTGGAACTAGTGATCGTGGTGTTGTCGCAGCCTGTAGTTATGAAACGCGTGGTTATGGAGTTCATAGCGGTATGTCTATGAAACTTGCCCGACAGTTATGTCCAGAAGCTGTGGTTATACGTGGAAACGCAGGTACCTATTCAAAACATTCTGATGAAGTAACTGAAATTATTAAGGAACAAACACCACTATTTGAAAAATCCAGCATCGATGAGTTCTATGCAGACCTTACAGGAATGGATCGCTTCTATGGTTGCTACAAGTTTGCTACAGAGATGCGCAACAAAATCATCAAAGAAACGGGACTTCCTATTTCTTTTGGACTTTCTATTAATAAAGTAGTTTCTAAAATTGCTACTGGCGAGGCAAAACCTAATAATCAATTACTCATAGATTATGGTACTGAAAAAAGTTTTTTAGCACCACTTTCCATAAAGAAGATTCCGCAAGTAGGCGATAAGACCTATCAAACTTTAAGGCATCTAGGAATTAAAAAAATTCATACCGTTCAAGAAATGCCGCAAGAAATGATGATAAACGTTTTAGGTAAAAACGGCTCTTTGATATGGCAGCGTGCGCAAGGTGTGGATAATCGTCCTGTCGTGGCTTTTAATGAACGCAAGTCTATATCTACTGAGCGAACTTTTGATAAAGACACCATAGATATAAAAAAGTTAAAGTCTATTCTCATTGCAATGACTGAAAATCTTGCGTATCAATTGAGACGTGGCGATAAACTTACTGCTTGTATTAATGTTAAAATACGCTACTCAGATTTCAATACCTACAGCAAGCAAATTCGCATTCCCTATTGCAGCGCAGATCATATTTTGATTCCGCGTATACTGGAATTATTTGACAAACTTTTTCAGCGCAGATTATTGATACGATTGATAGGAATCAGGTTTTCACATATTGTTAGTGGTAATTACCAGATCAATCTTTTTGACGATAGCGAGCAAGCCATCAATTTGTATAAAGCACTAGATAAAATAAGAGAAAAATATGGAGATAGAACCGTCGTTAGAGCAGCTGGAATGGAAGCAAGAACCATAGGTAGAATGCACAATCCTTTTAACGGTTTGCCTCCTGTGGTGCTAGCACATCGCAAACAGTGATTTTAGGCATGAGGCAAAATTTAAAATAACAAATAGCATTTAAAATGACAATTCATAGGTACGGACTTAAGTCCGTACCTATGAATTGGAAAACTCACAAACTCACAAACTCACAAACTCACAAACACATTTGTATTTAAACAATCATACATATTATTCTTTACGCTACGGCACTTATGATGAGAAGGAGCTGCTCCTGCTGGCACAACAAAATGGGTTGAAAACCATCGTGCTTACCGATATTAATAATACCAGCGCTTGTCTCAACTTTATAAGACTTTGTACAAAACACGAGCTTCATGGCGTGATAGGTATTGATTTTAGAAATGAACACCAGCAACTATACGTAGGTATCGCAAAGAACAACAAGGGTTTTCAAGAGCTGAATGAGTTTTTATCGCATCACTTAGAACAAAAAATACCATTGCCAGATCGTGCGCCTGCATTTGAGAACGCATTTGTGATCTATCCACTAGAACAAGTTAAAGAGTTGGAAGTATCTCGCTTTCGCGAAAGCGAATACATTGGAATCTCCCTAACGAGTTTACGCAAGCTTCCTTTTATGGAGTATGTAAAAATGGAGGATAAACTAGTCGTTCTTCAAACTACCACTTTTAGAAATAAACGTGATTTTAATGCTCATCGTTTGTTGCGTTGTATTGATCTCAATATTTTATTAAGCCAGTTGCCAGAAGAGCAACAAGGCAAAATGGAACATCAAATGATCCCGGTGAATCAGTTAGAAAAAGCTTTTGAAGCCTATCCTCATATTATTGAGAATACTAATAAATTACTGGAGCAATGTTCGATTAATTTTAATTTTGAAAATGCACAACTTAATGAAAATCAGCGTGTGTTTACTACAGATGAGGCTGCCGATTTTGAAGAGCTTAAAAGACTAGCTTATGAAGGAGTTGAGCACCGCTATGCAGAAGTTGAAGATAAAAAAGAGGTCTATGCACGTATAGAAAAGGAGTTAGGAATCGTCCATAAAAAAGGCTTTGTTGCTTACTTCTTGATCAACTGGCAAATTTGTGCTTACGCTCGTGAGCAAGGTTATTTTTATGTAGGTCGTGGTAGTGGAGCAAATAGTATTCTTGCCTATCTACTGCGTATTACCGAGGTAGACCCTATTGATCTGGATCTATATTTTGAGCGATTTATCAATGACTATAGAACGAGTCCGCCAGATTTTGATATTGATTTCTCATGGGACGATCGAGAAGATATCACCAGATTTATATTTGAGCGATTTGATAATGTGGCTTTACTCGCTACTTACAATACGTTTCAAGTGCGTGCAGTTATGCGTGAATTAGGAAAAGTTTTTGGACTTCCTAAAGAAGAAATCGATAAACTTACTAGTGGTCAATTGCGAGCCCATGAAAAAGATCAAATGCATGATTTGGTTCTTAAATACAGCAACCTAATTCATGGAATGCCTAATTATACCAGCATTCACGCTGGTGGAATTTTAATAACCGATAAACCTATTCATTGTTACAGCGCGACCAGTTTACCACCTAAAGGTTACCGTACGGTACAATTTGACATGCATATTGCCGAGGATGCTGGAATTCACAAATTTGACATTCTTGCGCAGCGTGGTTTAGGAAAAATACGTGACGCGATTGAAATCGTGAAATACAACCAGCCCGATGCCCAAATAATGGACGTTCACAACGATGTGAAAAAGTTCATGAAAGATGAGAGCATCAATAAAATGATCTCGCAAGCAAAGTGTATCGGTTGTTTTTATATCGAGTCACCAGCTATGAGAATGCTGCTCAGTAAACTCGCCACTGACGACTATATAGGTCTGGTCGCGGCCAGCTCAGTAATACGTCCTGGTGTTGCACAAAGTGGGATGATGCGCGAGTTTATTCTACGCACACGCTATCCAGAAAAACGTAAAGAAGCGCATCCTATTATGCAAAGCATCATGCCAGAAACCTATGGTATCATGGTATATCAGGAAGATGTGATCAAGGTCGCACACAATTATGCAAAATTAGATCTAGGCGAGGCAGATGTACTGCGTCGCGGGATGAGTGGTAAATACCGTTCTCGAGAAGAGTTTCAAAAAGTAGAGGATAATTACTTTAATAATTGTTTAAAAGAAGGTTATGATCCAGAAGAATCTAGAGAAATATGGAACCAGATCAAGAGTTTTGCTGGTTACGCTTTCGCGAAAGGTCACTCTGCATCCTACGCCGTAGAAAGTTACCAGAGTTTGTATTTAAAACGATATTTCCCGCTAGAATACATGACCGCAACACTTAACAATGGCGGTGGTTTTTATAAACCAGAATTATATGTTCATGAGGCGAGAATGTGCGGTGGTATTATAGAAGCACCATGTGTCAACAACAGTGATCTAGCTACTATTATAAAGGGTAAAACTATTTATATCGCGCTGAGTTATTTAAAAGAATTAGAGCGGCGTACCATTCTCAGGATTGTAGAAGAGCGTGATAGAAATGGGTGGTTTTTATCATTAGAGGATTTCATTAATCGTGTACTTATTAGTATCGAGCAGCTTTCTATTTTGATACGTATTAACGCCTTTAGATTTACAAATACCGATCGGTATGAGTTGCTGTGGCAAGCGCATTATAAGCTGGACAAAACACCTAAAAAAGTACTACAAAGCAAACTTTTTGTGCCAGATCACAGACATGTTGAAATCCCAAAACTTTCTACTACAAAAGAAGAACTGGCTTTTGAGCAATTTGAATTGTTAGGATTTCCTTTATGTTCTCATTTTGATTTATTGACAGAGCCACCTAAGAACCAGCTAGGTCGTAAAGAAATGATGGATTATAATAAAAAAATGGTTTTGATTTATGGCTACGTGGTCAACATCAAAACAACTAATACTGCCAAAGGAAAACGCATGCAGTTCGGTACATTCTTGGACCATCGAGGTGAGTTCTTTGATACGGTTATGTTTCCGCCGGTGGCTGCAAAGATCACTTTTCGCGGAAGCGGTATTTACATGATTTACGGTAAAGTAGTAGAAGAATTTGATTTCTATTCTATAGAGGTTCACAACATGAAAAAAGCAGATTATATTCAAGATCCTCGCTATGCAGAGGAAAATCCGCAGACGATGCAGCGACTCGATAAACAGGCTAGTTTACGAGATCGGCGTATGGGAAATGGAAACGGTAGACGCCACCCAGAATTATCACTAGAAAATGGAGCGATTCATCAACCTGGTGGAGGAAGAAAATCTAGTAAGCCTGATTGGTAAGCTATGAGATAAAACTATCCTAGAGAATTTAATAAAGAGATACCTGCCTGCGCGGGCAATGAGTATGAACTACGAAAGAATAAAAGAGAAATTAGAAATACTGGCGGATGCTGCAAAATACGATGTGAGTTGTAGTAGTAGCGGTAGTAAAAGAGCGAATAAGAATAAAGGTCTAGGCGACTCTAGCGGTATGGGAATATGTCATTCTTATACGGAAGATGGTCGTTGTGTGTCACTGCTTAAAATCTTGCTGACTAACGTCTGTATTTTTGACTGTGCGTATTGCGTGACTAGAAAATCTAACGATATCAAACGTGCGGCATTTACAGTTCAAGAGGTAGTGGACCTGACTATTAATTTTTATAGGCGTAATTATATAGAAGGACTGTTCTTAAGTTCTGGGATTTTTAAAAGTCCAGACGCCACTATGGAACGCTTAATACGAGTAGCAAAAAAACTAAGAGAAGAAGAAAACTTTAACGGATACATTCATTTGAAATCTATTCCTGGAGCAAGCGATGAATTGATGCAAGAAGCTGGATTGTATGCAGATCGTTTATCGGTGAACATCGAGATTCCCACAAAAGCTGGATTGAAATTACTCGCACCAGATAAGGACCATAAAGACTTTATCCAGCCTATGAAAGCGGTTCAAAAGTCTATACAGATTTATAAGTCTGAAAAAAAACTGATTAAAAGCACACCTATTTATGCGCCAGCTGGTCAGAGTACACAAATGATCGTGGGCGCTACCGGAGAAAGTGATCGCGATATTATGTATAGTGCTAACTTTTTCTACAACAGGTTTGCTATGAAGCGCGTGTATTATTCTGGCTATATTCCAGTGGCAGAAGATTCACGCTTACCAGCGATAGGAACAGAAGTGCCCATGATGCGAGAAAACAGACTCTATCAAACCGACTGGCTGCTGCGTTTCTATAGTTTTGATGTAAGAGAAATTCTTAATGACACGCATCAAAATTTAGATATGGATATAGACCCAAAACTTTCATGGGCGTTGCGTAATCTAGACCAATTTCCCATAGATATTAATCGTGCCGATAAGCGCATGCTGGCTCGTGTTCCTGGAATAGGAATGAAATCTGTAGGTAAGATTTTGAGTGCTAGACGTTATAGAAAACTGAACTGGGAACACTTAAAAGCCATAGGTATTTCTATGAATCGATCTAAATATTTTATTACATGCGATTCTAGAGAGTTTGAATCTCGTGACTTAACTAGTTCAAAGATCAAGGAATTAATCATGATCAATTCTACCAGCAAATACCATAAAAACTTTAGTAATCAATTAAGCCTTTTTTCATGACACTTACTCTGTTATACGATGGTAGTTTTAATGGATTAATGACTGCTATTTTCACTATTTACGATCATAAAATAAAGCTGCCTATCATAGCAAAGGCCTCACAGGAGCAGAAAGATCTTTTTGGTGGGACGATGGATATTATCACAGATACTGAAAAAGCAGAACGTGTATGGAAACGGTTCACCTCATTATGTAGTAAGAACGATTCTGGACAGATCTACAGATCTTTTTTAAGCGAGATTATAGGAATAGAAAATACCATCTACGAATACTTAAAAATCACCTTCGAAAATCAAAAAACACCCAGTGGTGATTATGGAAATACTACTGTTCTAAAGATTACGCAAGCAGCAAAAATGGTAGGTCGCGAAAAGCATCGTATGGAGGCTTTTGTACGTTTTCACATGATCAATGAAGAAATCTATTATGCCAATGTAGAACCAGATTTCAATGTGCTTCCACTTATTGCTAGTCATTTTAAAAGTCGCTATGCCGACCAGAAATGGGTGATTTATGATCTCAAACGCGATTTTGGGATTAGTTATGATCTTAATACGGTTCAAGAAGTAACTATTAATTTTGACCAGCCAAAAGGGCAACGAGGTATTTTGAATACTTCGGTTACTGAAAATAGTAAGGAAATCTTTGCCTTAGAAAGCTTTCGCACTTCGACTGCGCTCAGCATCAACTCCAGCGAGAACAACTACAAAGATTTGTGGAATCAATACTTTAAAAGCACTAATATCAAATCGCGTAAAAACATGAAGTTACATTTACAACATGTCCCAAAAAGGTATTGGAAATATCTGAGTGAGAAGATTTAAACTAAAAAGGCTCCTCAATTGAGCGATAAAGAGCCTTATAAAATTTTGTATTACTTCGTTTTGGTAGTATCAGTCGTAGTTTTCTTCTTTCTGCCGAAAAGATCTTTAATTAAATTACCAGCAGCTTCTTTTACTTTGTCTTCGGTTTTAACTGGTGTTGTAGTAGGAGTAGAAGTAGAATCTTTAGGTTTTCCATTTCCTGAAATGATATCCTTGATACCTCCTAAAGGATTATTACCACTAATAATATCATTAACAGTGTTTCCTACAGCTTCTTTTCCTTTGTCTTTTAACCTGGCTTTTTGAATTTCAACAATCTGGGTCGTAAGATTTTTAACAGCTAGATCTAAGTTTAAGTCAATTCTAGGGCTTAAAAATGAGCCAGAAAATTTTACTGGAACAGGAACATTGATTTTATCGATATCTTCTGCTGTTAACTTAGACAATAAATTTGCACCTTCTTTTCCTAAGTATTTTGCAGGTAGATCAAGAGCTAATGTATAATCCATCTCATTGGTCAGACTATGTCTACCACTGGCAGTTGCTTTAATCCCTTTAATATTAAAATCAAATGGCGCAACTTGAACCGCTCCATCCTTAAAGTTAAGCTTTGCTGTAATGTTAGACACATCAAACTTATCCAGATTTATAAAACTGACTTTTTGAGCTAATTTTCCTAATAATGGATTGTTTTGCGCATTGACATCCTGTGTGAGTAATTGAGCAAGCGCATCACCATTTATAGTACTCAAAATAGGAGATAAATCATTGTCCAACGACCCAGAAAAAGTCAAATATGTATTGATCTTACCTTGTAATGATTTTAAAATAGGAACAAATGATTTGAACATATCAAATCCCTCAAAAGACTGGGCAATATCTAAGTTTTTCATATCTAACGCCATATTGAATACTGGCGTTGTACCTTTTGTGGAAACAGAACCGTTGACTCCTATATTACCATTAAAAATATTTGTTGTAAGATTATTGAGAGTTAAAGTTTCATCTCGTACGAGTGCCACACCACTTACATTTTTCAACTGTAAGCCATCGTACAAGACGTTATTGGCCTGAAAATCTAAGTTGGCATCAAGAAAAGCTGGTATTTTGATCGCCTCTTCTGTAGTTGCAGCAGTAGATTTTTGTGTAATTCCATTTGCTGGTTGTGCTGGTGTTACCTCTGTAGCAGTCATGAAATCTGCCGCGTCCAGTGTGTTTGATCTGACATTAAAAGTTCCTTTTAAGTCTTGATCTTGAAGTAAAAATCCAATTAAATTATTGATCGTACCGCTAGCTTTTAAATCTGTGTAACCTGTTTTTGCGTCAAAATCTTCTAGTTTAATTCTAGAAGTAGTCATATCTATTTTGGCACTATTAATAACTAAGGGCTTTGTAAGAGCGTCACCTTCATATGCAAACTCTGTTAAACTAGCTGTTCCTTTTGCATTGATACGCTCATATTTTTCCTTTTCAATACTTTCCATATCAAATTTAGTGGCAATATCTAATGCTAGTTTTCCATCCAGTTTCATGCCTTCTGGTAATGGAAAAGCTTGTGCTAGATTTTGAAAGTTCAAATTCCCATTAGCATTCAAATCAATATTCATATTTGAAGTTAGGTTTCTAACCATTGCATTACCACTTATTCTATCGCTACCTATATTAAAAGAAGTTTGGGCTACATTAAAATAAGTATCGTCTACATTCCCTGTTTCGTTTTTAAGTTGTGCATCAATATTGATGTTAGTTACAGTTTTAGGTAGATCAGGATATTTAAAAGAGGCGTTATTAGAACTTATTTTGATATCCATTTTAGGAATGCGTGTATCATCTACTTCTCCTTTAATCATACCGTTTACAGTAAAATCACCAGTAGTTGTGATGCCATCTAGATTCTTACGATACGTTTCTGGAATAACGGCAAAGAAATTTTTGAAATCTGATGATGGTGTGTCAAAAGTAAGATCTACCATCGTATAGGTTTCTTCTAGTTGAACAAAACCGTCCAATTTCAATTCTAGTGCATTGATAAAAGCCTTGTTTTCTTGAAATGTATATTTCTGATTATCCAGATCCATCAGGATTGCTGCATCCAGTTTTATTTGTTGCCCAGATAAATAGTTGATATCATCCATAGTATAAAAAACCAGCGCTTCCGTATAGGTTTCTAACGTACTTTCTCCTAATGAAAAGTCCCCATTTCCAGAGTGATTCATTTCAGACATAACAAACTTCATTTCAGAACTTTTATCTTCATACGTAAGTTCAAAATTATTGATCTCGTAGTGTTTTAAATCAAACGAGAAACCAGTACTTGTTTCAGGTGTTTGTTCTGGACTCGCTTTCGCGGAAGCGGACTCCTTTGCAATATCCCAACTAGAATTACCATTTTCATTTACTGTAAGTCTTGCAACTGCGCTATTAACTATCAGTTCATTAACGTGAATAGGCTCGCTTGCACTATTAAAAAGATCGCCTATCGGTAAGTCCAGTTTCACCTCTTTCCCATAAAACAAAGTGTCACCAGCAAAAGGTTCTTTATTAATTATGGAAACGCCATCGATACTCAATCGTGCATCTGGAAAGGCTCTAAAAAGGCTTAAATCCACCTCAGCAAAGTCAATTTGTGCATCCATCGAGGCGTTGAGTTTATCTTTAATGATCTGTGCAATCTGATCTTTAAAGAAAAAAGGTGCCGCCACGATCAAAATGATAACAGCCAGCACAGTAATTCCTAATATCTTGAATATTTTTTTCATTGTATTTTTTCTAATCTATTTCAATTTCTTCTCCTACTTCTAATCCAAACAAGCGCCTGAAGAGATAAACGCCTCCATATAATAATGGTGTATCAATCAAAGCCACGAGCATCTTAAACAAAAACCCTGCTATTAATAGCGATTTAAAATTTTCCCACGGTATAATGTTGTTGAAACATAACAATAATAAAACACATAAAGTATCAACGAACTGTGAAAATATAGTACTGAAGTTGTTACGCAACCAAAGCATTTTACCATTAGTCAGTCTTTTCCAAAAATGATAAATCTGTATGTCTATAAATTGAGCAAACAAGTAAGCACTCATACTGGCAATAACAGCGATGGTTGTTGCGCCAAAAACCTTAGTAAACAACGCATCCTGAATAGGACTGGCGTCTATGGCTGGAGCAACATCTGCCACGGCAATGATACCAAGACTAAATACCGATGCAAAGATTCCTGCTAGTACCAGATCATTTGCTTTACGACGACCGTAAATTTCACTTACTAAATCGGTTACTAGAAAGGTAATGGGATAAGGCAGTAAACCTACTGAAATTTCAAAATTGAACCATCCAAACGGATTCCAGTAAAAAAACTTTTGGAAAATAAGGTTAGAAACTACCAGCGAGCATATAAATAATGCCGCAAGTACAAGATAAATGCGATTTGCTAGACGTAATTTAGAACCTGTAAGTGTCTTCATAATAAGTAGTAAAAGTAGTTTAAGAGTTGGTCATTATTCCTTAATTTGCTGCAAAAATTAAGAGCATCTCACTAATTCATAACCATAAGATATACATCGCCTTAGGTAGTAATCTGGGCGATAGAAAGCAGCATTTACTGGACGCATCTAGTCATATTGAGCGACGACTAGGTCTTGTGATTAAAACTGCTGGAGTTTATGAAGTTCCGGCTGCTGGATTTACAGGTGGTGATTTCTTAAACACTTGTATTCTGGTAAATAGTCGTAAAAATGCACAAGAAACGATCGCTATTCTTCAAGAAATTGAGCGAGAAATGGGTCGTAAACCTCGCACTGGCGATACGTATGAAGATCGAGTGATTGATTTAGATATCGTTTTATTTAATGATGAAATAATTGACACAAGTCACTTACAAGTTCCGCATCCTAGAATGCATGAACGCAATTTTGTGATGCAGCCGCTCGTAGATATTGCTTATAAAATTGTTCATCCAGTTCTTGGTAAAAGTATGGTAGAACTTTCTAGCAACTTAGAGTCGTTAGAGAGAATGATGGATTTTGAAATTCCGCTTTCGCGAAAGCGGTATCCCATCCAAAACCTCAACTTTATAGCCGTCGAGGGAAATATAGGAAGTGGTAAAACGAGTCTCACGCATAAACTAGCCGAAGATTTTAATGCCAAACAAGTGCTGGAGCGTTTTGCAGATAACCCTTTTTTGCCGCTTTTTTATGAAGATAAAGAACGTTATTCTTTTCCGCTAGAAATGTCTTTCCTGGCAGATCGTTACCAACAATTAAGTGACGAAGTAGCACAACAAGATCTCTTTAAAGAATTTACCGTTGCCGATTATTATGTGATCAAATCATTGATTTTTAGCAAAATAACGCTAGACAAAGATGAATACTCGCTTTACAAACGTCTTTTTAACATGATGTATAAGGAATTAGTGAAACCAGATTTATATGTTTACCTGTACCAGACCGAAGACCGATTATTAGAAAACATTAAAAAACGTGGTCGCGATTATGAGAAGAATATAGAGGCCAGCTACCTTTCTCAAATACAACAAGGCTATGCCGATTTCATTAGATCACAACAAGAACTGCAAGTAAAAGTAATCGATGTGACTGATCTGGACTTTGTAAATAATCAAGCCGATTATTTAGTGGTATTGGAAAAGATTTTAGAGGATTAAATCATTCATAGGTGCGGACTTAAGTCCGCACCTATGAATGATTGTGGTGAATGTTTTACACGAAACTTACTAATTTTATTTTGGCGATATTATTATTATTTCTTTTTATAAAACTTCCGATAGAGCCAAATAAAAAATATTAAAGTAACAATAGACCAAAATAACACAACGAATATTGGCCATAAACCAAGATGATAATTTATACTAATCATTCGACATTAACCTTATTTGACTTCTTGTTTGAATAATCAAGAAGTTTTTGATTTCTTTAATCTTTTCCTAATCCATCTGAAAATTAAAATAATTACAAGGATGTTTATTAATATAATGCCTAATTGTATCAGTATAAGAATAAAGGAGTAATCGTCTATTTTAAACATATATTTTTATTTAAAATTGAATTTCCGTGTACGCAGAAATAACAGAAGCATCAGATTTACGTATCATGACTGTAGTCCTAGTATCTAACGTCCATATCCTTAAGAACGATCCAATCGTTAAATGAACTTTTAAATCTCCTCTAACATAGAGTACATTAAAATCAGTATAGGTTGTAGAGTCATAGGTATCTAGCGAATTGTTATGGACATACTCATAAAATATATCCGCTCCACTGAGATAAGAATTAACGTTTTCAACACTGGATTCATCGATTCTCGAAGTATTCGGATCATCTAAGGTCACGTCACAGCCAACAGAAATACGCATTGATGGTCCTAAATTACTAATAGAAGTAACTCTTATTTTTCCATTAGGTTGTAGGTCATTAGTATGGCTATCTAAATTAGTTGGGAAATTAGCTAAGAAATCATTCCTGAAAATTTCAAAATCTTCAAATGTATTAAAATTTAGTGATAAATTACTCTCATTGCCAAGTGAGAAACTTTCATTTGTTCCTTCAATCAAATCATTTAATTGATTTGTTAGTATTTCTTCACGAGTAAGTTTAACTGGTTTTGTTACAATAGGTAAGTTGTTACCATCATTTGTAGAAGTACCGGAAGAACCACCACTTCCTTCTCCATCGCCGTTAGGAGTACCATCACCAGGTGGATTTGAACCAGCACCAGTTCCTGTGTTAGAATCGTCTGAGCTATCATCATCTCCTGAGCTATCGCCGTCGTCGTAACCACCACCGGAGGAAGAGCTGTTATCTCCTTCTGCACAGTCATCCTTTATCGATATTAAAGCATTGCCATCATCGTCGAAACCTACAATCATCCAACATTTGCAATCACTTTGCATATGACAAGGTTGTAGTCGCTCACCAATATGGGTGTTCTTTTGGCTAAATTGAAATGACATACTATTAAGCAAACTATACTCTACGTCTATTATTGAATTATCGATGCTACTCTTAATATACTTTGTCAAAATGGGTGTAAAAGTACTATCACTTTGCTTATGTAATATTAGATTTTTTAATTCATCAGGCGCATTTGGATCGTAAACTCCAAATGTATAGCTCTCATAATTTCCACTAGTTACATAATTAACATTATTATCATTAATCCAGATATTATTGATACTATCATATACAATCTTGGTGTTTAAATCAGGGTTTAATTGCTTCTTAACCTTATTTAATGCCTGTTGTACATGAGATCGTGTAGAAATATCATTTTTACTCAACGTTTTTACTTTAAAAGTTGGTTGTGCAATTTCGATTTGCTGTTTATCTGTAACAGCATCTTTTTCACAACTGTTAAAAATAAAAATACCTGCAAAAAGTAGTATTAGATAAGACTTTGACCAATTAAATTTCTGGGTTTCTTGGTTTCTGGGTTTTCTCATTGTTTAAAGATATAAAGTTTTATTTGAATACTTCAATAATAGAATTCTTATGGATGCAAATCAATGAGTATTTATACCCAAATTTCATCTGACAATAAAAAACCGCCTTATTTTTAAAGCGGTTTTGTGTAATTATGAAGTCTTATAGATTGAGATAATACTAAAAGATTCCAGATAAATTTGGAAAAAGTCTATTCTCTGTTATTGAGCATTTAATAGCCAAATTTTCTGGAAATTCATCCCTTAATCTAGCTATAAAATATTAATCTAAATCAAACTTAATTCCTTGTGCAAGTGGTAATTCGTCAGAGTAGTTTACGGTGTTCGTTTGTCTTCTCATATATACTTTCCACGCATCAGATCCAGACTCGCGTCCACCACCGGTTTCCTTTTCACCACCAAAAGCGCCACCTATCTCAGCACCACTTGTTCCTATATTAACATTTGCAATCCCACAATCTGATCCCGCAAATGATAAAAATTTCTCTGCTTCCTTCATCTCATTAGTCATAATAGCACTTGACAATCCTTGTGCTACGCCATTTTGTTTTTCGATAGCATTTTCTACATCACCAGAGTATTTCATTACATATAAAATAGGTGCAAAAGTTTCGTGCTGTACGATTTCAAAATGATTCTCTGCCTCAATAATAGCTGGTTTTACATAACAACCGCTTTCATATCCTTCACCTTCAAGAACTCCGCCATCAACAAGTACATTTCCACCTTCAGCTTTTGCTTTTTCAATGGCTGCTAGATAGGTGTTTACTGAATCTTTATCTATTAATGGACCTATATGATTTTTTTCATCTAGTGGATTCCCTATAGTTAACTGACCATAAGCACCTACAATGGCATCACGTACCTTATCATAAACAGATTCGTGTATAATTAATCTTCTAGTTGATGTACAACGCTGTCCACAAGTTCCTACAGCACCAAAAACAGCACCAGGAACAACTACTTTTAAGTCTGCGGTAGGTGTAATAATTATAGCGTTATTTCCTCCTAATTCTAGTAATGATTTTCCGAAACGTTGTGCAACTGTTGCACCTACTATTCTTCCCATTCTAGTAGATCCTGTAGCAGATACTAATGGAATTCTAGAGTCTGTAGTCATCATTTCACCTACTTTGTAGTCTCCATTAATGATACTTGAAATACCTTCTGGTAAATTATTTTCTTTTAAAATTGCTGCTATAATGTTTTGACATGCAACAGTGCATAAAGGTGCTTTTTCAGATCCTTTCCATACACATACATCTCCACAAATCCAAGCCAAAGCTGTGTTCCACGCCCAAACAGCCACAGGGAAATTAAATGCAGATATAATCCCAACAACTCCTATAGGATGCCATTGTTCTCTCATAACATGTCCTGGACGTTCCGATGGAATTACCTGACCGTTAAGCTGTCTAGATAAACCTACTGCAAAATCACAGATGTCGATCATTTCTTGAACTTCTCCTAAACCTTCTTGGTAGGACTTACCCATTTCATAAGAAACGAGTTTCCCGAGAGGTTCTTTAAGGTCTCTTAATTTGTTACCAAATTGTCTTACGATTTCTCCTCTCTGTGGAGCAGGCATAGTTCTCCACTCTATAAAAGCTGCTTGAGCTTTTTCCATCACCTGATCATAGTCTGCTTGAGTAGTGGTTGTTACTTTACCTATTAGTTGACCATCTACTGGTGAGTAAGAAGCAATTTCTTCTCCACTACCAAAATGATTATTACCTGTTGAAGTACCGTGATTTACATCTTTGATACCTAGTTGTTTTAAAGCCTCATCCATCCCGAAGCTGCTTGCAATATTTGACATATCTGTTTTAAATTTTAATCCAGCTTTTCAGCTAGTTTATTAAATACCTTTTTAGGATTTTTATTATCGTATAAGATGCTATAAACAGCATCTAGTATAGGAGTTTTAGCTCCTTTTTCTTCATTTATTTTAAAAGCACTTTTAGTAGCATAATAACCTTCTGCTACCATACTCATTTCCATTTGTGCACTTCTTACGGTATATCCTTTACCCAGCATATTACCGAACATTCTATTGCGAGAGAATCCTGAATAACCAGTTACTAATAAATCTCCTAAGTAAGCGCTATCATTGATATTACGCTTCATCTTATGAACTTTTTTGATAAAACGCTTCATCTCTCTTATCGCATTACTCATCAATACGCTTTGAAAATTATCGCCATAACCTAAACCATGAGCAATTCCTGCTGCGATGGCATAGATATTCTTTAGCATTGCTGCGTACTCGGTACCAATGATATCGTCACTAATTTTGCAGTTGATATAATCACTGCTTACACGCTCTGCAATAAATTTAGCTTTCTCTTCATCTGCACAGGCGATAGTAAGATAAGAAAGTCTTTCTAGTGCTACTTCTTCTGCATGACAAGGTCCAGTAAGTACACCTATGTTTTGAAAATCTAATTCATATTCGTCGTGAAAATGCTCTCCTACTATCTTACCAGTTTCTGGAACTATGCCTTTGATAGCACTAAAAATGACTTTATCTTTTAATGAGACCGTTAGCTCTTTTAACTCTGTGTAAACAAATGCACTAGGGATAGCAAAAATGCAATAATCTACAAGATTTATGATTTCATTAATATCGCTAGAAAGGTGCAGTTGAGAAGTTTTAAATTCTACCGAACTTAAATAATTAGGATTATGATCATTACGTTTAATGTGCTCAATAGCATAATCGCTACGCATATACCAGTAGACTGTATCTAGGTTTTCACAAAGCATTTTCACTATGGCTGTCGCCCAGCTACCACCGCCTATAACAGCAACTTTTTTGGTCTGATCCATAAGGTTTATTTGAAAATCAAAGATACATTTTTTTAAGGCTTATTTATTAAGAATACTACAAGGATACTGTGCATGAATAAAGAAATAAGTAATTTCTATATCTATATTAT
Organism: Nonlabens sp.; assembly: GCF_965657255.1. Taxonomy (NCBI): domain Bacteria; kingdom Pseudomonadati; phylum Bacteroidota; class Flavobacteriia; order Flavobacteriales; family Flavobacteriaceae; genus Nonlabens; species Nonlabens sp. The sequence goes on from NZ_CBFHNM010000001.1 coordinate 452,980, forward strand.
TTAGTTAAAATGCCATTTGCACAATCATTATTTGATAAATAAACTACTGTTTAAAGCTATGTAAGCTATTGTGATTCCGCTTTCGCTAAAGCGAGAACAAAACATATAACAAGAATGAAGCAAATTTACTCAACGATAGGAGCCACTGTATCCTCTACATTTTCAATAATCCAATTTAAACAAGCGTTGTAATCTTCAAAAACATGATCTGCTCCTACTAAATCTGGAATGATATCTATTGTTTCTAAACGATATAAAGGCTGTTCCTGAATACCAACAATCAATGGAGTGATCCCTTTTTGAACCAGGTTTTGTAAGACATCTTCAAAAGCAAATAGTCCTGATTGATCTACAAAAGGCACCTTTTTCATACGTATAATAGCATGTGTCGCATATTCTGGAATCTCTCGTGACATGGATTGAAAATCACTAGTATACCCAAAAAATATAGGACCATTTAATTCCTTTATAAAAATTTCTTCTCGCAATTTTACTGGAATACGAGAGTAATCTGCATGATCAATATTTTTAAGGCCAGTAAGCTTTTTAATTCCTGATTTGTTATTATTTACATCACCCATCTTTTTCATAAAAATCAAACTAGCTAATACTAGCCCAATACCTACGGCATAAACGAGATCCCAAAAAACAGTGAGCAACAGCACAGTAAACATAACGATGATGTCACTTTTAGGAATGGAACCTAGCACTTTAAGTCCTTTGTAATCCATAACACCTATTCCTACAGTAATTAAAATACCGGCGAGAACTGCGCTAGGAATATTTTCTGCAAAACCACCTAAAGCAACAACAATAATCAATAACAAAACCGCAGCGATCATACCTGAAAGTTTTGTTTTTCCTCCAGAATTTATATTCACCACAGTACGTATGGTAGCACCTGCACCAGGAATCCCGCCAAAAATAGCCGCAATACTATTTCCTATTCCTTGACCTACCAGTTCTTTGTTAGGATCGTGCTTAGTCTTGGTCATATTATCAGCCACCACACTGGTCAAAAGTGAATCTATTGCACCAAGAAATGCTAATGTCAGTGCAGTAAAAATGTATGGAGCAATTGCACTAATGCTAAAACCTGTAATGATCTTAAAATTGGGCATAGGTAATTGAGTAGGAATTTCTCCTATGGTTCTTACTTCAAGGCCCATAAAATAAACAGCAATAGAGACACCTAATAGCGCCACTAAGGTTGATGGAATAGTAGACGTAATTCTTTTAAAACCGAAGATGATAAATATAGTTATAAGTGCTATTCCTAATTCTGTAAAATCCACTTTTTGAATCGCTGACGGAAAGGTTTTAATGGCTCCTAGAACACCACTACTTTTCTTTTTGGCAATAGTTCTAGATTCTTTCTCCAGCTCTTCTTTAGATATTTGAGCTCCTTGAGTTGCCGCAGCTTGATAATCTTCAAAATTTAAAGTGTTTTCCCCAGTGCTTTCATTAAGTAAATTTTGCAATATAACTTCTCTAGCCTGTGGTTCAAATTGTTGAACAAACTGCTCGTCTTCTGCTGGATAATAACCTATAGCTGGTAAAATTTGGGTAAGTAATATGATAACACCTATTCCAGTCATAAAACCTGAAACCACTGGATAAGGAATATACTTGATGTATTTACCTAGCTTAAGGATCCCTAAAGAGATTTGCATCAATCCTGCCATAATAAATACAGCTAAAATTGCTGGAAGAGCGTCTGCTAGATTTCCTTCATAAACCTGAACTATTCCTGCAATAACCACCATACTTACCGCAGTCATAGGAGCAGTAGGCCCAGAAATCTGAGTGTTTGTTCCGCCAAAAAGAGATGCAAAAAATCCAATAAATATAGCACCATAAAGACCAGCGATAGCACCCATTCCTGATTGTACCCCAAAGGCTAATGCCAGTGGCAATGCAACAACACCAGCAGTAAGGCCACCGAATAAATCTCCTTTTAAATGTTTGAACATGAGTTGGTTGTTTAAATTTCAAAAGCCCAATGAAGCTTCATCAGGCATGAAACATCTAAAATAACGATGGAACTAAAGAAAGTCAGTTAATGAAATTGGAAATTATAACTTTTTGATCTTTTCCAGTGGCATCCAGGCTTTGCTACCGTTTGCTATCAAAACTAATGCCCATTCATTGAACTCTTCTAGGACTTCTACTTTGGTGCCTTCATGAAGGATAAAACTAGCGACAGCCTTTTCTTTAGGCTCTTCTCTTGTAGTAAATTCTTCAGTATAAACGATGGCGAATTGTTCTTTATTAAGACTGTTTTTTGCGTAAAACGCGGCCGTGATTGATAATATAGAAATAATAAGTCCTAAAAAAGTAAGTATAAAAAACAATCTCTTTTTACCAGCGGTTTGCGCATAAAAATAAAAAACGGCCATCAAAATGGTAAATAGAACCAAAACTATACTGAAATATGCCCATTCATCGACACTAAGCGAGGCTACAAAAGCATCTAAGTTTGATGAAACCAATCCTTCTACTTGCGTGTCTTCTATTGCATCAATTTTCATTTGATTAGCAAACTTCAAGTTATTCTCTACGTCTATATTTTCTGGATCCAACTGCAAGGCTTTTTCATAATTATAAATCGCGGGACCAACAGCATTAATTTTATAATATGCATTTCCTAAATTAAAATAGACCTCAGCGCTGTGCTTTCCAGTTTTAAGAATTTGCTCATATCCTGCAATAGCCAGATCATAGTTTTCTGACGTGTAGGCTTCATTCGCTTTCGCGAAAGCGGCATCTTCAAAAGACTCTTGTGCGTTTCCAAAACAAACGAAAAGTATAGCTAATATGATAATTACCTTTTTCATCTTACTTCTTTATCTGTTTATCAATATCATTCAACACGCGTCCTGCTTTTTCATAATCTTCTTTCATTGTGGCTTCAGAAGATGGAGTATATCTCGCAAATTCACAACTAGCAAGCAATTCTGTAAACTCGGTTCTAGTTTCTAATGAACTACCTTTTTGCGCTAGTAGTTCATTTACTTTATCCTTAGACATATCTGCCGTTTGAATATTCAATTTTGACTTCAAGTAATTGTGTAAGGACTTTTCTAAAGAAATATAAAACAACTCGTGATTACCCAGGTTTTTCTTTGCCGTACTCAAGTATTTTTTACTCAATTTGTTTGCAGTTCTTATGCGATTTCCTACCACATCTGCACCACGCTTTTCTTGCTGATTTCTAACTATTAAAATCAATGGTAACAGCAACAATGAGCCTCCTAAAATAGACCAGTATGTAGTGCTATTAAAAAAGTAAGTCTTTGCTTGATCTTTTAATATGGTATCAGTCTTAATAAAGGCAAATTGCGCATTACTTTGAATCACATTTTTAGAACTACCACTTGCAGTTGATCCAGAAATCGCACCAGCGCTAGTAGTAGGAGCATCACCTTCTACCAGTAATAACATCTCGCCACTATTTTTAGTAATATACTTTTCTTTTTTAGGATCAAAATAAGAGAATTCTACTGGTGGTATCACATACTTACCGCCATATTGTGGCACAACGATATAGTTATCTGTAATACTACCGCGCATACCGTAAATGTTAGTACTTACTTTGTCTATGCGTTCTGGATCATATACCTCAAGGCTTTGTGGAGTTTTTAATTTAGGAAGCTCCATCAACTTAAGGTTTCCAGAACCAGAAACACTTATGCTGGCGGTTAAGCTTTCTCCTGCATCTAATTGAGCGCGATCTGTTTCTACCTTAAAATCAAAATCACCTACAGCACCTATAAAACTAGCTGGTCTTCCAGCTGCTGGTAAATTCTTAACATTAATCTCTCTTTTTCCAGCACTTACTGTTCTGTTAGTAGTAGTCATGTAAGGTCTACCAAAAAAATCTCTCCTGTTTGTAGGTATTTGTACTTGAACATCCAGTGTTAAAGGCTCTATCTCTAATTTGCCAGTCTTTTGCGGATACAAAATTGCCTCTCTTAAAACCAAATAACGATACGGTTCTCCTTGATAAGTACCATTTTGAGCCTGTCTGTTGCGGTTATCTATATTTTGCGACCAAAAATCTCTGTATTTAGGACTTTCTAATTCATTCCATCCACTTACACCTGTTTGATTAGAAACGTAAATTTTATAAACCACTCTTATGGCTTCATTTAAATATGGATTGGCATTAGAAACCTCGGCTACTAAATGGATACTATCTTCTACACTGATTGATTGATCATCTGGATCTTTAGGCGTTTCTACCGCACCTGTTACGTTAATCACCTGCGGAATGGTTTTATACTCATTTCCCTGGTAGGTCATAACACCTTGCTGTATGGTCACTTTACCTGTTTTATTAGGCTTCAAAACATAAGTATAGGATTTTGACATTGTACTTTTACCATTAATCCAGCTTTGTGAAACTGCCTGACTAGGACCAGCTACTACTTGGAAACCTACAAAGTTGGGTGGTGTAAAATTATCTCCGTCCACATTCATTTTAAACTCAATGCGCAGGCGTTCATTTACAGCAATTCTGGTACGACTTGCGTTTGCTGTAAATTCTACTTGTGCAATACTTAAAGTACTGGATAAAAAAAAGAATATGTAAAGTAGCTGTTTCATTACCAATCTTTTTCAGATTTTTTTGCTGGGCCTTGTGCCTTTTTTGCGTTTACTTTATCTCTGATTTTTTGCTCCTCGTTATTCATCGCTTCAAGGATTTGACTTATTTGCTGTGGTGTCATTTTTCCTTCAACACGTTGTGGTGCTTTTTGATCATCTTGTTTTTTAGGCTCGCCGTCACCATCTTTTCCGTCTTTAGGTTTTCCATCTTCATCTTTATCACCTTCTCCATCACCTTTCTTATCATCGCCTTCTTTCTCGTTTTCTTTACCGTCGTTTTCTCCATCAGACTTCTGGTCTTTGTCGCCTTCTTTATTGTCCTGATCCTCGCTCTGGCTGTCGTCTTTTTTATCATTCTCGTCATCACCACCGCCACCGCCGCCACCTTGCTTTTCTTCTTCTTTTTTTGCAAGTGCTAGATTATAACGCGTTTCTTCATCTGTAGGATCATTTCTCAACGCATTTTTATATGCTTCTACTGCTTTTTTGTATTCTTTATTTTCTAATAAAAGGTTTCCCTGATTGTGAAAAATACGATGCTTTTCTTCTTTTGTAGTTGCTACTTCTGCTGCATCTAAATAGTTAGTAGAAGCATTGTATTTTTTAGTGTTTTCGTAATATAAATTCCCTAAATTGTATGCAGCGTCTGTTGCATTAGGGTTCACTGCTTTTGCTTTTTTGTAAGCTGCTTCTGCTAGATTAAAATTTCCATCATTTGCATATTCTTGTGCTTTTGCAACCGAATTTTCATACTCGGTATTTATTATAGGTTGTATCTCTTGCGCTTTCGCGAAAGCGGAACTTCCCAAAACCATTAGAACTACTATTATCTTTTTCATCATCATGCTATTCATTAAATAGATTTAACTTCTTTAACCAACCAGTTTTCTTTTCTAAATAAAATATATCTAAAAATAAAAAGAACAATCCGAAACCAAGAAACCACTGAAATTGCGATTCAAAATCTGCATATTGTTGTGAATCAAATGCCACTTTATCAACTCCTGCTAGTTGTTCTTTTAATTCTTCTATAACCTTTGCAGTAACCGTACCATCAATATAGGCACCGTTTCCAGCTTCGGCGATTTCTTTAAGTGTTTCTGGATTTAATTTTGTCATGACCGTTTTTCCATCTCGATCTTTTTTGAATTCCCTAACTCTACCATTTACTTTTAGTGGAATTGTTGCCCCAACTTCTGTTCCCACACCTATGGTAATGATGCGTATTCCTTTTTCTGCAGCGGCTTCTGCAACGGCAGCACTTTCTCCTTCATGATCTTCTCCATCACTAATAATCACAAGAATTTTTGCAGCTTCTGTGTCCTCACTATAATAACTTTCTGCCAGTTGAATGGCTTCATTAATCGCAGTTCCTTGACTAGAAATCAGCTCTGTATTTAAGGATTGTAAAAACATTCTCGCACTACCATAATCTGTAGTAATAGGTAATTGTGGTACGGCGCTACCAGCATAAGCGATCAATCCTATGCGATCACTTGCTAGATTATTAATAATTTCTGTCACTAATCTTTGTGACTTTTCTAGACGACTGGGCGCAATATCCTCAGCAAGCATAGATTTTGAAACATCTACAGCAAATACAATATCTACTCCTTCTCGATTTACCGTTTCTAACTTTTCACCTGCCTTTAAATTTACCAAAGCCAATACCAAAAACACAATTCCCACACATACAGTTACGAGTTTCAAAATAGGTTTGAACCAAGATTGATCTGGTATCAAATGATCTAACATTTGTTTTGTGGCATACTTTTTTTGCGCGCGATACCTCCAGTAAGAAAGTCCTATAAAGAGAACTACCAATACTGGAATAAGGCATAAAAGCCAGAAATATATTTTTTCTTCTAGTAGGTACACGTATTAAATTTAAGTTTAAGTTTAAGTTTAAGTTTAAAAATTACTGTATCCATTTGAATTAATAACACCCTTATAGAGTAAACTCTAAAGTAATAAGTCTTAACCCAAAAGTTATTAAGCCGCCGTTTTGAAAACCGTATATCTCAATAACATTTCTATACCTATGAATATCAAAGCAAGCAAAACTAGATCTCGATATTTTTCTTCTATGTTATAGAATTCAAATTGTTCTATTTCTGTTTTTTCTAGTTTATCAATTTCGGCATAGATTTCTTTTAGCTTTTGATTGTTAGTCGCTCTAAAGTATCTCCCACCAGTATCTGCTGCAATTTGTTTCATCAACTCTTCATCAATTTCTACTGGTGCCATTCTCATTTCAAAAGTTCCATTAGGTAAAGCTCTGTAAGGCGATGGTGCATTTCCATTAGTTCCTATTCCTATAGTATAAACTTTGATTTCAAATTCTGTTGCAAGTTCACTAGCTATTTTAGGATCTAAAAAACCGCTGTTATTCACACCATCGGTCATTAAAATAATCACTTTACTTAGTGCTTCACTTTCCTTTAATCTATTTACAGCCGTTGCAAGTCCCATTCCTATCGCTGTCCCATTTTCTAAAACGCCATCAAACTTGATATCCTTTATTGCTTTTAAAGAAATAGTTTTATCTGTCGTGATAGGTGTTTTAGTATAACTTTCTCCTGCATAAACCACTACTCCTATACGGTCATTAGGTCTTCCATTAATAAAGTCTGCGGCAACTTCTTTTGTGGCCTCTAATCGATCTGGCTTGAGGTCTCTAGCTAGCATACTGGCACTTACGTCTACCGCTAGAACGATATCAATACCGTTAGTTGTTTTAGTTTTTGTAGTGACATCAGTAGTTTGAGGTCTTGCTAAAGCAACAATGATAAGTGATAAGGCCAGTAATCGCAATACAAATAAAAATGGCCTGAGCTTACCTAATAAAGAACCGTTGGTTTGAAAACCTTTGGTGGATGAAACACTTACTTGAGCATTTTGTCTATTATATGTCCAGACATAAAAAGCGATTGCTAATGGCAAAGCCAGTAATAACCAAAACATTTCTGGCGAGGCAAACTTGATATTTGAAAACCAATCCATCATTGTCCTTTTTTCTTTTTACCATCATCAAAAGATGGAAATACAATAGAACTTCTCACGCGCTCTCTTAATATTCTACCAAACTCACGGTCAGCGTTATCTTCATCATCTTTCTTATTGGTAATCATCACCTGATTGATTCCTACACGATTCAAGACTTTTATAATTTCATACTCATAATCACCACCATCTAATGTAAAAGTTCCTTCCAAAGAAACGCCTTTTAAACCATCTATTTCTATCTCATCGTCTAACATTAAAATGTCTGTCGCACCTATTCCGTCTAGTACCTTGATCATATTATCATGAACCATTTTTGCAGACAATTGATTTTCTTCTTGAGAAGGTGTTTCCTTCAAAGTAAAGGACGTGACACCTATGTAAAAATCATCAGAAATTTCTCCAGTAGAGAACTGATCTACCGTTACTGCTAGGACTGAAAAATCATCGCTTAACACCGTACTGTCTTGACGTACTAAAATATCTGGTGAATTAAGTTGCACTGGTGGCATACCATAGTCACTAGTTAACCAGGTTTGCTCTGTTTGCTCTCTCAATTCGTTACCAAAAACCTGATCTTTCACATTATCAAATCCAGAAACATAACTCCATACGCCGCCGGCAATTATTAAAGCAATAACTGTAGCACCTATTCCTAAAGCTATTTTTTGAGTGCGTTTTTTAAGTTCTTGCTGTCTACGGTATTTTGCATCTTGCATTAACTCTTCCTCTGTAGGTGGTGGCAATACTTGATGGATATTATCAATGATTTCTCTAGTTCGATTCCTATCTTCTTTGGCGCTGATGGCATCTCCACCAGCGGTCGCAAATTTTATTAAATCGGCTTTTTGAAGGATTTCTTCTAATCTCGATTGTGTTTTATCAGTAATATGCATGCCTTTTTCAGTCATGGCAATTTTCAATTCTTTGATCAATCGTCCTGTCGTACTTTCTAATGTCTGACCATATACTTTAGAATCAATGTAACTTCTTATGATATAGGTCAACTCTGTGTAATATTGCTTCCAATCACGGTTTTCCAGATGGCCACTTTCATCTAACAATTTTAATCGGTATTGTGTCCACTCATAAGGCTGTAATGTTTCTTCATAAGTTTTTTCTTCCCGCTTTCGCGAAAGCAAAACAACAGCAATCACCACAGGAATTAAAAGTAATAACCACCACATCCAGCTGTAAGAACCTGTAGATCGATCTTCTATTTCTACAGAATCTTTGATAGGAAACATGCCTTGTTTAGTAGTATCCACAACCACTTCTCTAACACTAACTAAAACAGAGTCTGAAAACAATCTGCGGCTATTTTTAATAACTTCTAAACGTGGCACCCAATAATCGCCAGAATCAAATTGCGTAATACCGTATTGTTTAAAAAGTCTGATTTTATCTGCGATGCGCAAACTATCTACTGGATAGCTGTTGATTACTTCCATCGCGCCCATAGTGGTTTGTTCTGGAAAAATAACGAGATCACCTAATTCTGCCTCGACACCTATTCCTAGCTTTACCTCTTCTCCTATTTTGATCAAATCGCGATCTACCTTGGTATTCACCTCATCCTTAGATTGCTCTTGGGCTGCGGCAAAAACTACGCACAATAAAAACGATATGTAAATGAGTTTTTTGATCATCTTGCTTTGAAGTATCCTAATAGTTTTTTAGTGTAATTTTCTCTTGTTTCTAGATCTATCGCACCAGCATCTGACCTGGTAAACGACTCTTTAAAATAAGCCGCACACTCTTTATGGTAGGCAGCATATTTAGTACGTACAGATTTTGAACTGGTATTGATCAATTGTGTTTTTCCCGTTTCTTGATCTATAAATTGAACGAGTCCTATTTTAGGCATTTCAGTCTCGCGCTGGTCGTAAACTCTTATGCCAGTAACGTCATGTTTGCGACCTGCAATCTGTAGAGTCTTTTTATAATCAGTGCTCATAAAATCTGACATCACAAAAACGATGGCTTTTTTCTTGAGAACACCAGCTAGAAACTTTAAAGCACCAGCAACATCTGTCCCTTTTCCTACCGCTTTAAACTCTAGTAATTCCCTTATAATTCTAAGAATATGAAATTTCCCTTTCTTAGGCGGAATATATAATTCTATCTGGTCAGAAAACAATAACAATCCTACTTTATCATTGTTTTGCATGGCACTAAAAGCAAGTGTTGCACACAATTCTGTAATGATTTCTTTCTTAATTTGTTCTTGTGTTCCAAAAAGTGTTGAACCACTTATATCTGCCACAAGCATTAAAGTCAACTCTCGTTCCTCTTCAAAAACCTTGATATAAGGTTCAGAATACCTAGCCGTTACATTCCAGTCTATATTACGCACATCATCACCGAACTGGTACTGACGCACCTCACTAAAAGTCATTCCACGACCTTTAAAAGCACTGTGATACTCACCACCAAAAACAGCATCGCTTAAACGACGAGTTTTGATCTCGATCTTACGTACTTTTTTAAGGAGTTCTTGTGTGTTCAATTTTAATGTGTTGATTTGTTAATGAGTCAATTTGATAATTATTCTATTTTTATCTAGCTAAAATCTATAACCTATTCCTAATTTTAAAATATTTACATTTTGATTATACGGCGTTTTTCTAACATCTCTAGCGCTTAATCTTACATAATCATATTGCAATTGTAGAAACCATCTTTGGGCAATATCATAAGCGACGGCTAGATTAAGATTGATCCCATCGTCAGATGTATTTTCTTGAAAATTTGCTCCAGCAAAATTCTCATCATTTATATTAAAAGCAAATAAGGAATACCCTAATCCTACCATAGGATGCCATCGTTCATAACCTTCTATCTTAAAAGATGCATAAACTCTTGGCTGAAATAAAAATGCACTACCGTTTACATCTGGACCACCGTCAAATCTACTATCGTCTCTATAAAAAGCACCTACGTTTAATGACGCACCTAGATCTAATGCATCATATGAAGCAAATCTATATTTCAATCCTAAATCAATCGCGCCATTATAACCTTCGTCTACAAAATTATCACCAAATGTGTATGGAAAATTTGCTTCTAGACTGAAGTTGCTTTTCTGTCCATAGGACAAAAAGCAATTCATTATCAGTACGATAAGAAATAAATTTTTAAGCATCTATCTAAATTTGAAATATCAATGATCATTATTAAATCAGATTTTGAACCCAAAACTCTGAACTCATAACTCATAACTCATAACTTAATTACGGCACTTCAATCGTATTCACGATTTTATTTACGATATCTACGGTTGTATAATTTTCTGCTTCTGCTTCATAGGTAATTCCTATTCTGTGACGTAATACATCTAGTACTACTGCACGCACATCTTCCGGCACTACATAACCACGACGTTTGATAAACGCATAACATTTTGCTGCTTTGGCAAGATTTATCGATCCACGAGGCGATGCTCCAAAAGAAATCAATGGTTTCAATTCGGCCAGATTGTATTTCTCTGGATAACGTGTTGCAAAAATGATATCTAGTATATACTTTTCAATCTTCTCATCCATATAAACAATTTCTACAGCGTCTTGTGCACGTAAAATTTGTTCTACAGAAATGATTGCATTAGGTTCTGGAAAATCTTTTTTAAGATTAGCACGCATGATAAATTGCTCGTCTGCAATCGTAGGATAATCGATCACCGTTTTTAACATAAAACGGTCCATTTGTGCTTCTGGTAATGGATAAGTTCCTTCTTGATCTACTGGATTTTGTGTTGCCATTACTAAGAAAGGCTTTTGCAATTTAAAAGTACTATCGCCTATGGTTACTTGCTTTTCTTGCATCGCTTCTAACAGTGCACTTTGCACCTTGGCTGGTGCACGGTTGATCTCATCTGCAAGTACAAAGTTGGCAAAAATAGGTCCTTTCTTAATGTTGAATTCACCATCTTTCATATTATAGATAAGCGTTCCCACAACATCTGCAGGAAGTAAATCTGGTGTAAACTGAATTCTAGAAAAAGAACCGCTTACCGCTTTAGAAAGCGTAGTAATCGCTAGTGTCTTTGCGAGACCAGGAACTCCTTCTAGTAGAATATGCCCACGACCTAGAAGACCTATAAGCAAGCGTTCTACCATATATTGTTGACCTACAATAACCTTATTCATTTCATTAACGAGCAGTTCTACAAATTGACTTTCTTGTAGCACTTTTTCATTGATACTCGCAATATCTACCTGGGTACTTTGTTGATCCATAAGTATATTTCGTTAAATCTTAATTTATTTACAAAAATGTCCAATTAACAATGTTTAAACTGTTTATAAGACGTTAAAATTGACCTCGCTTCAGTAACTACCAAATTTAGTACAGCATAGGCTTATAACCTTCACAGAAGTATATTTTTATGTTATCGATTGTTAACGTATCAAAATTAACTTTTGGAATAATAAATAAAGATCCATTACTTTTTTAAGAGTAATATCCTAGTTCCGCTTTCGCGAAAGCGCAACAATTACAAATAATTATCACTGCAACAATATCTTCTATAACTGCTAACATCTTGCAAGATGGCTTTTACCTACTTTTGTACAAAGACTTGAAATGAAAACAGCATTAATTACAGGAGCGACAAGCGGTATAGGACTTGCCACAGCTCAAACTCTTGCTCAAAATAATTTTGCGCTCGTACTTTGTGGTCGTAATAAAGAAAAACTAGCCGAATTAAAACAAGAACTTTCTGAACTGGTTCCTGTAGAAACACTATGCTTTGATGTACGTGATCAAAAACTGGTAGAAGAACAAATTCATAGTCTGAAAGAATTTCCTTTTAATGAAATTAATATTTTAATTAATAATGCAGGAAACGCGCACGGACTGGATCCTATTGACAAAGGAAGTCTAGAAGATTGGGACGCCATGATGGATATTAATGTGAAAGGGTTGCTTTATGTGAGCCATGCGATTATACCACAAATGCGTGAACGTAAAAATGGTCAAATTATCAATATAGGATCTACGGCTGGAAAAGAAGTGTACCCTAATGGAAATGTATATTGCGGTTCTAAACATGCTGTAGACGCCATTACTACAGGAATGCGACTAGATTTAAACCCATATAATGTAAGAGTTGGTGCTGTAAATCCAGGATTGGTACAAACCAACTTTAGCGAGGTGCGTTTTAAAGGCGATACAGAAAGAGCAAATAAAGTGTACGAAGGATATATGGCATTGCAACCTCAAGATGTGGCAGATGTGATCCTTTTTGCCGTCACAAGACCACCACATGTAAATATCGCAGATCTTACCGTAATGTGCACTGCACAAGCGAGTAGTGTGGTGTTGAAGAAAGGGTGATTTTTACGGCGAAGTTTTTGACGACAGACTAGTTGACGACAGACAGAGTATTTTAATAAATGTAATGTTCTTTTTGAAGTTGAATTTTTAAAATTAAACTAAGAGCATTTCCATTTTTCAAAGGGAAAACAGATTGGCGACTATCTCGGCTTAGCCGAGAGAGCAATCAAAAGGGTTTGCGATATTTATTAAAAAAGAGAACGAGAATGATTCCAGCAGATCCCTTATAAATTTGGGACAGGCTTTATAATTATAAACACAAAATTTACCCAGCCAAATTTTCTGGGATTTGCTATGAAAAAAATAATCCTTCTACTCAGCCTTATCATACTTGTCTCCTGCGCTCAAGAAGTCGATCCAACTGTCAATAATATGAACGATATTTTTGACAGTAAAGATTTTACCATTGAGTTTGTTCTTGACGACTCTAGAACTGAATCTATGAGCTTTATAGAAGATATCATTGTTTATAAAACTGCAAAAGAAACTAAAAGAAATACCATCACTTTTGATGAGGCTTTATTAATTAACGACTTTATTCAAAGTCAATTCAAACTTCACGATGCTAGTAATTCGGAAATTCCTTCCATAATTATTTTAAATACTGCAAAGAAAGTAACTTTGAAAATTCCCAAATATGAGGCAGCTTACTCTAACCTCATCACTAAATTAGAACTATAATATGTTTCCATTAAGAAGAAATAGAAGATTAAGAACTAGTGAATCCATAAGATCGTTAGTACAACAAACATTGATATCACCAAGTGATTTTATTGTTCCTTTATTTGTTGTAGAAGGAACTGGTGTCAAAGAAGAAATTGCATCCATGCCAGATTATTACCGTTATAGTCTAGACTTATTAAGGCAAGAAGTGCAACTGCTTTGGGATATGGGATTGAAAAGTGTATTACTTTTTGTAAAAGTACCTGATGATTTAAAAGACAACAAAGGAACTGAAGCCCTGAATCAAGATGGACTGATGCAACGTGCTATTAAAACAGTAAAAGATGTTGCGCCAGATATGTATGTAATGACTGATGTGGCGTTAGATCCGTATTCTAGTTATGGACATGATGGAATTGTAGAAAATCAAAAGATCATTAACGACGCTACTTGTGAAGTGCTTGCTCAAATGAGTATTTCACACGCACAAGCAGGTGCAAATATGGTCGCGCCTAGCGACATGATGGACGGTCGTATTCTTTATATAAGAGAAGCCCTAGAAGAAGAAGGTTTTGTAGATACTGGAATCATGAGTTACTCTGCAAAATATGCAAGTGCTTTTTATGGACCTTTTAGAGATGCGCTGGACAGTGCACCAGGTTTTGGAGATAAAAAAACCTATCAAATGGATCCTGCAAATCGCAGTGAAGCGATCAAAGAAACTTTAATGGATATTGAAGAAGGAGCTGATATTGTTATGGTTAAACCTGGATTATGTTACCTCGATATAGTAAGAGATATTAAAAATGAAGTAGATGTCCCAGTAAGTGTTTATCAAGTAAGTGGAGAATATGCGATGCTTAAAGCGGCTGCAGAAAAAGGCTGGTTGAACCACGATGCCGTCATGATGGAGCAAGTAACCTCTATAAAAAGAGCAGGAGCCGATTTAATTGCTAGTTATTTTGCTAAGGATGTGGTGAAGCTGATTTCTTAGAACACAAAACTTCATAAATAATAAACTATTAGATAATTAGATACTGTCCATCAAATGGAATGGTTATCGGACAACGTTATAGGTGATAATATTTTAGGTGAAATTAAAAAATAACTGACTTATCCAATAACGACATTTTTGACGTCTTCTCTATACATAGAAATAAGTGGATTTTTTCTTCAAATAGTTCGTCATAATACCTATTTATTTCAAAAAAGTATTTGAAGTTTAAACTTTTAGCTAGGTTTGTGTTATTAAAACATATCTCAACCAAAAGAACAAATTAAAAAGTCCTGAATGAATTTAAAAGAAAACGCTGAAATAAAAAGGTCATTAAAAAATTTAGAAAAAGGCATGATGGAATACATGGAACCTGGCGAGACAGCATATACAGGAACTGATGTCACTAAATGCATGACTTTAATGCATAACTTTCTTGATAAAATGTCCAAATCAGACTTTAATGAAGACGATAGTAAAAAAGTTAAAGATATAGTCCTTTCCCTTAACGAGCTTAATGAAAAGTGTGATCATGAACTTATTGAGACCGATCAACGAGAACAACTTGCAGACATTATCATACTTGCTGGATATTTGAAAGGTAACAATGGAAGAAATGAAGATATCACAGAAGAGTGGCGTGACTGGTAAAACATGGCTCTACTAATTTTTTCCAACCATACTTAAGTAACATTCAAATTTTCAAACAGCTAGACTTTATCAAATGTCGCAAGATACATATACCGTAGAGGAAGCTACAAGAGCTATTGAGCGCTATTGTGCCTATCAAGAACGCTGCCACAAAGACGTAGAAGAGAAATTGAAAAGCATGGGAATGATTCAGCTAGCTATTGATGAAATCATCCCACATTTGATTCATCATAAATTTTTGAATGAAACACGTTATGCAGAATCATTTGCAAGAGGAAAATTCAGAATTAAAAAATGGGGTAGACAGCGCATAGTTCGAGAGCTCAAAATAAAAGGACTGAATGAGCGTACCATAAAGCTAGGTTTAAAAGAAATATCAGAAAGTAATTATATGATTGCTTTTGATACGCTTTCGCGAAAGCGATTACAACAACTTACCTCTGAAACAGATAAATATAAAAAAAGAAAAAAGCTAGCTGATTACCTGCTCTACCGCGGATGGGAAAGCCATCTAGTTTATGCAAAAACAGTAGAACTTATTCCTTGATATTAAGATCCTTATGCGTTTTTAAAACAGCTTGCTCATTTTTGTAATTGATCCAGTCCTGACCTTTACGTTTGCGCATGAAATTATCGTAATAACGCATAAAAAGTAAATTATACAGTGCTTTACCTAAATTCTTTATCTTACGTGGATAAGATCGCAAACTAATGGAAAATCCAGGAGTTAAATAATGCATATAATGCCAGTAACCTTCTGGCATATAAAGCATTTCACCATGATTGAGTTCACAAACAAAACCTTGGGCTTGTTTCAATGCTGGCCACTTCTCTAGATCTGGATTAGAGAAATCAATATCTTCTCTAGCAATCAAAGAATGCGGCACTCGATACAAATATGGTGACTGATCTGGTGGAAAAATCACACAGCGCTTTTTACCGTGAAAATGGAAGTGTAGAATATTTGTAAAATCAATATCATAATGCATAAACACTTTAGCATCTGTCCCTCCAAAGAACATCATAGGTAAACCCTTAATCAATTTCATCCCTAATTTAGGAAACTTAAAGTCTGTTTGTAGACTCGGTACTTCCTGCATGATATTGTATAAAAAGATTCTGAAGTTAGTGGGTTTTTCTATGAGCAAATCAACATAATCTGCCATTTTCATTTCGGCATGAGCCTCATTAAATCCTTCATCATGCTTAACCGGGCGATCATCATAAAGAGGCACCGTTTTATCTCCAGCGACCTTTTTTATATATTCTAAATTCCACTTTTCAAAAGCTGGCCAGTCCTCAGTAAGTTTTTCTATAACAACAGGACGTTGTGGCTTTAGATAATTTTTGACAAAATCATCTTTACTTATAGTTTTTAAACGAGGTATTTCTTGAAGATTAAGTGGCATAAACAGCTTACAAACTTAAGTAAACTAAGTAAATAAAAACAGACTTTGGCAAGTGTTAACAGTAGTTTCTATAAAATATACATCACATGGATATTTGTACTATTTGCTTTTCTCTTCTATCGACACCTTGAAAAATTACTGATCTCCCATCATGAGAAATTATTGCGTTGCTTACATCATACCAAATTCTAGACTTTTCTTCGCCTAATAACTTAGTATAAACCTTTCCTTTATTTGAAATAGTAACCATGTATAAACTTGAACGATTGGGACTTAACACAGTAAATTCTATGCGATCATTTTTTATTTTATTTTCATTCCCATTAAAAAAATAATGAACCTTTTCATCATTAAATACAGTAGTGAAAGACGATTTTTTTAGCCCAATTTGGTTTTTTTTGATTACGCGGGACCATATAATTTGTCCATCAAAACTCATTCTTAAACTTAAAATATCTTTAAAAAAATGTTTATCTCTTTCAGAGAAAGTTTTAGCCCTATAAGAAGGTTGATATTCAGGATTGATAAAACTTAATGGTTTACTTCCTACAAAGTGCTCTTCAGCAGATAGTGTTATATTTCCAAAATCATCTAAAAATAAATTCCGAATATTTAATTTCCCAAACTTTTTTACTTTTTCTTCAATACCTTTTTCATATTTATCTATAGCTAGCTGATCTGGAAACTTTTCGAAATAACCATTCTGAATTTGAAAACCTCCTTCGTTTATGTTGTAGCGACAGGCACCACTGATAAGGTCAGAATTTATATTTCCATAAAAACCTATTAATGATATTTTACCCTTACGAGAGGCAATGAACAATGCATTTATAAAAACATTGTCTTCATCTATAACGATTTGTTGCTCTTGTTCATCTTTTAATCTTTTTAAAGAGTAATTAAAATTGGGTTGCTCATTTATTTCAAATTTTAATGATTCATTTTTAAAATTCTTTTGTAATAATAAAATCGATCCATCAATATCTTGAACCTCAATTTGCTGAACAACTGAATATTTATCTGTATTGCGATAATGCGTTTCAAATTGCTTTTCTAAACTATTGTTGTAGACAATTAAATGATAGTCTTGCTGTTTTTTCTCAACTAGCTCAAATTGTATGGTGAAAAACTCTCTATTATTTGAGAACTTTAATTTTCCTATAGGATGATAAAACCGAAGGTTGTCTTTTAAATAACTTGTATCATCAAAGTAATACGTAAAATCTTCCTGATCTAAAACAGTAAGCTCTTGTTTAATAAAGCTTAGACTTTCAATCTTTGATTTTAAAATATTTATAATAATTGAGCTACTTGTTTTATCGTATTCAAATTGAATTAAGCTTATTTTGCCGTCTTTAACAATTAAGCCTTTAAATTGTTTTTTGCCTTCATTAACAAGGGTAATTTCATTAATTAACTGAAGTTCTTTATTATAATGTTGTACATAATATTCCTTAGGATAATTGCTTGAGGTAAGGATTTTCTCTGTTTGTCTTAATACAATATGACCTTGATGACCATCACTTTCTGCAAACAGAACAGATGTATTAATCATGCTATCTTTTACAAAAAGACTAGAAGTAATCTCAATACTTGAATTTTGTGCATTAACAGTTCCTCCTATTATAAATAAGAGGAATATTAAAAATAATTTCATGAATTTTATAATCTAGTAACTATGCTTTAACAGCTTTTCCAGCTTTTTTTGCCTCTTCATTACGCTCAATTTTATGACCTGGACGCGACCATTTAGGCTTTTCACCTAGCGCTTTATATTCTGAATACTGCGCCTCTACTGTTTCTGGTTGTGCCTTTTTTACAAATGGCTTCATAGGTTCTAAACCTAATAACTCAAACATTTTCATGTCCTCGTTTACATCTGGATTAGGTGTTGTAAGCAACTTATCACCTGCAAAAATAGAATTTGCACCTGCAAAGAAACACATCGCTTGTCCTTCTCTGGACATATCTGTTCTTCCTGCACTCAATCTTACTTGAGTTTGTGGCATTACTATACGAGTGGTCGCTACCATACGTATCATTTCCCAAATAGAAACTGGTTGTTGTTCTTCTAAAGGAGTTCCTTCCACAGCAACAAGAGCATTAATAGGTGTGCTTTCTGGTTGAGGGCTTAAACTAGCCAAAGCCACCAACATACCTGCACGGTCTTCAATATTCTCTCCCATTCCAATAATACCACCGCTACATACAGTAACATTAGTTTTACGGACGTTGTCAATAGTATCTAAGCGATCTTGATAACCACGAGTAGAAATTACTTCTTTATAATACTCTTCAGAGCTGTCTAAATTATGATTGTAAGCATATAGTCCAGCCTCTGCTAGTCGCTGTGCTTGATTTTCTGTGATCATACCTAGAGTACAACACACTTCCATATCTAATTTATTGATCGTACGTACCATTTCAAGAACTTGATCAAATTCTGGTCCGTCTTTTACATTTCTCCATGCTGCTCCCATACAAACACGAGAACTACCACTAGATTTTGCTCTTAAAGCCTGCGCCTTAACTTGTTGCACTGACATGAGGTCATTTCCTTCTACATCTGTATGATAACGCGCCGCTTGTGGACAGTATCCACAATCTTCTGGACAACCACCTGTTTTAATAGAAAGTAAAGTAGAAACTTGAACCTGATTAGGGTTATGAAATTCTCTATGAATAGTTGCCGCATCGTATAACAAATTCATAATCGGTCGGTTATAAACTTCTAATACTTCTTCTTTAGTCCAGTTATGTCTCATAATCATTTATCAATTGTAAAAAGTAAAAATAGGGATTCTTGTAGTATTAAATACAAGGTATATTGTGGAAAGATGCTGAAATTATTTCTCGATTAGTAAACTCACCGCATTACCACCAAAACCTGTTGCATTAATCAAAATACGTTTTGGAACTCTTACATCCTCACGCGGATTCACAACTGCTTCTTCTAAATAAGGAATTTTGAAAATCGACTTACTCTTTATCATCTCAATTGCCATTGACAAATTGAGCGCACTACTTGCTCCTAAAGCATGACCCAATTGCCATTTATTATTACATATATGTGGATGCTTTTTTCCAAAAACGGCCTTTATCGCCTTCATTTCTGCAAGATCTCCTTTGATGGTGCCTGGCGCATGCGTTATAATCGCATCTATTGATTCTGGATCCATATTCTCAATAGCCTGCTTCATAGATTGTTGTAAGCACTTTCCATCTTTAGAAACAGAGGTTGCACTGCTTAATTTTTCTATGGCACTACCATAACCTGTAATTTTTGCGATATGGTTTTCTTGATGATTGGATAACAAGAAAACTGCTGCAGCTTCTCCTAAAATCATGGTGTTGCTTTTCTTTTGAAAATCGAGTGATTTACATGGGTACTGATCGGTATCTCTTGAATAAATCCGTAAAGCTTGCATTTGACTAATTGTAAAGTCCGTCAATGGTGCTTCACTTCCACCTGCTATAAAACTAGATGCCATACCACTTTCTATCCACGCAATTGCGTTCAGAATAGAATGAGAAGCTGTTGCACAGGTAATACTGTGAGAAAATGCTGTCTCTGTTGTCCCTAAGTGTTGAGCAACCCAACTGGAAATATTCCCTAGAGTTGTTAGAGGTGATGTTGTAGTTGGAACGGTTCCGCTTTCGCGAAAGCGAGAATAATACGCTTCCCATAATCCAGTTGCTCCACGACTAGAACCTATATTAATTGCCGTTTTTGATGGAACATTTTTTAAAGAATTACTCGCAAGAATTGCCAATTGTACACTGCGATCTAAGCTTTTGTAATTTTGATTTTGCTCTAGAAAAGATTCTAAACGCAATTCATTTTCCTTTGATATAGGGCTAACCCAAACATTATCTCTTTTCTCAAAAAGAGTTTGTGCTTGTTGCTTCTCAAAAGAATCTACTGCGGCGATTATTGCAGCATCGTTAATGTAAATAGGGTTTTTCACGTGCTTTGTTACTGATGCAAAAATGATAAAAAGATGTGGCTTATAGGTCTAGTAACAGTATGAATTTTATCGTGTAAAAGCTTTATCAAACTAAATTAATGGAATTTAAAAATGCATGCTATGTAGTCAAGTAACAATAACAAAGCTACACATTTGAATTTGAGAAAGTTATTATTAAGATTTCATCACGTTACTTGATATAAAAACTCTTCTAACAATCCATAAACAAAAGACATTTCTTCTGAAGTACTTGTAAATGGAGGAACGATGTACACTGTTTTACCTAACGGCCTTAAAAACAAACCACGCTGCCAAAACCACTGAAACATTTCATTGCGTTTACTACCATAACGCTCCATCTCTATAGCTAGATCAATGGCTAGAATAACACCACGCGTTCTAATGGCTGCCGCTTTTTTATGGTCATTAATTTGTGCGGCAAAATCAACATGTGTTCTAGTAATTCGTTTGATATTTCCTTGAATCTCTTCAGAAACTAACAAGTCTATCGCCGCGCTTGCCACTGCACAACCTAAGGGATTACCAGAATAGGTATGACCATGAAAAAGACCTTTGGCAAGCTGATCATCATAAAAAGCATCGTATATTTTTTGTGTACAAGAAGTAATCGCCATAGGCATAATTCCACCAGTTAATGCTTTTGAAAGACAAATAATATCTGGTTTTGCGCCTATTTGATCACTGGCAAAATAAGTTCCTGTTTTTCCAAAACCAGTCATCACTTCATCTGCGATAGCCACAACGCCGTGTTGCTGGAATTTATTAATTACTTGACAAAGAGATTCGGCATCATTAAGTTGCATTGCCGCAGCTCCTTGAACTAGTGGTTCATAGATGAAGCTGGAAATTTTATGTTGTTGACTTAAGGAATCAACTAACGCTAAAACTTCATGTAAATTTTCTCGAGTCGGTGCTGGAATACGCACAACATCAATAAAAAAGTCTTCAAAAGGACCATTATAAACAGATAAACCACTGGCACTCATTGCGCCAAAAGTGTCGCCATGAAAACCATTTTCTAGTGCAACTACTATATTTCTTTTTTCTCCTTTATTGAAATGATATTGAAAAGCCATCTTCATACCGATCTCTACACTAGTAGAGCCATTTTCTGAGAAGAACAACTTTTGTTGATTATGAGGTAAAATACCGATCAGTTTCTTACTTAATGTAGCTGCTGGCCCATGAGTCATTCCAGCAAACACTACATGATGTAATTGATCTACTTGATTTTTAATTGCATCTGTTAGCACAGGATTTGTATGTCCATAGCTACAAGTATACCAACTAGAAATACCATCAAAATACTTCTTACCGTCAAAATCATACAAATAATTTCCATTTGCATGCGCTATAGCTAGAGGTGCTGCCGCCGTTTTATGTTGCGTTAATGGATGCCAAATAAAACTGGCATCATTTTCTAGTAGCTCTTTTCTAGTCATAAAGCTTTTAAGGATTTTTCCAGTTGCAAAGCATATTTTGAAATCACAGCTTTATCAATGTTTTGTTCTTTAGAAATATGTCCTATGGTTTTTAAACCAGTCATTTTTTCAATCACTTCAATAGTACCGTCCAGTTCTACATGATTGTAAATAATTCCTACACAATTTAAACCTTTAGCTTTTAAAAGCTCAGCACTTAGAAGTGTATGATTAATACTTCCTAAATAACCAGCACTTACTATAATTACTTTATCCTCTGTAGTAATTAAATCAACAATAGTTTCCTGATCATTGATAGGAACTAGCAAACCACCAGCACCTTCTATGACTAGAGTATTTGAAGTCTCAGGACGTTTAATTTGATTTAAATCAATAGTGATCCCATCAATCTCTGCCGCTTTATGTGGACTCATAGGCGTTTTAAGTCGATACACTTCTGGATGAATCACGGTTTTAGAATTGTCGATCAGACTAGAAACTGTCCCTTTATCGGTTTCTTCCAGACCGCTTTGAATCGGTTTCCAGTAGTCTGCTTGAAGGGCTTCTGTGACGATGGCTGCAACAACAGTTTTTCCTACATCAGTTCCTATTCCTGTTATAAAAATATTACTCATTTACATCAAATTTTGTTTGACAGTTTTTACATTCAAAATTATGTGAGGTGGAAAATGGAAGTATATTAAGAAGAACTGCTTTCATCTTTTCCTTAAAATTACGTGCCGTTTCAATATCACGTATTTCTCTTGCCTCACGTTTGCCACAATTAGGGCATTTTGCATATTCTACTCTATACTTTACTAACTCTGGGTTTGATTGCTCAATAATTCCCATCGCTTTTATAAAATCTTCTTTATAAACTTGCATTTTCACGCCACCAATGGCATTAGTCGCAAACGGATCTGCCGCGACTGAAAACTCATCTTTTAAATATACTTGTACGTTTTCACTTTCTAATTTCCCCTTAACCACAACCGCTTCTGCAGGATAGGCAAATACCGCAACAGTTCTAAATTTACTCATAGAGTTTTAATGGTTTTGGCTAGCAATTGTAACATTGATCCCATTTCAATTTCTGTATTAAAGCTATGAATACAAATGCGCAATCGTTCCTCGCCTTGAGCAACAGTAGGAGAAAGAATCGCTCTCACGTCGTACCCATTTTCTTGTAGGATTTGTGCTGCCTTTTTGACTTGGTCGTTTTTAGGAATGATGCATACTTGTATGGCTGTCTCGCTTTCGCGAAAGCGTAATCTCAATCCATTTTGCAACACTAATTTATTAAAAAGTGATACATTACTGGCTAATTGCAAGACGGCATCATCACTATAGCTCAAAGTCTTGTAACCGTTTAAAATACTATGCAATGCATGCTGCGGCAATGCAGTTGTGTAGATAAAACTGCGAGCATAATTGATCAAATAATCCTTGAGTTCTTCACTTCCTAAGACCGCTGCACCATGACAGCCAAGGCCTTTACCAAACGTCATTACACGAGCAAAAATGTCGTTTTCTACATTTAATTGCTGTGCAAGTCCTACACCATTTTTACCAAGGACACCTAGCGCATGTGCCTCGTCCAAAATTAAATGTGCATTAGGGTATTTCTTGACCAGTTTTATAATACTTATAAGATCTGGAATATCGCCATCCATAGAAAAGACAGATTCTGTAATAACGTACACCTCGCGTTCTTCTTCCTGACTGAATTTTGCCAGTAAAATCTCTAAGTGATTGAGATCATTATGGCGGTATTTCAATGATTTTGCTTGCGATAACTGGATGCCGTCACGAATGCTGGCATGAACCAATTGATCAAACAAAATCAAATCTGCCCGATCAGTAAGCGCAGGAATCAGTCCAATGTTTGCATCGTAACCAGAATTGAAAAGCAATGCTGCTGGCGCATTATGAAATTGCGCAATTTGATTTTCAACTTGATCGTGCAAATCACTGTGACCAGAAATAAGCCTGCTGCCTGTCGCACCATTTGTACCGACATTTTCTGGTAATGGTAATTTTGAAAGTCCTAAATAATCATTAGAAGAAAAATCTACCAGACCTTTACTTACAGTCAGTTTGCGCAGACTTCCTGAGAAATGACGCATACCTATTTTAGCTTGTAATTTATCTGGTAACATACTGCAAAAATAAGGCGATTTCAGTTATCAGTGGTCAGTTGTCAGTTGTCAGTTGTCAGTTAGTAGTTATCAATTGAATTTGTATTGAGCTTTGATTGTTGGGTCATTCCGCTGCATAACGGAACCGCGCGGAATCGTTCTCGGTAATTTTTGATTTCTTAATTAAAATTGCTCGATAAATTCAAACCTGTGAAGTTGCCCTACTGTTTTCTTACTTTAATTTTTAGGTTTTTTCAACGGATGAATTTTTTACTATTAATCAAGTTAAATACATTTCCCTTTTTTTCAAAGGGAATACAGGTTGGGGACGATTTCGGCTTTGCCAGTTGAGCAACCAAAAGAGTTTTACGGCTGCGTTTCATTGAAAATTTAATTTCAAGCCCGTAAGGTCGCTATAGCAGTATTTTATTAATTGTCTAGCTTTTTTTAAAGGCTAAACTTTACAGATTGAACGATTTAATTATTCTTATTCGATAATTTATTATTGTTTATCAATAATTTTATTATAGATTTGGTATTGATAAACGATAATTAAATTAGCGATGAAACTACTTAATATTCTTAGAGTCCTGATTACGATTACCTATTATTTGATATGTATCAGTGCTATACTAACTCCTATTGCATTTTTTATTTTAGGTAATGGATATGTTGATGTTTTTACAACCTTTGGTTATGAAGTTTATAATTTGCATTGGAGCTTTTATATAATTATTGCCCTAAGTATTTTAGGATACTATTTTTTACTAGGAATGGTTTATCACTTGAGAAAAGTAGCTTACACTATTTCACCAAGATTATTTATCAATGCTAAAATCGAAAATCATTTTTATAAAGCTGGCCTTTATTGTTTGATAGGAGCACTTATAACCAGATTACCTAGTTATATTTATCATTACCTTACTAAAGATTTGATCGATGTCGGATCAAAACCACAAGCAAATTCAACATTGATTTTAGGTTTCTCATTTGATTCTATTTTAGTGATCTTAACTTTTGGTGTTTTTCTAATTATTATATCTAAAATTATGAAACAAGCTTTAAAGATTCAAGAAGAAAATGATTTAACGATCTAATTATGAAAAATATAAAAAGACTGAACATATTGTTGCGCGTAATGATGATCTTAGGAATAGGTGCTTATCTATTAATGCTAATTATGGCTACTGTTGGAGGTTATTCTGCCATTGATAAAATTGTGATAGATGGAGAGACTTTAAAAGAATGGAATCCTATATTTATCTCAAAACTTATTATCAACACCATATGTTTTATATTATGTCTAATAGGAATAAACACGCTTAGAATTGCTACAGAAGATTTTTATAGAAGACAATTATTCAATGACGTAGTAAGTAAGGCATTTAAAAGAATAGGACAATTAATCATTATAGGAACCCTAATTTATATTATTCTCAACTGGTTTGCAGAGTTCTTTTTTAGTTTTACTAGAACCACTACTATTAATGCAAGCTATCTGATCAATGCTAGTGCGGCATTATTTTTCTTCACCTTATCTACTATGATAGAGAAAGCTAAGGGAATCCAAAATGAAAACGACTAAACTATATAAGCATGCCTATTTACATCCATCTAGACATAGTACTGGCTCAAAAAGGTATGAAAAGCAATGAGCTAGCAGACATGGTAGGAATTACGACTGCAAACCTTTCTATTCTTAAAACAGGGAAAGCTAAGGCGGTGCGATTTTCTACTCTTGAGGCTATTTGTGAGGCTTTGGAATGTCAGCCAGGCGATATACTGGAATATAGAAAAGAGTTATAAACTATTTGTTGAAGTTGGATGCTGTTCCGCTTTCGCGAAAGCAGAATTAAAATAATAAAATTAAAAACAAAAATGATGAAAAACCTATTCACAGTTACCACTTTACTACTAACGCTTTTGAGCTATGGACAACAAGAACTGGCCACAGCTATGAAAAATGATGACGTCGTATTATTGAATCAAAATATTACAGACTCAAATAAAAATGATTGTATAGAGATTAATGGTACTGACTATACTTTGCTCGCGATTGCTATAAAATTAGATTCTAAAAAGATATTTGAAGAATTAATTACTAGTCACAAAGTAGATCTAGATAACATATGCGAAGATAAAACACCACTGATGTATGCTGTCAAATATGGAAAAGAAGAAATGGTTATTAAACTACTAGAAGCAGGAGTAAATACAGACAAGACATCTAAAAAAGGGAAAACGGTTCTATACTATGCCGAAAAGTATGATCAGAAATCCATAGCAAAAATTCTAAAAGGTTTTAAACGATAGTGTTATATTAGCAGTTCTAAAAACTTATAATGATGAAAAAAGTTCTTTTTATCCTAGCTCTTATCCTAACAGGAACAGCAGGCGCCCAAGATTTAACTAGAGAAATGACTATTGCTCTTAAAAATGATAGTCCTAGAGATCTTAAAGTTTTAGTTAACGATGCAAACAAAGACGAGTGTTTTCAAGTTGGAAAAAGAAAGTCAACGATTTTACAACTAGCTGTTCAAATGAATAGTGGTGATGTGATCGTTTACTTGATCAACGAGGCAAAAGTTAATGTAAACCAGGCTTGTAATAATAACACACCATTGATGTGGGCTGCAAAATTTGGTAACTTTACTGTAGTTGAATCTCTCTTAAAAGCTGGAGCAGATAAATCAATAGTAGTAGATGGTAAAACAGCTTTAGATCTTGCCATAAAAAATGGAAATGAAACTTCTATCAAGTTGTTAAAGTAATTTAATGTTGAGTAAATTCTCAATTCTTATTGAGAAAACTTGAAACATAATATTAAACCTGCAAAGCTTTCTTTGCAGGTTTTTTTATGAAAAAAATCTATTTTATTTTTTACAACCTCCTACTGAACAAACTAGGTATATGCATTCTTTTTATTTTTATTTAATGACCACAGCCTTATTTAAAATTCAAAAAATATCACCGTTAAATAACAAAAAAGCCTTGATCTAAAAGACCAAGGCTTCATATTTTTTTTTATGATAAAGATTGTTTAGTCAGCTAAAACAATTGCTTTATTATCTTTCATTTCTAAAACTCCACCAGTAATAGCAAAGTTAGTAGTTCCATCTTCTTGCTTAAAAAGAGAAGCAACTGATTCTTCCAGCTGTACATTACCAAAGATCTTAACAGATCCATTAGCAAGTAAAGAAACCACAGGTGCGTGATTATCCAGCATTTGAAACTGTCCATCTATACCAGGGACAGAAACTGATTCTACCTCACCTTTGAAAAGGGTCATCTCTGGAGTAACTATTTCTAAAATCATCTTTGTTGAGTTTAAAGTTTCAGTTTACAGTCTCGATAAGAATTGTTATCGAGACCGTTACTGTTTACTTATTATGCTTCAGCAAGCATTTTTTCTCCTGCCTCAATTGCTTCTTCGATTGTACCTTTAAGGTTAAAAGCACTTTCTGGAAGGTGATCTAACTCTCCATCCATAATCATGTTAAACCCTTTGATAGTATCTTTAATATCCACCAAAACACCTTTAAGACCAGTAAACTGCTCTGCTACGTGGAAAGGTTGAGATAAGAAACGTTGTACACGACGTGCACGATTTACTGCTAGTTTATCTTCTTCAGATAATTCTTCCATACCTAAAATAGCAATAATATCTTGTAATTCTTTATAACGCTGCAATAACTCCTTAACACGAGTTGCACAATCATAGTGATCATTACCTAAAATGTCTGCAGCAAGAATACGAGATGTAGAATCTAGAGGATCTACCGCTGGATAGATACCTAGTTCTGCAATTTTACGTGAAAGTACTGTAGTTGCATCAAGGTGAGCAAAGGTTGTTGCTGGTGCTGGATCAGTTAAATCATCTGCAGGTACGTAAACCGCTTGTACAGATGTAATAGATCCTTTTTTAGTAGAAGTAATTCTTTCTTGCATCGCACCCATTTCTGTAGCAAGTGTAGGTTGATACCCTACCGCAGATGGCATACGACCTAATAAGGCTGACACCTCAGAACCTGCTTGCGTAAAACGGAAAATGTTATCAACGAAGAAAAGTACATCTTTTCCTTGTCCATCTCCTGCTCCATCACGGAAATATTCTGCAATTGTAAGACCAGAAAGTGCTACACGAGCACGAGCTCCTGGTGGCTCATTCATTTGTCCAAATACGAAAGTTGCCTTAGATTCTCTCATTCCGGCTTTATCTACCTTCTGAAGATCCCAACCACCTTCTTCCATAGAATGCATAAAGTCATCACCGTATTTTATAATACCTGATTCTAACATCTCGCGTAAAAGGTCATTTCCTTCACGTGTACGCTCACCAACTCCAGCAAATACTGAAAGTCCACCGTGTCCTTTTGCGATGTTGTTAATTAATTCTTGAATCAAAACCGTTTTACCTACTCCTGCACCACCGAAAAGTCCAATCTTACCACCTTTTGCATAAGGCTCAATAAGGTCAATAACTTTAATACCTGTATAAAGTACCTCAGTAGAAGTAGAAAGATCTTCAAATGCTGGTGCATCTCTATGAATAGAAAGACCATCTTTTCCTGTTTTAGGAAGATTTCCTAAACCATCAATTGCATCACCGATTACATTAAATAGACGACCATAAACATCGTCACCTATAGGCATTTTAATAGGATTACCTGTAGCCTGAA
This sequence comes from Nonlabens sp., assembly GCF_965657255.1. Classification (NCBI taxonomy): domain Bacteria; kingdom Pseudomonadati; phylum Bacteroidota; class Flavobacteriia; order Flavobacteriales; family Flavobacteriaceae; genus Nonlabens; species Nonlabens sp. The sequence goes on from NZ_CBFHNM010000001.1 coordinate 481,872, forward strand.
CCGCAGCACCACGACTAAGACCATCTGTAGAGTCCATAGAAATAGTTCTTACCGTACTCTCACCGATGTGAGATTGTACTTCAAGTACTAGTATTGAACCGTCTTCTCTTGTGATTTCTAGTGAATCATAAATTTTAGGAAGTGCACCTGTTGCACTGTCGAATGTTACATCTACCACTGGGCCGATGATCTGTGAAACGCTACCTGTATTCTGAGACATTTATATAATGTTTTAAAACTTAAAAAGATACAGCCTTTTACGGCTATTTTTCGTCGCGCAAAGATACTGCTTTCAGCTTTATAAAAACATGCTGTTTTTCAATTTTTTTTATACCTAAAATTAGAAGTGTTAAAAATTGTAAATAATTTGAACGCTGCTTCTTTTAGTTCCGCTTTCGCGAAAGCAAAAAACAAAAAAGCCGCTTCTTAAGAAAACGGCTTTTTTGAAGATTTAATACAATAAAAATTACTCCACCGTAACACTTTTTGCAAGATTACGCGGCTGATCTACATTTTTACCCAACTTAACCGCTATATGATAAGAAAGTAATTGCAAAGGAATAGTAGTAAGAAGAGGTGTTAAAAACTCAATAGTTTCTGGCACTTCAATTACATGATCTGCAAGCTTTCTAACATCTACATCGCCTTTTGTAACTATACCTATAATTTTACCGCTGCGTGATTTGATTTCTTGAATATTACTTACGACCTTCTCGTAGTGTCCTTTTTTGGTTGCGATAACAACCACCGGCATTTCTTCATCAATAAGTGCGATAGGACCGTGCTTCATCTCTGCAGCTGGATAACCTTCTGCATGAATGTAACTAATTTCTTTAAGTTTCAAAGCTCCTTCTAATGCTACTGGAAAATTAAAACCGCGACCTAAATAAAGACAGTTTTTTGCATTTTTGTAGATTTCGGCAACCTTTTCAATATGATCATTAGCAGTTAAAGCCTCTGCAACTTTACCTGGTATAGATTCTAACTCATTTAAGTAAGTGTGAAATTCACTTGTAGAAATCTTACCTTTCTTCTTAGCGAGTTGTAAAGCTATCAGGGTAAGCACTGTTATTTGTGTAGTAAAAGCTTTTGTAGAAGCAACACCTATTTCTGGGCCAGCGTGAGTATAAGCTCCTGCATGCGCCTCACGAGAAATAGAACTTCCCACAACATTACAAACACCAAAAACAAAAGCTCCATTTTCTTTAGCTAGCTTAATAGCTGCCATAGTATCTGCCGTTTCTCCACTTTGAGAAATTGCGATTAATACGTCATCTTTATCTATTATAGGATTGCGGTATCTAAATTCTGATGCGTATTCTACTTCTACAGGTACACGAGCTAGTTCCTCAAACACATACTCTGCTACCAGCCCTGCATGCCATGAAGTACCACAGGCCACAATTAAAATACGTTTAGCATTTACAAATTTGTCAATATGATCATCAATACCTGCCATTTTTATCAAACCTTGATCAACTAACATACGACCCCTAAAAGTATCTCTTATAGCGTCAGGCTGCTCATAAATCTCTTTGAGCATAAAATGTTCATATCCACCTTTCTCAATCTGCTCTAAATTCATTTGAAGCTTTTGGATATAAGGTATAACTAGAGAGTCATCATGAATCTTTCTAACCTTCACATCCTTATGGGTACGAACAACCGCCATTTCCCCATCTTCTAGATAAATAGCATTTTTTGTAAATTCAAGAAAAGGACTTGCATCACTAGCGATAAAAAACTCATTATCACCAACACCAATTGCTAAAGGAGAACCCAAACGTGCTACTACAATTTCATTAGGTTTTTTACGATCAAAAACCGCAATCGCATATGCTCCAATAGTTTGATTTAAAGCTATTTGTACAGCTTTACCTAACTTAACATTTTCATTCTTTTTAACATCTTCTATAAGGTTTACTAGAACCTCTGTATCTGTATCTGACTGAAAAGAATACCCACGATTTTTAAGCTCTTGTTTTAACGGCTCATAATTTTCAATAATCCCATTATGAATAATAACTAAATCGCCACTATTTGAAAAATGAGGATGAGAATTTACATCATTAGGGACTCCATGAGTTGCCCATCTAGTGTGACCTATAGCTATTGTACCGTCAGTCTTTATATCAGCCTCTAGTTTTGATTCCAGATCTGCAACTTTTCCTTTAGTCTTGGAAAACTTAAGTTCTTTCCCATCATAAATAGCAATGCCTGCACTATCATAACCTCTATATTCTAGTCTCTTAAGACCGTTCAAAACAATAGGATACGCTTTACGATGTCCTATGTAACCTACAATTCCACACATAATTCAATATTTTAGTTGGTTTCAGAATAACGAATAGTTAATCTAGGTCTTTTTTCAATAAACTCTCCTGCAGAACCTTGAGCGAGGTTTCCGTGTAGAATGGTTCCCTCATGAGAAATAGCTGCACCTATAGGAATAAACTCCATATCAGCATTAGGACTTACCGTATTTAAAACACTACTATTTCCAAATAACGAAACGTTTTGGCTAACTACAATCGCTAATCTATTATTGGGATTGTTACCGGCTATAATATTATTAAGATGTTGTGTTAATCTAATTTTATATTTCACACCACTAGATAGACCATCATCAGGATCAATTCTTTCTAACCTACCTAAATGATTCAAGTTATTATTCAAAGCATCTGTGCTAGATGACAAAACAAAATCAGAGAGAAGTCTATTTGTTTCATAATCATATATCAAAATACGCTCAGGTTCTTTAGACCCAGGAAATCCACTAGGAAATTTTGATTGATCCACATAAAATTCTATGTAAGCATCATTTATCAACCAATCATTTGCAATGACCTGAGAGAGCGCTGGAGCCTCACCATCGATAGCATTAGTTGCCTGACCAAAAAGCTCTACTACTGCTAAAGCACCAGGACCACCTTTGAGGTAAATGTTTTCTGCACCATTAACTGGGTCATTAGAGTTTTGAATTTCAGTTAACACTGTTGGATCAATTTGATTGTCAATCAGACCTACTTTATTCCCATTAAAACCAATAACTATTTGTGATTCAGGATTTGCAATAAAATCAGTAGTATCACCATCTTCATCTATATCATCCACGTCAATTATATCGGAATCTGATTGAATGGTAACAATAATACTAGCTTGATTTAAATTAAAATGGATTAGATTACCATTTCCTGTAACACTGGCTACCTTAAAATACAATCCTCTAAAATAGTTTTGAAATAAACTGTTATTAGCAAGTTCTGATCGTGGACTTACTATATCACCATTAGAAGTATCCAGGTTAAACAAGATCTCTTTCCACCTCTCCAAACTAACATTATCAGGAGTTAACGTCTCTCTTAATCTAGGTGTTTGTCTTTCTAAAATCTCTTCTGTCGGGACTCCATCCACCACTGCTGATATCCTTATCTCTTCTGAGCTAGGTGTAAAACCGTCTAACGTATAAAGCAACTCACCAAGGTTGTTTTCAATTGTAGTTTTAAAGTTAGAATAATAGATCGCTCTGTCAGACAAATCACCAACATCAAAACTACTCAGAAAGTAGTTACTTCTATACATCTCTAGCTTCAAAGGTTCATTACCGTAGATAGAGTCTAGTAGGTAATTTGTACCATCCTCATCAACACCTGTGATCGTGGAATAATATGGAATTTCAAGTCTAACGTCAATTAATTCCGTATTATTCCCAATGTCAGGATTAGGAGAATTTAAGTTGATTTGAGATACAAATTCGTAAGTGCTTTCGCCATAAATTGGATCATCATATGTCCCAAATGGGAAAGAGCTAAAGTTACTAGTTTGAACAGGATTTACAGGAACACTGTAAGTTTTAACATCGAACACCGCTTCCTTTATAACACCAGCTGGATCCTCACCCAACAGATCTGCACCGATAGGGCTTAGATCATTTTCACAGGACACCACTCCTAAAATTGCTGCGATAACAACCGCAACATTACATAACAATTTTTTCATTTTTCTTAAGCTTCTTCTGTTTCTTCTGTTTCTTCTTGCTCATTTAGAACTTGATCGAGATAAAACTCTTCATATGCATCAGCAAACTCTTCTGGAGCATAATACTTCAAGACAGGCTTATCCTTCTGTGCATCAATATATTCATCAATTTCAGAATCCAACTCTTCACTTCCTTTAATAATTGCATCACTATATTTAATCGCACTTTTCATAAGGTTTACGTAAGTAGGATCATGAAATTCTGCTAGAGCATCGTCATCTAACGCATCATATTGAAGTTTCTCAATCATTTCACCATCTAACGCTCCTTCAAAGGATTGATTATATATTGAAGTAACTATTTTACTTTCTTCAAATAAAGGATCGTTTCCATAATAATTTTTAAGATACAAAGGCAATAAACTAGCTAACCAACCATGAACATGAATAATATCTGGAGCCCAATTTAATTTTTTCACCGTTTCAATAACTCCTTTTGCAAAAAATATTGCACGCTCGTCATTATCTGAGAACAGATTTCCATCCTCGTCAGTTAATGTTGCTTTTCTCTTAAAGTAATCCTCATTATCAATGAAATACACCTGCATTCTCTCTTTTGGAATAGAAGCTACTTTTATAATAAGTGGCATATCTAAATCGTTGATTATTAGATTCATACCACTAAGACGTATAACTTCATGCAATTGATGTCTTCTTTCATTTATATTACCAAATCTCGGCATAAAAATACGTATCTGACCACCTCGATCGTTGACCATCTTAGGAGCAAAATAAGACATAGAAGATGCCTCTGTTTCCGGTAAATATGGTATAACTTCAGATGATACGTATAAAACTCTTTTTTCCTTCATAGATAAATTTATTGTTGCCTAACTTTAAGCCAGTTGCAAAAATAAGCATTTTCTTGCACTTTGCTTCGTAAACCTTATGTTTGTAGACGGTACAACGTTAAAGACTGTTATGATTTTTGAATCACATCTATTACTTACTGATTTTATAAAAAGCCATTTAAAAGGCTCAAAAACAATAGGTTTTGTTCCCACAATGGGAGCACTTCATCAAGGTCATATTTCTTTGATGAAAGAGGCTATTTCTCAATGCGAGCATTTAGTAGTTTCTATATTTGTTAATCCCACACAGTTCGATAACAAAAAGGATCTTAATAAGTATCCTAAAACATTAGACCAAGACATTCAACTTATTAAAAAACACATACACTCTTCAAAACTTACAATTTACGCACCCAGCGTGAAAGACGTTTATGGAAAAAACCCCATTTCAAAAACATACCATTACGATGGTTTAGAAAATGTAATGGAAGGGGCAAATAGACCAGGTCATTTTGATGGAGTAGGAACAATTCTTGAATTTTTATTTAAAGTCGTACAGCCAGATAAAGCCTTTTTTGGAGAGAAAGACTTCCAGCAATTACAGATTGTAAAAAAGCTAGTCCAAAAATTACATCTAGATCTAGAAATTATAGGATGCCCTATAAAAAGAGAAGCTAATGGTCTAGCAATGAGTTCGAGAAACGAGCGATTATCAAAAGCTGGTAGAGAGAAGGCATCACATATTTATAAAACACTTTTAAAAGCACAGAAGTATTTTAAAAACAACAGCATCACTAAAACTCAAGAATTAGTGAAAAGTATATTCTCAAAAGAAACAGACTTCCATTTAGAGTATTTTACTATCGCAAGCGCAGAGACCTTACAACCAGTTTCCCGCAAATATAAAAACCATAATTACATGGGTTTTATTGTGGTACATTTAGAAGGAGTGAGACTTATTGATAATATTCCTTTACCTCAATAAGTCTCTCTTTAAATCCTAGTAACAAAATAATTATTCTAAACCGTATCTTTGCACCATGTTAATTACAGTTGTAAAATCAAAAATTCACCGTGTTAAAGTAACCGGTGCAGACCTTAACTACATAGGTAGCATCACTATTGATGAAGATCTTATGGACGGTGCAAACATTGTAGAAGGTGAAAAGGTTCAAATCGTTAATAACAATAACGGTAATCGTTTAGAGACTTATGCCATTCCTGGACCACGTGGTAGTGGAGAAATTACACTTAATGGCGCCGCTGCAAGAATGGTTGCTAAAGGTGATGTTCTTATTCTTATCTGTTATGCGCAAATGACAATGGAAGAAGCTAAGAAATTTAAGCCCGCCCTACTTTTTCCTAACGAAGCAGACAACACACTGTCTTAATCAGTGAAAAAAACTGTATTTAAAATATTAAAAATTGCCCTACCTCTGCTCTTGGGCTTTTTCCTTATTTACTTTTCTTACAACCAGTTTACTGAACAAGAACTGGATAAAATTTATACCTACCTAATAGGTGCAGACTATAAGTGGATCATACTCTCTGTCATTTTTGCCTTTTTAAGTCACTTATCCAGAGCATGGAGGTGGAACTACATGCTACAAACCATAGGAAAACCTCCTAAATTCATTACTAACATTATGGCAATAGGTGCTGGTTATGCAATGAATCTGATTATACCTCGCAGCGGAGAGATTTCTAGAGCTGCAATCGTGAATAGATCAGATCAAATTCCTATGGATAAAGCTATAGGTACTATCATCGCAGAGCGTGTTCTTGACGTCATCATTCTGTTAGTCATAACAGCTACCGCAATTTTCACTGCTGGAGATGATATCATTGGTTTTTTTAAAGTTAGATTAGAATCCGCTTTCGCGAAAGCGGAACCTACAAAATTATTTATCTTCTTACTTATTTTTATAGCACTTGTTATTTTGGTCACGTTCATATCAAAACGTATCAAATTATTTTCTAAAATAAAAGGGTTTGTTTTAGGAATGAAAGAAGGCTTTATGACCATCTGGACCATGAAAAAAAAATGGTTATACTTGTTACACACTTTGTTTATTTGGGGCATGTACCTGATGATGTTCTATGTGAGTATTTATGCCATTCCTGGGACAGCAAGCATGTCTTTCAGCGCTGTTCTATGTTCCTTTGTAGCAGGTAGCTTTGCAGTTGCTTTTACAAATGGAGGTTTAGGAGCTTATCCATTACTAATTTCAGAAGTATTACAAATCTTTGGTTTTTCTAGTGATTTGGGAACCGCTTTTGGGTGGATTTTATGGCTTTCACAAACGTTACTTGTACTGATTTACGGCTCTTTTTCTCTTCTTTTATTATCATTGAAAGGAAGCGTTTCAAGGAATTAATTGTAAATTCCGCTTCCTAAATTTTGTTTGATGAAAAATTTATTACTGATCCTACTGACCTTACTTTTAGGTCAACTAGCGATTTCCCAAGCTTTATACAGAGCATTCCCTAGTGATGTTTTAGGAGAAGAGCGCAATGTGAAAATATTGAAGCCACGCAATTATTCAAAAAACCCAGAAAAAACATATCCGCTTATTATTGTGCTGGATGGCGATTTCCTTTTTGAACCGGTAGCAGGAACAGTAGACTATTTATCGTATTGGGATCAAATGCCTGAGTCGTTTGTTATAGGAATTAATCAACGGGAAAGTCGGTATGACGAAACACGAATCGATACCGAATCTGGTTTTCCTGAACCTCAAGCCCTGAAGTTCATGGATTTTGTAATGGAAATTAAACAAACCATGATGGACGAATATCGTGTCGCACCATTTACCGTCATATTAGGTAAAGATATTACAGCAAATATTGCAAGCTATTACCTCATGCGTAAAAAAATATCAGTAGACGCACTTATTCAAATAGCTCCAGAATACTCTGCTCTTATACAAGAAAACTTAATCAACAAAATAAATCAACTAGAAGAGTATAATTACTTTTATGTGGCGACACAAGACCGTAATAATATCGTGGATCAAATCATTACTAAAGAAACAGACTCCTTATTTTCAACAAAGAAAAATATAAATATCAAATATGATAAAATAGAAGGGACTAACCCTTACACACTGGCTGCGCGTGCGATTCCTAGAGCTTTAGATTTCATCTTTAAAGAATACCAACTCATAGACGAAGAAAAGCTTATGAATCAAGATATTGCCGAAGAAGAAAAATTTGAAGGCAAAGAAAATAAAAAAGGAATGGTGCGTGTTATCGATCGTATTCTTGAAAAATACCGCATGATTAAAGAGGTTTATGGAATAGATATGAAACTGCGCCTAATAGATCTAGTTACTATAGCAGAATATGTAGAATCTAAAAAAGATTGGGATCAATTAATAGATATAGGCGTACTAGCGCATAAAGAGTATCCAGATATTCTTTACGGCAGTTACATAGAAGGTTTGGGCTATGAAGGGATAGGCAGGTATTCTAGAGCTATTAAATCATATAATACCGCTTATGCATTACAACCAGCAGTAGGAATCGATAAAGATGATGTTTTAGATAAAGTAGAAATGCTTCAAATAAAAGAAAAAGAGTAAATGGCCAAAGTAAAAACGACTTGGTTTTGTCAAAGCTGCGGCAGCCAGCATTCTAAGTGGCAAGGGCAATGTACTACCTGTAAAGAATGGAACACACTTGTAGAAGAGGTCGTTCAAAAGGAAACTAAAAAATCGTGGGAAAGTGCTGTTGCAGATGTTCCGCTTTCGCGAAAGCGTGCCCCACAACCACAATTAATATCTAAAATAGACGCTGCAGAAAGTCCTAGAATGGACACCACAAATGCAGAGTTTAATAGAGTTCTAGGTGGTGGATTAGTACCTGGATCGATAACATTACTAGGTGGCGAGCCTGGAATTGGTAAGTCCACTTTACTACTTCAAGTATGTCTCAATTTACCTTATAAAACACTATACGTTTCTGGTGAAGAAAGCGCACAACAAATAAAGATGCGAGCAGATCGTATTAAAAATGATGCCGTAAATTGTTACATTCTTACAGAGACCAAAACTCAAAATATCTTCAGGCAAATTACAGAAGTAGAGCCAGATGTGTTAATCATTGATTCTATACAAACGCTACAAACCGATCATATTGAAAGCTCACCTGGTAGTGTTTCCCAAATTAGAGAATGTACCAGTGAGTTGATCAAGTTTGCTAAAGAGACAAACACTCCAGTACTTCTTATAGGTCATATTACTAAAGATGGTAACATCGCTGGTCCTAAGATTTTAGAACACATGGTTGATACGGTACTCCAATTTGAAGGAGATCGTAATCATACATATCGTATTTTGAGAGCCTTAAAAAACCGTTTCGGTAGTACGCATGAAATAGGAATTTATGAAATGTTAGGTCATGGACTGCGCGAGGTAATGAATCCTAGTGAGATTCTAATTTCACAACGTGGCGCAACACAAAGTGGTACTGCCATTGCAGCGACCATGGAAGGTATGCGACCATTAATGATAGAAGTACAAGCGCTAGTAAGCACAGCTGTTTATGGAACGCCACAACGCAGTGCGACCGGTTATAATTTAAAACGATTGAACATGATTCTGGCAGTTCTTGAAAAAAGAGCTGGATTTAAATTAGGTCAGAAAGACGTTTTTTTAAATATTACTGGTGGGATCACTGTAGATGATCCTGCGATTGATCTAGCAGTAGTCGCAGCAATCCTTTCTTCAAATTTTGATATAGAATTATCTTCACAACACTGTTTCAGTGCAGAGGTAGGTTTAGGAGGCGAGATACGACCTGTAAGCCGCATGGAACAACGTGTGAATGAAGTAGCAAAATTAGGTTTTGACAAAGTGTTCATCGCTCCTGGAAAACAAAATTTTAAAAATCTAGGAACAGATGTACAAGCCTTTTCAAAAATTGAAGATTTAGTTAGATATTTGTTTGCTTGAAAAGTGAACTTGAACTTGAACTTGAACTTGAACTTGAACTTGAACTTGAACTTGAACTTGAAATCGAATTTGAATTTGAAATAAATCAAACTTTGGATTAACCTGTGAGGTTTCGCTTTATAGTATAGGTTTAAAAATTGAACTAAAAAGTTTTTAAGGCAACCTCACAGGTTAAAACAAATAAATCTGAACGATTATCGCAGAGAACGAGTAGTGATTATAGATTTTTGATTTGTTTATTATCTTGGTACTAAGAATAAATATAATTTTATAAAGATTCAACCAGATTCTGCATCAAGTGCGTAATGTCAAAAAAATAAAAAATTAATGAGAACGATAATTATACTTTTAACAGCTGTTTTAATCACGAGTTGTGGACAAAAAGCAGCGGAAACTCCTGATAAAAAACCAGTTATTAAATTTGCAGAAGCTGACATTTCTAGCAACGAAATAGTTCATCTTACAGATTTTGAAGACAATTATTACAGTCTGGATCAAATTCTTGCCGATCATAAAGGAAAGATTGTTTATCTAGATGTATGGGCAAGCTGGTGCGGCCCTTGTAAAGTTATGATGCCTTACTCAGAAAAACTTCAGGAAAAATATAAGGATAAAGAGGTTGTTTTCTTATTTGTGTCTATAGATCAAGACATACGCAAATGGGAACAGTCTGCAAAGAGTTTCAACCTGATCGAGAACAGTTTTCTTGCTCGCAATTATCCTAAAGCAAAGTTATTTCAAGACAACAACGTAAGCTCTATTCCTCGATACATGCTATTTGATAAAAATGGACGTCTAGTAGACGACAACGCCAGAAGACCTAGTGACAAAGATCTAGAAACTACTATTGATGCGTTTCTAGCCTTATAGAAAGATCTAAATTAAAAATAAGCCTTCAATTGTACATTACCGGTATGCACCGTTCTGGCAGTTTCACTGCTACGGCCACTGTAACTTAAGTTAAGATCTAAGAATTTTGTAATGTTTTTCTGAAACAGCAGATTCCAGGTTACATTAGTTCCTGGCTGTAAACCTTCTAACATCTGAAAACCTACGGGAGAAAAGGCCTGTCCTTCAAAATCATTTTGAACATATTTGATCTCACCATTTATCGCATAATTTTGAGACTTATTGAGCGCCCAGGCTATTCCTATATTTTGCTGACTTAAAGTGGCTGTTTCATTAAGTTGGTTATCTTTATTCTGATATTGGTAAAATACCTCTAACCTATTACTATTATCAAATAAATAAGACAATTGAGGTCTAAAAAGCACATCTTCTATCTCAAAATTCCTGTTGCTAAAGTTTTCGCTTTTACTGGTATTGACACCTGTTTGTGCATTCACAGTAATCAACCATGTGTCTTTGATCTTATGTAGAAATCTCAATTGATGGCTTTCTATCTCATTAGAAATGCTTCCTATACTTTGTAGGTTTTCATTTGCGGTACTTAAATACGTATAGTTAGTAGTGTAATTTTGTTTCCCACGATTAAAGAACAAACTGTTTCTAAAACTAAGGTTCAATCCTAATTGATCATCACTACTAGCAAATGGATTGAGATTAAAGTTTTCTCCTTCTCGAGCGACCATGCGATCTATTAAATAACTGGTCTGGTTGTAAAATCGTGAAAGAAACTTTTTATATCCTTTTTCATTAGTCCATGAAATAGGGTTTAACGCGAGTGTTTGTGAAAATTTATTTTGATGTGTAGGTAAGAAAACTTGATTAGGTAAAAGCACTCTAACAAAACTAGCTTGATCCTGAAATTGAGCCACTTCAAACTCGTTTAAATCTTGTACGCCATCATTATTATAATCTATCCAAGTAAAAGTTCCCTGTCCGGGATTGACGGCTACATAAGTAAAATCTTGTCTAGGGATACGCGCACTATTAGTCTCAAAAGTGGTGTTCCACAAAATTTTTCCTCCATACATTCTCCGTTTGTATTGAACTCTAGAATTAAAAGAAACCTCATCTTCAAAGCCTTCTAAATCGCTTTTCAATTTTCTATAATTAGCAAAAACCCTAAGACTACTTACTTTATTTTTAATAGGTTGTGAGTTGATATAATAATTGTTAGAACTATTTACTCGAACCAGATTTCCTTCTCTTAAACTGTCATTTACGCGATTTCTATAACCTATTTCAACAAAAGTGGTAGTCGTATCGCCACGTCCTGCATACACTTCATAGCTGGTAAATTTTTGAGAAATTCCAGTAAGCTCGTCTGTTGCCATAAGCCTTTGCCGGTTGTCCTCACTATCTAACCTAGATCCTACATAATACTTACGTATGCGCCGTAGCACGTCTGCATTTACACGGTTAAATTCACTTTCCTGCTCTGTAGAGTTGGTGTTAAGTACGCTTCCGCGAAAGCGAGCCTTCCACAAACTATCTTGATAAATACCAGCAACCTCATGTCTATTTCCATTATAAAAATTATCAAATTCCAGATGCTCCAAACGGTAGGAAGCAGTTAAGGTAGAATCCAGCTGATAATTAAGTCCTAAGGTTGTAAATAACTGGCTGCCTTGTGTCGTTTCTAAATTCCAATCTCTATTGAACTCGATATTGTAAACTCGTTCCACATTTCTGAAATTCTCTTGAATATAATCGGTATTGAGGGTAATATTCAAAGCCTGTAAACTGTCTTTTTTAAGTAATTCCTGTTTTACAGCAAGCTTTGCAGCGACACCTTCATTGTCATTATCATCAAGGTCAGAAAACTTATTTAAATCTTTATTGCTGGCAGCAAATTCTGTGAAGATGGTGGTTCCTGCGGTAGGTTCATAACTTGCTTTAAGTCCAGCAATAGTTAAGATTTCTGGAGTAAAAAGCTGTATCACTGGCTCGTATTCACCTTGTGGCACTCCATTTATAGGAGCGATGTACTCATAAATATTTGCAATAGCCTGATCGTTAATGAGTCGGTAATTACCTTGATTATCCCCTAAAAAACTAAACCGAACATTGAAAAGCTGCACGTTTCTATCTTGAGAAAAGATAAATCGTTCTTCACCGCTTATTACTTCACGTCTATAGAGAATTTGGTTTTCTGAAAAATCGCTAGCGATGGCACTAGGCGCAATAGCCAGTTCTGGATCATCACCAGCATCTAATAAAATAGCTACTTGATCTTCACTTAAATTTTGTTGAAGAGGTTGATTTTTAGCATCTGTTTCTGTGTAAACGTAAGTATCTACCTTTAATTTATTAGATTCAAAACCACCTTTACCATACCCTATAAACCTTGTAAAATTGCGCTCACTATACTGGTATTCTATGGAAATACGCATTTCACTAGTTATAGGAAAAGTAGGTGTAAATCGCACTTCTCCTGCATTATAATCAATAACATAATCTTGATTTTCTCCTCTTTGTAGAGGAACACCGTTTACAAAAACACGCTCACTACCAGAAACCACGAGAATAAACAATTCACCATTCTGTCCAGTCAATTTATAAGGTCCTTGATTCCCTTCTTGTCCCGTAAATCTGCTGATGTTAAAAGTACCTCTTACAAGAGCTCCAGCAGCACCGGCATAACCAGAAGAATCATCTCCATTAAATCGTATATTTCCAGAAATTCCTTGAACACGTTTGGTAAAGTTATTGAACTGATAATTCTCCTGTATCAGGTCTACATCACCAGCTCTAATGTTCCAGTTATCACTAAAAAGCTCAATAAATATTTGATCAAATTCATCCAATCGCTGTGAGTACCCATTTTGTGTTTGCGGTACATTGGCATCTTGAATAGATGCTCTCAAAGAAACTTTATCGTTTAATTTACCTGTAATTCTTAAATCCAATTCAGAATCAACAACACTATTTTGATTGTTACCTACACGTACGCCTCTAGTAATACTTCCTGAGGTTTGCAAACCATCAAACGGAATAAAGGTATTTACCGCAGTAGGTCTTTGTAAAGCAATTAATTGTTCCTGCTTACTTTCATTATTAAGTATAATAGAAGGATCGTAAGACCTATAGGTCCTCGTTAAAAAATCTGGTAATGGAAGGTAAATAATGTCTATGGAATCTGTAGTAACTTTACTTCTATTCAATAGCGACAGTTGTGAAGTAGAAAAATTGACTTTATAAAAAGAAGAATCAATAGTTTTTCCCTGCTTATCCACTAGTTTAAAATAAGAAGGGTTGATACTAACAGAATCTATTTGAATAGAATCATTAACCGCAACACGTTTCATTTTCAAGTTGCTGTATTCTTGTGCATTTGCCATAAGACAACATAACACTAAAATAAAAGACAACTTCAATTTCATATTTACCTTAAACAGATGGTTTTCAAAAATATTTTAAATAGATCTGGTAATCGTATTTTGAAGATGAAAATATGGAAGTAGAAGTAACTCTAAATTTTTTGAGATTTAGGATCTAGAAAAAACTTCTTTGAACTGATAGAAAAAACGTTCTATAAGTCTCAAGTCTTCTGTAACAGTTTCTGCAATGACGCTGGTTTCTTGTTGCAGTTGTATTTCTTTTTTATAGGAAGTAATTAAGGTGTCTGATAAAGAAACTTGTACATAATAAAACCCATCGGCATCTGGCACCTGAGAAATGGTAGCTACTTTTCCTTCCAGTACACCAAACTCCGTTTCTGGGAAGTTTTGCAGTTTTAAAAAGGTTTTCTGTCCTAGCTGTAGTTTGCCAGAATTCAGGACTGGCGTTTTAAGAGTTGCTATATAGGATTCATATATTTCAGGAAAAACGGTAAAAAGCAAATCACCTTGCTGGACTTGCTGCTCTTCTTTCCAGTATTGAGTATAACTTAAACGACCGTTTATAGTAGCTCTTAAAATATACAATTGCTCATAATCATTTACCGCTTTTTTGAGCTGAGTGAAGGATTGTATTAGTGTTTTATAAAGCTGTAGGTTTTCTCTTGATTTATTAATTTTAATGCCTTCTAGTGAGCTAGACGTATTGCTCAATTGATTGCGCAACTGCGAGATAGACGCATCCATACTTTGAAAAGATCGCTCGTTTTGAGCGTATTCCAGCTGCTTTAATTCGTATTCTTGCGCAGCAATAACACCTTTTTCAAATAGTGTTTTATTGCGTTCTAGTTCTTTCTTTTTAAACTCTAACTCTGTTTTTTGTATCCGCTTTCGCGAAAGCATATTTCTCAACTGAGCCTGCAATTGTATTCTTGTAGATTCATTTGCTAGAGCATCATTATCAAAAGGTTGCAACTCTTTATTAAGACGGTATTGAATATAAGCATTTTCAAAAACGGCAAAAGGAATTTCCAAATCTCCTAAAAAAAGGATGGGCAAACTATCCACTGGAAACTTAAAATCTTTATTATTATACGTAATTGTGTCTAGCGCTTTTTCTAATAGCAATACATCCTTATAGCTGGCTGCGTTTTCTAAAACAGCAATCACATCGCCCGATTGAACCTCGTGATCATTCTCAATCAATACATACTGTAAGGTTGCCGTGATCTTGCTATATTCTTTTTGTGGTGGCACTGCGGTGGTAATGATGCCTTGTGACACGATAATATCTGGATATTTTACAAACCAAGATAAGAATAACAACAAAATAATAATCAGTAAAAAGACCGTATTGCCATACCTAATGATACGGTGCGGTACTTTTGTGAGGATCTCTTGCACTTCTTCACTACGTAGTTCTATTTCTTCTAACTTATCTTTCGGCATAATATTTTACGCGTAGGTGGAAATCTCTTTTAATTTGTCAAACCGTCGCAGGACGGTTTCGCTATATTCTATCTCCGAAACCTTTTCCCCAACCTTAAAGGGTGAGGTTTCTAGCTTTTAAACTATCAATAGTCTTTTGTCATAAATCAGCAAAGTTATCGCACAGTGGTAATAAACTCGTTCTTTGTCTTACTTCTATATTCCATATTCTTTAATCGATATTCAGTGTTCATTTTAACTCCCCAACTCCAACTGGTTTTTGACAAGATGATAATAATTACCTTTTTGAGCAATTAAGCTTTCATGATTTCCTTGTTCCACTATTTTCCCTTGGTCAAGTACTACGATTTGATCTGCGTTTTTTACCGTGCTTAATCGGTGAGCGATAACCATAACGGTTTTATTTTTAAAAAAGGTGTCTAGCTTATCCATGATCACTTTTTCGTTATTGGCATCTAGTGCGCTGGTGGCTTCATCAAAGAATAGGAAATCTGGATTTTTATATACGGCTCTTGCAATTAATAAACGTTGCTTTTGACCTGTGCTGAGTCCTATTCCTTCCATTCCTATTTGTGTGTTGTAGGAAAGTGGTAAAGATTCTATGTACTCTTTGATATTTGCGACATCAATGGCATGTGCCAGTTTTTTCTTGTCTATATAATCATCTCCTACGGCGATGTTGTGAGCAATACTGTCATTAAAAATATAGCCTTCTTGCATGACCACACCACAACTTTCTCTCCAGGCACTTTGAGAGATGTTTTTTAAATTATGCTGCCCTACTTTAATCGTTCCTTCTATGGGATCATAAAATTTTAATAGCATTTTCATTAAGGTAGTTTTACCACTACCACTTACACCAACAACGGCAGTTACCTTGTTTGCAGGAATGTGGAGATTTAAATTTTCTAAAACCAATTGCTCGCTTCCTACATAGCGGTAAGAAACATTTTCTAAATGAATAGCATCATCGGTTGAGTAATCGCTTATTTTTTGGGTAGGATCCAGTTCTTCATCTTCTTTATTGTGGATTTCTCCTAATCGTTCTAGAGAGATTTTGGCATCTTGCCATTCTTTGATAAAGCCTATCAGCTGACCTATTGGTGCATTGAGTTGGCCGACTATATAACTTATCGCCAGCATCATTCCCAGAGTAATATCTCCAGAAATTACCAAAGTTGCTGATAGAACGGTAATGATTATATTCTTCAACTCATTGATAAACCCAGAACCTACCGATTGGTATTGTTCGAGTGCTAGACCTTCTACAGCTACCTTATACAATCGAGCTTGTGTAAATTCCCAATTCCAGCGTTTGCGTTTCTCGGCATTGTGTAGTTTGATATCTTGCATTCCATTGATGATCTCAATCACTTTACTTTGTTCCTGACTTACTTGTGCAAAACGTTTGTAATCTAGGTCTTTTCGTTTTTTCAGAAAAACAACAATCCATAAAAAATAAAGAAAACTACCCAACGCAAAAACTCCAAAAATACTCACGTTGTAATATAAAAGTACAATAGAGAATACGACTAGATTCACCATAGAAAACATTACATCTAGTGATGAAGTGGTAAGTATGCGCTCGATACGCCTGTGGTCATTGATACGCTGTAAAATATCTCCTGTTACACGAGAATCAAAAAAGGCAATAGGTAAATTCATTAATTTAATGAAGAAATCTGAGACTAACGAGATATTAATACGTGTACTTAAATGCAATAAAATCCAACTGCGTATGACTTGAATCACGGTACGACCTATAAAAAGAGCCAACTGCGCAAAAAGCACCAAATAAATAAATTGAACATCTTGATTTTTGATCCCTATATCAACAATGCTTTGAGTAAGAAAGGGGAAGATCAATTGCAAAATACTTGCCGCGATCAATCCTAAAACCAATTGCCATAAATACTTTTTATATTTGAAGACGTATCTTGAAAGAATAGAAAAACCAAATTCCTTTTTATCTTCTTCTAATTCTTCTTGCTCATATAAAGCTGGTGTAGGTTCTAACAGCAAAGCAATGCCTTCTTCTGTAGATGGAGTGGCATCTTTACCTATCCAATGATCTAGAAATTCTCTTTGCTTATACTTTAATAGTCCATGTGCCGGATCAGAGATGTAATAAGTTTCTTTCTTCACTCTATAAAGAACCACGTAGTGATTTTTATTCCAGTGCAAGATGCAAGGCAGTGGCGCTTCTTCTAGTTTTTGAGCATCTATTTTTACTCCTAAACTACGGAATCCTATCGCCTCAGCGGCATTACTAACTCCTTGTAAATTACTTCCTGTTCTTATAGTTTCAGAAAGTGCACGCAACTTCTGAATATTTATGGTTTGCTTGTAATGTCTAGCAATTATTTTCAAGCAGGTAGGACCACAATCTTTTAAGTCGGCTTGTTTGTAGTGTGGGAAGTTTGCCAATTTTTAATTTTATTGCGGTTTTGAAAAATACAAAATAGCTAGTTAGGGAACAAAACTCAACAAGATTGTTTGTTTAGTTGTGGATTCGCTTTCGCGAAAGCGAATCTACAATACTTACTCTAAATCATTCAAACTCATTGATGCCGTACAAAATCTGTTTCATTTTACTACCATTAATCTCCACGGGCTTGTATGCTGTATTGAATTTTTCAATGCTTATTGCTATACTTTCTTTTAGCTTTTTATATTCAGCTGGGATTTTTGTGGAACATTGTTCTTCATTTTCATAACTATTGAGCATGATTCCAAACTTCTCATAAAATTTACCTCCTTGATCTATATGACCATTATATATAGTAATAAACTGCAGCAATCTATCAATGGGAAATTCCAGATTAATTTGCATTTTATGCGCTCTATAACGCTCTGAGTCATTTTTCATTGCCTTTTCTAACTCGTCAAGATAACTGTCTAAATTTTCCCTTACAGCATCCCAATCATCACTATTTCTACATTCTTTTAAGGGAGTTTTATATTTAATGGGTTTGGTATAATCTACAAATAGTTGCTCTAATTCTTTGATCACGTTATCATTACTTTTTTGTAGAAATGAAGTTTCAAAAAAGATCGTATTTAAGTCAT
Source organism: Nonlabens sp. (assembly GCF_965657255.1). Taxonomy (NCBI): domain Bacteria; kingdom Pseudomonadati; phylum Bacteroidota; class Flavobacteriia; order Flavobacteriales; family Flavobacteriaceae; genus Nonlabens; species Nonlabens sp. Next base: position 500,418 of record NZ_CBFHNM010000001.1, read on the forward strand.
TGTGCATTCTTAAAGTAAAGTCCAGGATACATTCTACATCTTTTAAACTAGCTTCTTTTTCAGTTTTGGTCGCATTAGAATTACTAAACAAGGACACCACGGTATGCACTACCGAAGTATAAATATTGTTTCCTAATATATTAGTTAGATTAAAGCCATCTCTTTTATCTTGTTTACTTGTCATATCATCCTTCATTTTAACAAACTCTGGATATCGATTAGGATTACTTAAATTATTAATTTCATTAAAAGTTGCTACCGATGTGAAGTGGTGATCTAATGTCAAAGTCTTTTCATAAAGGATTTTAATAATCTGTAAACCTTTTAGATACCTTATTTTACTGATATCTGTAGCCTCAGAAAGCTCATTTACTTTGAGTAATCTTTGTATATTGTCTTTTTCAATGAGCAATGCTACTTTTTCTTCTGTACTGCTATTAGCTTGCAGCGCTTTTGAAAGTTCGTTTAAACGCTGGTACAAACTATTGTTTTGAGTTTCATAAAACGCTTGTACTTCTTGAAGCTCTTGGCTTAAATCTTCAATAAGTAAATTAAATTCTTTATTAGGGTCTGTTGGGTTTGCGGTCATTACATTCGTTACTAAGAACAGGGCAGCCAAAACAACAAATCTTATTAATGAAGTCATATTATTCTAGTTTAAGGGTAATGATAAATTCTTTTTCTGTCACCTTTATAGGATATTCTCCTACAGCTATGGTGGTAAGGTATTCTGGTAATTTAAGAGCTAGTCTCGCCTCTTCTGGAATCTCTAGTTCTTCTTCCATAAGAAAGGTAAGTTCTTCTAGGTTGGTTTCCTCATGTAATTCTTCTCCCAAAATTTTAAATTCTTCTACAGGAGTAATTTGGTCTCTATGGATATAAATAGTTAGAGTTTGATCTTTATTGAATACCGACTGACTATTTGCTGTTTTTTCTTTAGTGTTTTTATTAAAAGTACATATGCCGCCTGGTCTAAAGCAGTCCGTGTATTTACCGAAAGTTAAGTTTGTATCTATATTATTACCGCTTATTTCTTCTTGAGAATAGGCACTAGTGAGTAGGCATAGCAATGCTATGGTTATTAGATTTTTCATGGTTTTTGATTTTTAAAAACTCACCAAGTTCATTATAATTTTGAATATGGTGAGTTATAATATTATTATTACTTTTCTACATCTAACTTATTTTAGATGTGTAGTAAAAAAAGATTGATATAGCAATTAGAATCGAAACTATCACACCTATAACGGTTGTTCTAGAAAGGTCATCCTTTTTGTATTTTTGATATCCTATAAAAAGAGAAATAATTACAATTAAAATCAGTATTAATATTTTTATAACAAAAGAAATACTATCGTTAGTCCGGATTAATGTAAAATATATTCCTACTAATATTAACGGTAATAAATTTGAGATCTTTTTCATTTAATAATGTTTTAATTGATTTAATTATTTAGTAATACCGTACTACTATTTGATACATTCTAGATAGTCGAGGTACGCATTGTCATCCGCAGCAGAATGAACAAGGTATACAGCTCCATGACATATCAACCCTGCAACTACAGTCATATCAGCAAATCCACAGCCTAAATGAGCAGCCACAGCTGTACCTAGGTTAATAGCTATAGTATTTCTATATCTTCTCCCACAATTATCTCCCATTGTTTGATTTTGCTCTTGCCCTACACCTAATTGTGTTAAAGTATCCTCAAAATAAGGGCTCAAATCCTCGGCTGATAAAGATTCAAGTTCATAAGCTTGGTTAAGGACATTAAGTCTACCTTGTTGTTTTTTGACAAAACTGGCGTAATCTTTATCATTTGTCTTAAAAGCTTCGTAAAACAATTCTAATTGACCTTCTCCTAACTCCTCTTGGCTTGCAAGTTCATTAACTAATTCAATGTTGCTGTTTTTATTGAACTCTAATTGATCTTTAATATAAGAAATAAAAGTTGCATCCTTACTTAATTCACTAAGCTCTTGAGCACTTGCGTTAAACCCTATAAACATAGTTAATACTAGAGTCATTCCAGAAATTATTTTCTTTAAATTCTTCATTTTAATAAATTTTAATTAAAAACACCTACTCTATACGTTTTTCGGCGACCACGGCTTTTTAAAGTGTATAAGCTGCACACTCTTCAAAACAGCCTAGTATATGTATATCAAGTATTTTATTTATATTTACATCAATATAACAACTTAGGTTGTTTTGGTTTTTAGCGAAACCTGTGAGAGCCTTTACCTAGTAGAGGCTTTCTCTTTTGCGTTAATTTAAAATCTGTTTCACTTCTTTCATTTTTACCAATAGTGCAAATACAACCTCTTCTAAACAATCACTCCACTTCCCAATTCCTAACTGAGTATCTATATTATTACCGCTTATTTCTTCTTGAGAATAGGCACTAGTAAGTAGGCATAGCAATGCTATGGTTATTAGGTTTTTCATTTCCATTGGTATTGTTGCTTAAAAAACTAAAGGTTGTTAATTAAAAAACAACCTTTAGTTATATTTAATCATTACGATTTTTCTTATTAAAATAACAGCACTTAATACGCTACCTATTAAAACCGAAGAAATTGAAATAATAGTAATTATTATATTCTTATCGGTTAAAACATAGTAACAAACTACTGCTTTTTCATAAAGTTAAAATTGTTAAAGAAGACTCTTTTTAACTAAGAGAGTCTCCAAAATATTCAAATAAACTTTAATTATTATGCTATTTAATTTCTTTGTTGTTTTTAATTTTTATATAAACATATAAAAAGAAAAAAGCCAAAAAAAGGTTAATAACCATTGTTATAAGTTTCACATAGTCTTCTGTCCATTCGCCTTTGATTAATTGACTTACTTCTATTCCCACCACAAAGGATAGTATAGCGAATAGTACTAAGTAAATGAATGGGTTCTTTCTTAAGAAATTATTCATAATATTAAATTATTACGGTTTGAAACTATTAATCTTTACAAGCCAAGCCAACAGATACAGATGCTGCAACAAAACCTGTTCCCGCTAAATAGCAGCCTACACCAACTGTTGCCCCTAAGGCTGGTGGGTTACAAGCCACAGCCAAAGATGCAGTGGCTAGAGCTAACTTAGCAATTGCAAACGCGCATCCCCATCCACCCTTTTGAACAGTTTCAGTTGTGAATGTTCCTGGATATTGATATTCAATAAGCTTTACAGTATTAACAATTGATTGGTATTTTTCAAATTTAACACTTTCTATAGAATGTTTTGATAATTGTTCGCTCAACGTTTTGCTGGCTTTTTCAAATCCATTTGAAACAAGATTATTACTGTAATTTGTTATTAATAAAACATCTTTTTCATTAAAATTTGTATTCTCTACCAACCAACTAAAAATTTTCTCTGACGTATTTAAGGTCATCAATTCTTCATCAAAATTCACTTCTGTTTCATAGATATTATTCACTTGTTCCAATATGGACTTATTCTGTTCTAGTCTTGAAACCTTCGTTGGAATATCTAGTTTTTTAATGTCAATAATATCTCCTTTGAATCTTTCATAAGTACTAAAATCAAATGTTCTTTCTGATGCTTGCGTTTCAAAAGTGCTCTTACTAATTGAAAAAGTCTGCGCTGTTGATGTAAAAATCATTAAAAGAGCAAAAAAAGTTGCAATTGATTTAATTCCTAAATTCTTCATTTTAATATATTTTAAATAAAACACCTACTCTATACGTTTTTCGGTGACCACGGCTTTTTAAAGTGTATAAGCTGCACACTCTTCAAAACAGCCTAGTATGTGTATATCAAGTATTTTATTTATATTTACATCGATATAACAACTACGGTTGTTTTGGTTTTTAGCGAAACCTGTGAGAGCCTTTACCTTGTAGAGGCTTTCTCTTTTTGCGTTAATTTTAATTCTGTGTCACTGTTATAACTTTAATCGGTTAATATGATATGTTTAAAAAATCGTTATTAAAATAAATTAAAAAGCAATCATTAACGACATGGTAAATGTAGGGAGTAATTCAAGTCATAACCAAATGGTAATGGTCTAGATTCATGAATAACGAGTCTGTTTTCATGAATCTAAGACTGCCTAAAAGAGGCTATATTATTCATTTAAAGATGCTTAAATCGTTTTAAGATTTATTTAACATTGCTTATCTTTGCGCTCTCAAAGATTCTCTATTTGCGTCAAAAACACTCTCATATTTATAAAATTCTAGACGTTTATGGGTTAAGAACTCCTTTATTATCCCTGAATTTTGGGAACGTATTTTTTCATAAGGAATCTATAACTGACACAGATTTTAAAAGATTAATAGAACACCCTATTCTTAGAGAAGGCATCTATCTCGCTTCACCAGAATTGTACAAACAACTTCTTAAGTGGGAAAAAGGGTTGCTAAAAGACCCAAAGAAAATAGAACGCTTGCAGTTTTCTATTTTAAAATATGCTACAAGAATCACCTCGCGATGTACGCCTTTTGGACTTTTTGCATCTTGTTCTTCCGGGAGCTTTGGAGAAAATACGAGAGTTAGCTTAGAAGATCAAAGTAATTACAAGCGTTGTACAAGATTAGACACTACTTTTTTAGCACAACTCTATCAGGTTTTACTAGAAGAGCCACTCATTAAATCAGAATTACTGTTTTATCCCAACTCAAGTTTATATAAAATAAATGATCATTATAGGTATGTAGAGTACCGTATTGAAAATAAAAGAAGAAGCTATTCACTTGAAGGCATTATGTCCACAGAGGCTTTAGAATTAGTACTTCAACGAGCAGTATCTGGTAAGAAAATAAAAGAGCTTGCTGCGTTGTTAGTAGACGAAGATGTCAACTTACAAGATGCGACAGAGTATGTGGAACAGCTTATTGATCATCAACTATTAGTCTCGGAATTAGAAATTACGGTTACTGGTCCAGAGTATTTTACCAGCCTTATCGATAGAATAAAAAAGATACCAGAATCTCAGGTCATTTTTAATAAGCTTTTAAAATTGCAAAAAGCATTGAACAGCTTAGATCATAAAATAGGTAACTCTATAGCGATTTATGAAAAACCTATAGAACTGGCAAAAGAACTTGTTCCAGATCTGGATACTAAATATTTATTCCAGACCGACTGCTTTTCTAAGTCACATCTCAATAGTTTGAGTGAAGAAATAAAAAAGCAACTTCACAAGGCATTCTTAGTATTTAATAAAATGACCGTAGCAAATGCTGGGAGAAATTTAGTAGATTTTAAAACGAATTTTAATAAGCGCTTTGAAGAGTCAGAAGTACCCTTGCATCTTGTCCTAGATGCGGAAACTGGAATAGGTTATGGCTCAAAAAAAGAAGATAGCAACTCCATTCTAGATGATCTTCAATTAGGTCCTACAGAATCTAAACGCTACGAGCATGTAATATGGACAGACATAGATCGCATACTCCATGAGAAACTTATAACTGCCACAAGAAATAATAGTTATGTGCTACATCTAAACGAGGAAGATTTTAAAGATATAGCACTGGATTATAACGACCTACCAAATACCTTATCTTCTATTGTAGAGGTTTATAATGAAGAGCTTCTTTATGTAAAAGGTGCTGGTGGCAGTAGTGCGGTTAATTTATTAGGCAGGTTCAGTTATGGTGCACAGGATCTATTAAATCATGTTAATCATATTGTAGGTATAGAAAATGAGTTGCATAAAGGCGCCATTCTAGCAGAGATTGTTCATTTACCAGAAGCTAGAACTGGTAATATATTACAAAGACCACACCTTAGAACTTATGAAATTCCGTATTTAGGAAAGTCTAGCTTGCCAGAAGAATTTCAAATTCCAATAGAAGATTTGCTAGTTTGTGTACAGAATAATAGCATTATTCTACGATCTAAAAGGCTTAACAAACAGATCATCCCTCGATTAGGAAATGCGCATAACTATGGTAGTAGTTCCTTACCAGTTTATCAATTTCTTTGCGAGTTACAAAATGAAAATAAGCGTTCCTGGATCGGTTTTGAATGGAACAACATTCATAAACAACAGAGTTTTTTACCTAGAGTTACTTATGAAAATATCATTTTTTCAAAAGCAAGATGGCATATTGAAACTACAACATTTAAAAAGCTTCATAAAGAACCTGATATAATGAAAAACCTTAGTAAATGGCAATCATCTTTACAATTACCAGATCAGGTAGAATTGGTAGAAGGTGATAATAAATTATTGATTCATCTTAAGAATAAAACTTCTGTGATGATGTTGTTACATACTATTAAAAGCAAAAAACGTTTTATTCTAGAAGAATTTCTTTTTAAGGAACATGGGATCGTAAACGATCTTGAAGGGAACACTTATTGCAATCAATTTGTGGTTTCCTTCGGTAAAAAAATCAATTAATAATCATGCTATCGATTTTGTATATCAACCATAATCATTTCGCTTTCTCATTGCTTTACAAGGGCATATACTTCTGTTTCTATCTCGCTTTCGTACCGCTATACAGCGGTATAAACTTCTGTTATGATCTCGCTTTCGCGAAAGCGAGACAAAAACAGAAAGCGGAATAAGCACAAAAAATGGAACAATCAACCAAAATCACATTCTCCAATTAATGCCTGTATCTAATCAAATAACTAACAACATTCAAAAAACCTTTACTATAGGAAGTGAATGGATGTATTATAAAATATATTGTGGGGTAAAAACTGCTGACGATGTTTTGTTAAAGGTGATACAACCTATTTGTAGGCAACTGCTTCAAGAACAAGTTATCGATAAATGGTTTTTTATAAGATATTCAGATCCTGATGCGCATTTAAGAGTACGGTTTCATGTGACGAGTCCAGACGGCATTTCAAAAATCATAGTATTGATGAGCGATCACATCAATTCTTTTATAGAAACACAGCAAGTATGGGATATCCAGCTGGCTACTTATCAGCGTGAACTAAAAAGGTATGGTGCAACTAGCATATCGCAGGCAGAATCTGTTTTTTTCTATGACAGTGAGCAAGTCTTATATATAATTAGGACAAGCTACAAATGAGGAAGAACGATTTATACAAACTTTTCACTGGGTTGAAGAATTGATCTGTTTATTTAGGTTTACAGATGTGGAGCAAATCGCTTTTTTAGAACGAATGCAATTGCAGTTTAAAGAAGAATTTCAGGTCAAAAAAGGCACCAATAAACAACTCAATCTTAAATACAAAAATTTAGAATCATTACTGTTTGAAACAAATACATTAAAAACACTACATGATTTACCGTTGAAATCACAAGTATCCCAATTATTAAAGTTAAAAGAGACGCAAGTCTTGAGTGTTTCTATAGACTCTTTATTAGCTAGCTTTATACACATGACTATTAACAGGACTTTTAAATCCCAACAACGATTACACGAGATGATGATCTACGATTTTCTTACTAAAAAAAACAAATCTAAATTAGCACGATATGGGAAGTTGTAAGAGAGACGTAATAAGCGTTTTGTTTTTGTTTAGTTCCTTATTTGTTTTTGGACAGGAGAAAGTGGATAGTTTGAACAGTTTTTCTAACAAAGAGCTGATTGATAAATTTTATGAAAATTATCCAAATAGCATTAAGGCAAGTGTTTATGCCAATGAATATCTTACTAGAGCTAAAAAACTAAAGGATACGATTAATATTGCGGATGGTTATTATTTTAAATCACTAATTGCTAATAATGTAAATCATAAAAAGTATAATGATAGTATCATATTACTTACAAAAGATTTAAAACAGGAAAACAAATATCACCCCATTATAGCGTATTTTAATAATGGCGACCAATACTATAAAGAAAAGAAGTTTGATTTAGCGCTTAATAGTTATCTTTTAGCTTTGAACTCTGAGATAAATCATTCAAATCAAGAACTTTTTTATGAAATTAAACATAGAATAGGTTTATTAAAATCTAGATACGGAGAAGATGAAGATGCCTTACATCTTTATCTAGAAGTTTATAGGTTTTATACTAACAATGCAGAAAAATTCAATAATCAGAATAATAACTTACCTATAATTTTTGCAGTATCAGATGGTTATTTAAGAATAGGTAAAATAGATTCTGCACTCTTTTATGTTAATCAAGGAAAACGTGAAAGTAATATATTAAATGATAGTGTGTTTGAAAACTACTTTAATTTTCAAAAGGGATTAATCGATTTTAAACAAGGTAAGTATTTGCAATCTGTTTCTAAGATTGAAAACTCCTTACCATTGATTAAAAAATTAAACGACTACGGAAATATAATTTGTGGCTACTATCATCAAGGAGAGTCGTTTTTAAAAACAAATAATAATAGCAAAGCGATAGAAAAATTTAAAGCCATAGATAGTCTGTATCAAATTACTAAAGATATACATCCAGACTATAGAAAAGGGTATGAACACCTTATAAAGCATTACGATTCAACAGGAAATTTAAAAGAAGAACTGAAATATATTAGAAAATTACTCGATGTAGATCAAAACCTAAATTCAAACTACAAAACCGTAAGCAAAAATTTATCAGAAAGCTATGATACCCCAAAACTTATTAATCAAAAAGATCAAATCATAAACGAAATTGAGAGCATCAGTAGAATGAAAACCATAATGATTGCATCATCGACAGTCTTTTTATTAGGTGTTTTGTTTTATTTAATTGTTTCATTGCGTAAAAAAAGAAGAATTGAGGAAAACTTCAAAAAGCTTTTAAATGAATCTGCACAAATAGTCCAACCTGTCCACAATGAAAACGACTTTGAAAACGAAGTAAAAACAATAAACGGAAATAATAGAAGTGAAATACCTGAGGAGATAATCGAACTTATAAAAAATGAGCTTATAGATTTTCAAAAAGAAAAGAAATTTTTAGACAAAAATTTAAAACTTACTACTATGGCTGACCTGTTTAATACAAATACGAAGTATTTATCTGGTGTTTTGAATCAGCATATGGGAATTAGTTTCTCAAGTTATCTAAGTAATTTAAGAGTTAGCTTTGCCATTGACAAACTTAAGGAAGATACAAAGTTTAGGAAGTACACCATTAAAGCTATAGCTGAAGAAAGCGGTTTTAATAGTGCGGAATCTTTTTCAAAAAGTTTCCATAAAAAGACTGGTATGAGGCCGTCTCTTTTCATTAAAAAACTGAACAAAATGAGTCTTGATTCATAAATGTAGAGTAATACAATTTGTGTATACCTTCATAATAAAATAAGTTTGACCTCAAATTAATCTTAAATATTTATTATGAAAAATTCAAAATTAAATTTTCAAAAGTTTCAGGTCTCCCAGCTAAAAGGTAAAAACAAGATTGTGGGTGGCAATAGTGTTGACGGCCAGGGAGACACTGTGCTAAAAACAAGAACACAAACTGGTCAAGGACTTTCACGTAATTGTCCTGATTAATCTATTATTAAAACACATCTTTTTTAAATCAGTTTTAAATGAAATCAAAAGCTTGTATTATATTCTTAACTATAACGTTAATCTCTTGTAAAAAGAGATTAACCAGTGACCCTATTAAAGCTGATCAAACTAAATTAAACACTTGGAAAATTACAGATCAAGAACTGAAAAATTGGTTTAAAAAAGATATTGTTAATGATAGCATACCTGGTATAAGTTTATTGCGAGCTTATGATGAATTATTAACTTACAAAAAGCCTAAATCTATAATTGTAGCTGTACTTGATGGTCAAATAGATACCAATCATGAAAATCTAAAACATCATATTTGGTTTAATAATGACGAAATTCCCAATAATGGAATAGACGATGATAAAAATGGTTACACAGATGATATTAATGGATGGAACTTTCTAGGTGACTCAAAAGGTAACAACATAATTTTTGCAAGTATAGAATCAGCAAGAATAATACAACAATTTGATCAAAAGTTTAAAGGGAAAACAAAAACACAAATTCCAGAAAAAGACCAACAGGATTTTTTACGATACACAAAAGCTCAAGCTAATTTCAAAGAAAATATTAAATCAAAACAATCTGATGTTGAATACGGTCGTTTTCTATCCGAGGGTTATCCAATCGCCAAAAAAGAATTAAAAAAATTATATCCTGATGAGGATTATAATATCAAAATACTTGATAGTTTATATCTAGCTACTAAAGATATCGACAAAGAATTAGCAAAACATATATACTTTATTAGCGATTGTCTTAAATATAACATTGATGAACAGTGGATAAAAAATTTTAAAAATAATATCGATTCAAGTTTAAGTACTACTTACAATTTAGATTATAAAGAAAGGCTGAGTTTTGATCTAAAACCAAATGACCTTAACTTTAATGCTTATGGTAATCCATTAATTAATAAAGACAAAGAACTCAATGTACATAGTACAAAGATTTCCTCGCTTATTTTGGAGGTATCAAAATATCAAAATAAATATAGTAACATTACAATAATGCCTTTAGCCATATCACCATTAGGATCTGAACATGATAAAGATATAGCGTTGGCAATCAGGTATGCTGTTGATAATGGTGCAAGTATTATAAACATGAGCTTTAGTAAAGAAATGTCTTTACACAAAAAATGGGTGCTAGACGCCATTAAATACGCTAGTGATAATCAAGTTTTAATTATAACCTCTTCAGGAAATTCATATAAAAATATTGACAAAGATCAGCTTTTCGAGCCTAATGATAATTTAAATGAGGAAAAGGAAATTTCTAATAACTTTTTAGTAGTAGGTTCCAGTTCACCCTATTTTAATAAGTACCTTTTTTCATATTATTCTAATTATGGAAAAAGTAATGTAGATATCTTCGCTCCTGGTGAGGATATAAAGGTTGCGCTTCCTAATGACAATTATACCATAGATTCAGGAACTTCATTATCATCTGCCATCACCTCTGGAGTAGCAGCATTAATAAGTTCCTATTATCCAGACTTAACCGCATCTCAAGTAAAACATATTTTAATGGATTCTGGGATAGAATATACGATCCCAGTAGCAACACCTACAGAAGAAAATCCAGATAAATTGACGCCTTTTAATGAGCTTTCTAAATCTGGTCGTGTTTTGAATGCTTATAATGCACTACTTATGGCAGAGCGTATTTCTAATCGGGAGAAATAACTTTCAGTTTCTCAAATTTACACTTCATTTTAATTCCACAAAAAAAACCTATCTAGTAGAACCAGATAGGTTTTTATATATCATAAAAACATCAACTTTTAAGCTTCCGTTTTCAAAGGTTTCATTTTAAAAGTATCCATAAAAGCAGTCGTATAATTACCTTCTACATAAGCAGGCTCTTCCATCAATTGTCTATGGAAAGGTATGGTTGTTTTGATACCTTCTATAACAAATTCATCCAAAGCTCTTTTCATTTTATCAATAGCCTCCTGACGTGTTCTTGCCGTTGTAATTAGCTTTGCAATCATTGAATCATAATTAGGCGGGATAGAGTATCCTGCATAAACATGAGTGTCTAAACGTACTCCATGGCCACCTGGTGCATGAAGTGTCGTGATCTTCCCTGGAGAAGGACGGAAATCATGATAAGGATCTTCAGCATTGATTCTACATTCTATGGAATGTAAAGCCGGTTCATAATTCTTACCAGAGATTTTTACACCTGCGGCAACAAGAATTTGCTCTCTAATTAAATCAAAGTCAATCACCTGCTCTGTAATAGGATGCTCTACTTGAATACGAGTATTCATTTCCATAAAGTAGAAATTCCGGTGTTTATCTACTAAAAACTCTACTGTTCCTGCACCTTCATAAGCAATATATTCTGCCGCTTTAACAGCCGCTTCACCCATTTCTTTACGTAATTTCTTTGTCATAAAAGGAGAAGGCACCTCTTCAGTAAGTTTCTGGTGACGTCGTTGTACAGAACAATCGCGTTCACTTAAATGACAGGCTTTACCATAGGAATCACCAACTATTTGAATTTCTATATGGCGTGGTTCTTCAATGAGTTTCTCCATGTACATGTCGTCATTTCCAAAGGCAGCTTTAGACTCATTACGTGCACTTTCCCATGCTCCTAAAAGATCTTCTTCTTTCCATACTGCTCTCATTCCTTTTCCTCCACCACCGGCAGTGGCTTTAAGCATTACTGGGTAACCAGTAGCCACAGCGGTTTTTTTACAATCTTCAAAGTCCTCAAGAATTCCTTCTGAACCTGGTACACATGGCACTCCAGCAGCTTTCATAGTAGCTTTGGCAGTTGCTTTATCTCCCATTTTTGAGATCATCTCTGCACTAGCACCTATGAATTTGATTTGATGTTCTTCACAAATACGAGAAAAATCTGCATTTTCTGAAAGGAATCCATATCCTGGATGAATCGCATCTGCATTTGTAATTTCGGCAGCGCTTATAATATTGGACATTTTTAAGTAAGATAAATTACTAGGTGGTGGTCCAATGCATACCGCTTCATCTGCAAATTTTACGTGGAGACTTTCTGCATCAGCAGTAGAGTAAACCGCTACTGTTTTGATTCCCATCTCTTTACAAGTACGAATAACTCTTAAAGCTATCTCGCCGCGATTTGCAATCAATATTTTTTTAAACATGATGTTTCTTTTTAGTTAAGGTGTTGGTGCTTGATACGCTTTCGCGAAAGCGGAAACCATACACAACACGAATACATAAAAAATCCTTCTACGATTAAGAAGGATCTACTAAAAATAATGGCTGGTCAAATTCAACTGGTGATGAATCGTCAATAAGCACTTTTACAATGGTACCAGAAACTTCACTTTCGATTTCATTAAACAACTTCATTGCTTCAATAATACAAAGTGTATCGCCTTCTTTGATACTATCGCCTACTTCTACAAAAGCTGGCTTTTCTGGAGATGCCTTTCTATAAAAGGTTCCAATAATAGGAGACTTTACAGTAACATATTTATCATTTGAAGCGGCTGGTGCTGGAGCGGCTGGTGCTTCATTTACTGCTGGTGCCGCTGGTGCAGGTGCCGCCTGTTGTGCTGGAGCCATTTGCATAGGAGCTGCTTGAGAAACGTACGTTACATCTGCATCGCTACCAGTTCTAATGGTGATTTTAATATCATCCATTTCTAATTTTACCTCGCTTGCTCCTGATTTTGCAACAAACTTGATTAAATTTTGTATTTCTTTAATGTCCATAAATAAATTGGTTATTAAGTTTAACTATCGTAGGCCCAAGTTAATAGTATAGAACCCCAAGTAAATCCACCGCCGAATGCAGCAAATACAAGTTGATCTCCTTTTTTTAACTGGGTTTCATATTCTTTTAAAAGTAATGGTAGTGTTGCACTGGTTGTGTTTCCATATTTCTCAATATTCATCATCACCTTTTCTTCTGGAAGATTCACTCTCCTAGCTGTAGCGTCAATAATGCGCTTGTTTGCTTGATGTGCAACTAACCAGTCTATATCTTCATTAGTCAAATCATTACGTTTGACTATTTGCTCTGCAACGTCTGCCATTTTAGAAACAGCATGTTTGAACACATTTTTACCATCTTGAAACACATAGTGCTGATTGTTATCAATGGTTTCATGCGATGGTGGTAACAAAGAGCCGCCTGCTTCTATTTTAAGAAAATTACGACCGATACTATCGCTGCGTAAGATTTCATCTTGAAAACCGTAATTTTCTTCATTAGGTTCAAACAGTACTGCACCAGCACCGTCACCAAAAATAATACAGGTGGTACGATCTTCATAATTTATGATAGAAGACATTTTATCTGCTCCTATTAATAGGATCTTTTTATATCTACCAGATTCAATATAACTACTGGCTGTACTCATCCCGTAAAGAAAACCAGAACAGGCCGCCATTAAATCATAAGAAAATGCATTAACCGCACCTATTTCGGTAGCCACATGAGCGGCTGTTGAAGCGACAGGCATATCTGGTGTAACCGTAGCTACTAATACTAAGTCTATGGTAGTAGGGTCTAATTTTGCACTGCTTATAAGATCTAGTGCCGCTTGAATAGCAAGGTAAGACGCTCCTTTATCCTTATCTTTTAGGATGCGACGTTCTTTTATCCCTGTACGAGAAGTGATCCACTCGTCGTTGGTATCGACCATGGTTTCTAAAATGGCATTTGTAAGCTTATACTCTGGGGTAAAGGCGCCTACTGCTGTTATCGCCGCTTTGATATGACTCATACTGGTGATTCTAATGATTTAATTAGAGCTGGGAAAGCTACTAAAAAAGCTCTAGAAACCACAAAAAATGACACGTTTTTAATAAAAACGTGTCATTTTTTTTGATTCCATATAAAAAACATATGTTTTTTACGAAAAATATAAATTGAAATTAAGCTTCAGCCACTTCAGTTTTGTCGATAAGTACATTACCCCTGTAATATAACTTGCCTTCGTGCCAGTGCGCTCTGTGGTATAGGTGAGCCTCACCAGTTGTTGAATCTGTAGCAATTTGAGGAACTGTCGCTTTGTAGTGAGTTCTTCTTTTGTCTCTTCTCGTTTTCGAGATTTTTCTCTTAGGATGCGCCATGGCTATTAATTATTATCCGTTTTTAATTTTTTTAATGCTTCCCATCTGGGATCTATTTCTTCACTCTTATTATCTTCTGGACTTGAAACGCTTAGTTCATTTAATTTATCTAAAACGTCAGATTCTAAAGAACCGTCTTCTACCCCTGGATGTACTAATTTATGCGGTATAGAAAGCACTAGCATTTCATATACATACTGACTGATATTGAATTCATAATCACCGTGTGAAAGGATCAATAATTCTTCATTATCATCATTAAAAGCTTCTCCAAATTTGATGACTAGATCCATAGAAGTGTCTATGTCTAAATCAAATGGCTCATTAGTCACATCACAATTTACATTTACCGAGCCTGTTGCTGTTAAAAAAAGATCCATTATGGTGTTTCTTTTATCTAACTGTGCATCGATTGTAATGGATGAACTATTGAACTCATCAAATCCAAAATTTTCAAAAAACGCATTATCGATCTCGTACTTAAACTGGTGTTTCCCTTGCTTTAATCCAGCAAAGGACAAAATAAAAGCTTTGAGTTCCATAATCCTACTCTTTCAAAGAGCGGGCAAAGATAATAAAAGTTATTAAAAATCTAGTGTTAATATCATCTTCGTTTACGAGAAAGTTTTTTCAAAGGGTTCTCATTCAGTATGTCGTACTCTTTTCGTTTACGAAAAATATCAATTGCCGTGTGAATTGCAGCAACAAATGATTCTGGATTTGCTTCTCCTTTCCCAGCGATATCAAAGCCTGTACCGTGATCAGGACTGGTTCTTACATGACTTAATCCAGCGGTATAGTTTACTCCTTGCCCAAAAGCAATAGTCTTAAAAGGAACGAGTCCTTGATCGTGATAACTTGCTAAAACGGCATCAAATTCTTTATATTTTTTATTCCCAAAGAAAGAATCTGCCGCATAGGGACCAAAAATAATATTACCATCTTCTCTTAATTCTTCTAAAGCCGGAATTAATGTATCTTGATCATCTGTTCCTATAACACCATTATCTCCTACATGTGGATTGATTCCTAAAACAGCTATTCTAGGTTTAGTTATTCCAAAATCTTTTTTAAGTGACTCTTTAATTGTACCTATCTTAGTCTTGATAACCTTGGCGTTAATTTTAGAAGGAACGTCTTTTACCGCCACATGATCAGTAAGAAGCCCTACTCTTAAATCTCCTGACACCATAAACATTAAACTCTCGCCCTCTAGTTCCTGATTTAAATAGTCTGTGTGACCAGGGAATTTGAAGCTATCTGAATGAATAGACTCTTTATTAATAGGCGCTGTAACAAGTACATCTATATGATTTTCCTTTAGAGCTGCTGTAGCTGCTTGAAGGCTTTGTATTGCTAGCTCACCTGCTTCTGTACTGACTTCTCCCCAATTAACAATAAAAGGTTCTTTAAACAACCTCATGACATTAAACTTACCTGGAACTGCATCTTTCAATGAAGTTATCCCATGAATTTTTGCTTTTATGTCGAATTTTTTGGCGTAAAAAGAAAGTAATTTTGTGCTAGCAAAAACTACAGGAGTGAACATTTCCAGCATTCTAGGATCCTCAAATGCTTTTAAAATAATCTCACCTCCTATTCCATTAGGGTCACCTATAGTTATTCCTACTTTGATATTCTCTTCCTTATTCATGTAGTGCGGTCTTTAAGCCTTATTTTTGAAGGTATAAAAGTAAAGTTTTTTAATCAGTTATGTTTACAGGAATCATAGAGAGTGCCGCAAAAGTTGTTCAATTAAAAAAAGAGAACACTAATTTACATTTAAGCTTGAATTGTGAATTGACTCCAGAATTAAAAATTGACCAAAGTGTTGCTCATAACGGAGTATGCCTTACCGTTGTTTCAATATCCGGAAATGAATATACCGTTACAGCTATAGAGGAAACCTTGAATAAAACCAATATAGGAAACCTTAAAGAAGGTGATATAGTAAATATTGAACGTGCCATGAAAATGAACGCACGCCTAGACGGCCATATTGTTCAAGGACATGTAGATCAAACCGCAATCTGCACACAAGTAATCAATAATGATGGCTCTTGGATTTTTAGTTTTGAGTACGATTCAAAACTTAACAATGTAACTATAGAAAAAGGAAGTATTTGTATCAACGGTGTAAGTCTAACTGTTGTGGACTCAAAAGAACACTCATTCTCAGTAGCTATTATCCCTTACACTTATGAACACACGGGATTTAAAACTTTAAATAAAGGAGACAAAGTAAATCTTGAATTTGATGTAATAGGCAAATATGTAAAAAGGTTAATGAACCTTTAAGACACCTTCTTTATTTTTGGTAATGCTAGATAAATTATTATAGCGATAGCTATGATTAATAATATCCAGATATCAGTATCCAATGGAACAATATTTCCAGGAGGAGTAGGACCTCTTCTAGCGGTAGAATTAGGAGGTGGCGGCACCTGCTGAATCAACGCTAAGAGGATAAAATGGACTTTATTTATTATCATTTTGCTATTGTACGGCTGCGAAAGTAAAAATTAAAATGAACTAGGAAAAAAAACAATTAACAACCTTATATTAAATCTTCGTTCGATGTATTTTATCGTATTTATCTAGAATTAAACGACTATCTAGTGAAGATGAGAGTTATTACATATTTACATTTAGCATTGTTCTTCAAATAAAGCAGACATAATTTTCTAACTAACACAAACGTAAAAATTTTAGATATATTTTTCAGAACAATAAACTTATTTAAAAAAAGAGCGATTAGTATTATAGAATAAGACTAATCGCTCTTTAGAAAGACATTATTACCTACTACATTTTAGATGCTAGAATTAATGCGTTGTATAAGTTTACCATCTTACCAGAAGTTGTAGTTTCTCCAAAAGCCTTCATATCTTCAGGATTACCACCTAAGATCACTCTAGCACTGGTCGTTAAACCACTATCCATAATCACCTGCTTCACTTGACCAGCTGTTAATTTAGGATATTGAGATCTTATTACCGCTGCGACACCAGCAGTTGCAGGAGAAGCCATTGAAGTACCACCAGCGTTACGGTATTCATTATTAGGCGCCGTAGAATAAATAGCTACACCAGGCGCAAAAACATCCACAGTGCTTTTACCATAATTAGAGAAACCTGCTAGCAAACCAGAACCATATTCGTAATTTAATGCTCCTACCGTTAAAAAGTTATCAGAAATCTCTGCCCCTGCAAGAACTTGATCCTGAGGATATACCTGAGTGAAATCAGTATCAATACCTTCGTTACCTGCGGCATTAACAAAAAGAACATCTTTACTTGCCGCATATTTGATTGCTTCCCAAACCCATTCTGGATTTGTAGAATGATATTTACCAAAACTTCCGTTAATTATTTTTGCACCATTATCTGCTGCATAACGTATGGCCTTTGCAATGTCCTTATCATATTCATCTCCCATACTTACGGCTCTTAAAACCATAATCTCTACATTATTTGCAACACCATTGACACCTAGACCGTTGTCACGCTCAGCAGCAATGATTCCAGCAACGTGTGTTCCATGAAATGCATCTGCTTTTTCTGGATCTGGACCAGAATATTCATTATTACCATAGACACCAGTATCCCACGTGTACTGATCATCATTAAGAAGGTCTTTACGGTAATTGGTTTTTAACTTATCACCATTTAATAAGCTTACTGAACCATTAATCAAAGTAGTTAATTGATCTATAGCATCGCCTAAACCTTCTAGACCATTACTTCTTAATCTATTATAATAACTAGCCGCTTGCTGTGCTTCTTCATTATCTGCAGCGATAGCTTTTACATCTTCATCAGTATATTCTTCTTTTCCAGTTGCTTTAACAAGAATAGCATCTGCTCCTTTTACTTGTTGAAGTATTTGTTCATACTGTTGTTTAGTTTGTTGCGCTTCTGCAACCTTTCCATCGTACTCTTTTTGAGCCTTTGCAACTATATCTGCAGGAAGCATTGCTTTATCTCTAACAATTCTTTCATATTCTAGATTCTCATCTACAATGTCTCCTAAAAAATTCCACCCATGAACGTCATCTATGTAACCGTTGTTATCATCATCCTTACCATTATTAGGGATCTCATCATTATTGGTCCAAAGAACACCATCTAAATCTTCATGCTCTACATCAATACCAGAATCAATAACGGCAACGATAACCGTTTTTCCCTTTTTGCCTTTCAATATTTCTTCATAAGCCTTATTCACACTCATTCCTGGAATGGTGTCAGTAACTAGATCATAATCTTTCCAGTTTTTTGCTTGTTCTTCAGTAAGTGCCTGGGTTTTTAAAGGCGTACTGTCTATATTTTCTATAGGTGGCGATACTATTGCTCCACCACTACCACAACTAGCTAATAAACCTGCTGCTGCAACGGTTAACAAAGTCGATTTAAAAATTGAATATTTCATTTGTTATTAATTATTGTTTGAATTAGTATTTAAATAAATCATTGAAAGAATAAGCTTGATCTAATCGAACTCCTTTATCTGTATGTTTTACGGTTATAATCTCATTATTAGGATCGTGCTCTAAAATAAGGTAATAACCTTTTGTCGCTGCTTCATTCAAGAAAGCCTCCTTTTCTCCTAGAGTAAGTAGAGGTCGTGTGTCATAACCCATAACATATGGTAAGGGAATATGTCCAACTGTAGGAAGCAAGTCTGCCATAAAGACAAAAGTCTTACCATCTAAATGTAAATGAGGAATCATCATTTTTTCTGTATGCCCATCTACAAATAAAACATCAAAGTCCATTTCATTTTGTTTCTCATAAATGCTGTTTTGAGAAATAAAGTTCAACTGTCCATTTTCTTCAATAGGCCTTATGTTCTCTGAAAGAAAACTAGCTTTCTCACGATCATTAGGCTCTGTAGCCCATTTCCAGTGACTAGAGTTGGTGTGTACTCTCGCTTTCGCGAAAGCGGGCTCAAAAAAATCTCCTTTACTACTTTTATTAATGACGCCACCACAATGGTCAAAGTGTAAATGAGTCAAAAAAACGTCGGTAATATCATCTCTAGAGAAGCCTTTTTTCTTTAAAGAACTATCTAGATCAAAACGATGATCCATATAATAGTACCCAAAAAACTTTTCTGATTGCTTATTACCCATTCCAGTATCAATCAAAGTCAAGCGATCTCCATTTTCAACAAGCAAACAGCGCGCTGCCATATCAATCATATTGTTTGCGTCTGCTGGATTAGTTCGTGTCCATAAACTTTTAGGTACTACACCGAACATAGCGCCACCGTCTAACTTAAAATTTCCCGATTCTATAGCGTGTATTTTCATAGGTCATGCAAAATACGAAATTGCCTTTATTAAAGACAAAGCCTTTAGGAATTAAAAAGGTTTTTTAAAACTTTTGAATAATCTACTAGCATACTTCTTCTCGTTACTTTTCACTTACTAAAAATTAGGAAAGTGATAGAAATAGTGGTTTTAATTACTGTATTTTAAAATAATGCTGACTTAAATCTTAATGTTTGTTAAAAATATTAGATATAAGGCTATTTAATGCTTATTTCGCTTTAATGAAAATGGAACCATTATAGAACCTGTAAAAAAGGTCGTAATTTTCCTAAAAATTAAAACTTATGCTAGAACTAGCAGGAATTATCATATTAGGAATACTAGCCCAGTGGATGGCGTGGCGATTTAAGATACCAGCTATTTTACCATTAATCATCATAGGACTACTAGTTGGACCTTTTTCTACGTTATACACAGAAGATGCTTCTAAAATTATCGAGCCTATATGGAATGGGACGATAGGCCTTTTCCCAGGAGACAGCTTATTTTACTTTGTATCACTAGCGATTAGTATCATTCTTTTTGAAGGAGGACTTACTTTAAAGAGAGAAGAAATACTCAATACTGGTCCTGTAATAGGGAAGTTAATATCTGTAGCTGTGTTGATTACATTTATAGGTGGTGGCGTTGCAGCACACTATATCTTTGGATTAAGCTGGAAGATAGCGTTATTATTTTCTGCTTTAATCATTGTAACTGGACCTACTGTAATCACGCCTATTTTAAGAAATATTCCTCTTAAAAAAGATGTCAGTTCTATATTAAAATGGGAAGGGATTCTTATCGATCCTATAGGTGCTTTATTTGCCGTTTTGGTTTTTGAATTTATCAGTGCTGGTGCTGGTGGAGAATTTACTATTGTGGCGTTAGAAGAATTTGGGAAAATTGTTTTATTCGGTTTTACATTTGGATTTTCTTTTGCTCATGCTCTTGCCTTTTCTATCAAGAAAAAATTAATACCACACTATTTATTGAACGTTTTTACTCTAGCAGCAGTTTTAGGCGTTTTTGTATTAAGTGATGCCTTTGCTCATGAATCCGGTCTTTTAGCAGTGGTAGTAATGGGTATGGTATTAGGAAACATAAATCTACCCAACCTTAAAGAATTACTTTATTTCAAAGAATCTCTTAGTGTATTATTAATATCTATTCTATTTATACTTCTAGCAGCAAACATTAATATGGAAGATCTGTATTTGATTTACCGATGGGAAACAGCTGCATTGTTTGCTATAATCGCTTTTATTATAAGGCCATTAGGTGTTTTTGCTAGTTCTACAAATAGTGGTTTAAAGCTTAATGAAAAGTTATTTATCTCTTGGGTGGGACCACGTGGTATTGTTGCTGCTGGTATCGCCTCATTATTTGGTTCTAAATTAGTATCACAAGGAATTGAAGGTGCAGAATATATCACACCATTAGTTTTCATGATTGTTTTAGGAACTGTTTTGCTTAATGCAACTACTGCTAGAATGTTTGCAAAAATAGTGGGTGTTTTCCTTAAAAAATCAAACGGTATTATGATCATAGGAGCGTCTAAGTTCTCTAGACTCATTGCTGACTATCTTAATAAAAATGGTCGCAGCGTCGTGTTGATAGACTCTAACACTAATAATGTGCGTACCGCAAAAGAGCAAGGACTGGAAGCTTTTACTGCAGACATTTACTCTGACGCATTTTCTGATAATATCGAATTTAATAACATAGGTTATTTAATGGCTTTAACTGGAAACTCACAAATAAATGAGTATGCTATTGAAAGTTTTGGAGATCGTTTTGGAGAAAATGGCGCTTTCAGATTGGTACACTCTAACGAAATTCATAATCCAAATAAAAACCCATTATCAGGTTTATTCTCTGCTACAGACGATTATGTAAACATGATGGAAGTCGCTCGTTACCACGGTAAAATTCACGAAATCGAAATCAAATCGCAAGATCATTTTGAAGGGCTTATAGAAATCACCAAAACAGATGACGACATCATTCCTTTATTTATAAAAAAGGATAATAAAATAGATATTGTCCCTTCTATGTCTCTTAAAATGGAAATTGAAAAAGGAAGTATTCTAGCTTACCTAGGTAAAGAGATTATAGAGCAAGAAACTGGTGAAGTTACTGTAGAAGAGGAAGTCTTATAAGAAACACTCTTTTGTGACTAACAGTAGAATGACATGATCATTTATAACAAACGAAATGAAAATTTCCTAAATAACAAAAGCCTCATCGATTGATGAGGCTTTTGTTTTATATACTTTCGCGAAAGCGAAACTAATATCTAATTAATCATTCAATTTAAGAACTGCCATAAACGCCTGTTGTGGTATTTCTACATTTCCTACCTGTCGCATGCGCTTCTTACCTTTCTTTTGCTTTTCTAGCAATTTACGTTTACGTGAGATATCACCACCATAACATTTTGCCGTTACATCTTTACGTAAAGCTTTGATCGTTTCACGAGCAATAATTTTTGCCCCTATTGCTGCTTGTACTGGAATATCAAACTGTTGTCTAGGTATTAATTCACGTAGTTTTTCTACCATCTTTTTACCTATAGTGTAAGCATTATCAAAGTGAATTAAAGCGCTTAATGCGTCTACTGTTTGAGCATTCAATAAAATATCTACACGTACTAATTTTGACTCACGCATACCTATAGGCATGTAATCAAAAGACGCATATCCTTTTGAAACAGTCTTTAACCTATCATAAAAATCAAAAACAATTTCTGCCAAAGGCATATCAAAGGTCATTTCTACACGCTCTGTAGTAAGATAAGTTTGATTTGTTACCACACCTCTTTTTTCTATACAAAGTGACATCACATTACCTACAAAATCAGATTTTGTAATGATAGTCGCTTTAATAAAAGGTTCTTCTACTCTGTTTAAAGAAGAAGGTTCTGGAAGATCGGTTGGATTATTTACAATAAGAATCTCGTCTGGATTCTTGTGCGTGTATGCATGATAAGAAACGTTAGGAACTGTAGTAATCACAGTCATATTAAATTCACGTTCTAGTCGCTCTTGAATAATCTCAAGGTGTAACATCCCTAAGAATCCACAACGGAAACCAAAACCTAGCGCCGCACTACTTTCTGCTTGAAATACTAGAGAAGCATCGTTCAATTGTAGTTTTTCCATACTTGAACGCAGGTCCTCATAATCTTCTGTATCTACTGGATAAATCCCTGCAAACACCATAGGTTTAACATCCTCAAAACCACCGATTGGATTGGTCGTTGGATTTGCATGATCCGTTATTGTGTCACCTACTTTTACTTCCTTGGCTTCTTTGATACCAGTGATAAGATATCCTACATCACCAGCTTTTATTTCCTTTTTAGGAACTTGATTTAGTTTCAAAGTTCCTACTTCGTCCGCATAATAGCTTTCGCCTGTTGCCACAAATTTGATTTGCTGTCCTTTTTTAATAGAACCATTGATTACTCTAAAAATAGTCTCTACACCACGGAACTGATTGTATTGTGAATCAAAAACTAGCGCTTGTAGCGGCTCATCTGGATTTCCTTTAGGTGGTGGAACACGCTCTATTATCGCATCAAGAATATCCTGAATACCTAGACCTGTTTTTGCACTTGCAGGAATTACATCACTAGGATCACAACCTAAAAGATCTACGATATCATCTGTTACTTCTTCTGGATTTGCACTAGGTAAATCTACCTTGTTTAATACAGGAATAATTTCTAGATCATTTTCCAGAGCTAGATATAAATTAGAAATGGTTTGAGCCTGTATACTTTGTGCCGCATCTACTATCAATAAAGCGCCTTCACAAGCCGCGATAGATCTAGAAACCTCGTAAGAAAAATCTACATGTCCAGGAGTATCAATCAGGTTAAGAATATATTGCTCTCCATCTGGAGCAGTATAATCCATCTGTATTGCATGTGATTTAATTGTAATTCCTCTTTCACGCTCTAGATCCATACTATCTAATAACTGCGCTTGAGACTCGCGCTTTGTAACTGTATGAGTAGCGTCTAACAGCCTGTCTGCCAGAGTACTCTTACCGTGATCGATATGTGCGATGATACAAAAATTACGTATATTCTTCATAGTCCTTTACAATAGTGTGCAAATATAATCTAAAACATGGCTGCAACTTTTCTCAAGGTTAGGTATTTTAACTAGTCTAACCATTCCAAATTGAAACATCTACCATTTTTTATTTTTCGCCTAGTTCTTAGTACGACTGCACAAAATGATCTTACAGGAACCATCTTTAATAATCAAAAGGAGCTTTTGCCTTACAGCAACATCGTCTTGTTTAAAATGCCCGACGGTGTTTTTTATAAAGCTTCTTATTCTGATGAGAATGGAAAATTTAAAATAGCAAACTGTTCAAATGGAGATTATACGTTACAGGTTTCTTCTGTTGGATATGTTCCGCTTTCGCGAAAGCTAACCTTAAATCTAACTACAGATCTGGGTACTATTATTCTCTCAGAAAACACGGAAGAGCTGGATGCTGTTTTAGTAACGGCAAATAGACCAACTAGAGATAAAAAAGCTGGTCGATTAGTTTTTAATGTAGAAAACACGGTTTTAAGTACAGGAAACACGCAAAATCTATTAAAAAAACACCAGGTATTTTTTAGACGGAAGGAACCTATATGGTACAAAATTCTCCAGCGGTGATTTATATCAATAACAAGCGTGTTTATCTAGCTAGTGATGAATTGAACCAGTTACTGCAAGGTTACAGTGCCGATAACATTAAGAGTGTAGAAGTTATTACAAATCCACCTGCAAGTTATGATGCAGAAGGTGTTGCGGTAATCAGTATCAACAACATCCAAAGGAATTTCCCTGGACTATAAAGGGAATTTAAATGGACAATGGACGCAAGGTACCTTTACTAAATATCAGGTAGGGACTTCACACTTCTATAAGAACAACTGGTTAAATGTTTATGCTAATTATAATTACAACCCAAGAAAGGACTTTAAAAAAGATGACTCTGAAATAGGCTTCTTCAATCCTGATGGAACTCGATCTGAAAGGTGGTTTTCTACCTTAGATAAAATAGACCGTAGCGTTGCTCATAATTTCAATACCATTATAGACATAACAGTAGATAAGAAAAACTCTTTAAGTTTTTCTGGTAATTTTAATAGGAATGAAAATAACGACGTGACCTATGAAAATGAAACTCTAATACTTCCTGAGGCAACAACTAACTTTTCTGGGTTTGACGCCAATTCTGTATTTCAAAAAAATCGAACTAATGGTTTTGCAAATGCACAATGGCTACATATTCTTAACGAAAATGGTGCCTCACTTTCTCTAGAAGGAAACTATATTTTTACAGATAGTGATCAAATTCAAAATTTAACCTCTACATTCTTTGATTCTAATCAAGGAATCACGGGAATCAACCGTTTTCGTACAAATGCAGATCAAGAAATAGATATTTATACGGCAAAATTAGATTATAACGGCTCAATAGGCAATTATTCTTTGAGTAGTGGTTTTAAATTCTCTAATGTTTCCTCCACTAGTGCGCAGGACTTTTTTGATACCACTTCTAGCACTACACTTGATCCAGGACGATCAGACCTTTTCTTATACGATGAGACTATTTTTGCAGGTGATGCACAACTGGATCGCAGTTGAAAAAATGGTCACTTGCTGCAGGTGTACGTGTAGAACAAATCGATGTAGATGGAGTTTCTGAATCTTTAGGAAAAGTAAATACACAAGAATATCTAGAATTATTTCCTAATCTGGCAGTGACTAATCAAGCAAATGAAAATAATGCCTATACTTTAAATTACAAAAGGAGTATCGATAGACCTAGTTATGTAGATTTACATCCTTTTAGCACATTTTTAAATGATTTCACCTTCAATACAGGTAACCCTAATTTGCAACTAGCGTTTAACAATAAATTTACTGTAAGGTGGAATCATAAAAACAAGTGGTTTGTAGATGCTTACTTTTTGTACACTAAAGATGTATTGAGCGATGTACCTTTTCAAGATAATTCTAATAACACGCTCAATACTCAAAGCATCAATTTAAACTATGAATTGCAATACAGTATAGACGCTTCTACCTATCAATATATCAATCAAAGTTGGTACACCGCACTCACAACTAGTTTATTCTACATGGAAAATGAGACTAATGCAGCACCATCTGGCAATATAGATGTGGTAACCTCTACTACTGGTTTCTTTGTAAACTCTTTTAATCGATTAAATATATCTAACAATAGAGCGCTATCAATGGATGTAGATGTCACCTATATTTCCAGCCTATTATTGGGAACTTGTGAATGGGGTGGTTCTTTTATAACTAACGTAAGTTTTAATAAAAGCCTTTGGAAAAGAAGAGCCCAATTAACGCTTGCTTTGACTGATATTTTCAGCACTCAAAATCAACAATTAACTACTCGTTATTTAAATCAAGATAATAATTATCTAGCCTTACCAGAAACCAGAACTATAAGTATAGGCTTCACTTACAACTTTGGAAACTTCAGACTTGAAAATAACGAGGTTACTACACCTGAAGAACAAGAACGTATTTCTAAAAAAGAAGTAGGTATTTAAAGAATGTGACTTTTCAATATAAAGCTTCAAAACATTAAGAAATGATAACCAAAATACCTGTTTTGACACATTTGGGTTCTATATTGAAGTTGTAAAATATATGTCTTAAAATTTGTAGTTCAATCCTATCAAATAATACGATTGTAATTGATTATCAACATTCTCAAAGGTAAAAGGATCTGCCATTGGTGCTAGGTTATTATTTGCAAAATTAAGAGCTTCTTGCTTGTTTCCTCTAATACCAAATTCAAAACCAATACCTATATTTTTCCATAAAGTATAACCAAAAGAGTTGATCCATGTATAGTTAGAAAGGTCGCTACTATCATAGCTATAAAACATCGATAGATTAGACTTGAAACTCACCTTTCCTATACTGCGTGTATAGTCTGCAACAACTTTTGCTCCTAGAGATGAATTGAAAACTGTATCGTCATCAGCAAATACAAAATTGTAGTTTAATGGATGCACCACTACAACTAGATAATCATCAGGTGTCCAAGTACCACCGACTCCAAAATCCAGGTATCCAGGATCATTGAAATTGTTTAATAAAGTAGTACGATATTCTCCTAAAGCAGAGATAGCCAACTTCTCGTTTAACCTATAGCCGTAAAGAGAAGAAATATTAAAAACATCTGTCGCTTCCTGGAAACTATCGTCGTCGGTTGGGTCGTTCTTATCATCAAATTTCACCCATCCTAAGTTGATGTTTAAAGAGTTTCTCCAAAAATATTTAGGCTGTTTTAAGTTTGCAAAAGCATTTGCTGTAAGACCTATATTACCTGAAGATACATCTGCACTTCCTTGAGAATACCAGTTGCTAAATTCTGATAAATTAACACCGACCGTACCAAAGGCTCCTTTTTTCCATCCTGGTAGCGCATCAATTTTTGATTGAATCGCGTTCACTCTAGACTGAATTTGAGCAATAGAATCTTTTTTCTCTTTTCTAAGAGCTTTTAATTCTTCTTCTGTTTGCGTTTGTGCAAAAGCTGCAGTTACCGCAATAAGTAATACTGAAGAAAGTAATAATTTTTTCATTTTGTAAAGATTATAATATGAAGACAAATGTAATTATACCCTAAACTAATGAATAGAAAGAAATGGAAAAGAATGGAAAATACGATAAAATGACACTTAGAAAGGATCACTCACTTTCTTCTCCATAAATATCCTTTAAAATGTAAATGTCCTTAATTAGTTCCTTGACATCTTCTACACTTGTACCGTCATAAGAGCGGCTGCGCAATCTACCTTCTTTGTCTACTAGCAAGAAATTCTCTGTATGAATAAGCGCATAATCACCGCCATATTTGTTCTCTTTTGCGGCAAGGTAAGATTTACGAGCAAGATCATAAATCTGTTTACGATCGCCTGTTACAAGATTCCATTTTTGATCTAAAACTCCTTTCTTAACCGCATATTTTTTCAATATTTCTACTGAGTCAATTTCTGGAGTTACACTGTGAGAAAGAATCATCACTTCTGGATCATTTTTAAACTCTTCTTGTACCAGCATCATATTTTTAGTCATTACTGGGCATATGGTAGGACAAGTCGTAAAAAAGAAATCGGCCACATATATTTTACCAGTGTAGTCTGCTTGCGTTATTGTGTCCCCATTTTGATTTACAAGCTCAAAAGGAGCAACTTTATGGTATTTTTTTACAAAAAGCATAGAATCGTCTACCAGCGTCGGATCAAACTCGTCTGGTTGTAATATTTTTAGTGACTTTTCTGGTGTCAAGGCATACTGAAAAGAAGCCATAATACCACCACAAAGAATAACCATGAAAAGCGCGCGCCATTTATTTTTATCTAAGAATTCTAGCATTTGTGATACTTTTTTACAAAATTACGACCTAATTCTTCTATTGGTGAACGTTTTATGATTTTCCTTACTAATAATATGGCTTCCATGAATAGTTTTATCGTGATTATTTTAATGGTTTTTGTTCTCGCTTTCGCGAAAGCGAGATTTTATTCCTATTCCATCTCAATTTCTAGTAGTTATTGTTTAATTAGAAAACTATAATTTGTTTGATCTAAAATTTTATGATAAGAGAATAAAGAAATGATCAACAATAAATACTAAAATAAAAATACAGATTTACCTGATACTGTAGCTGAAACATGTGATCCTTATATTTTCCACAACCTAACAAATACTGGTCTGTAAACTTAAAACTAGTTGCTTTCTAATTCTTTATACCTATTATGCAAACTGTCGTGAATGACCTATTTTTGCGACTCTCAAAAAAACGAATCAATGCATCCATATTTAATTATAGCGATTAACTTTTTAATGAGCCTTTCTCTGCTAATTGTATTGCACGAGCTAGGTCATTTTATTCCCGCTAGAATTTTCAAAACACGTGTAGAAAAATTCTATCTGTTTTTTGATATAAAGTATTCTTTATTTAAAAAACAAATAGGGGAAACTCTTTATGGGATAGGCTGGTTACCGTTAGGTGGTTATGTAAAGATCTCGGGAATGATCGATGAGAGTATGGATAAAGAGCAAATGGCCCAAGAACCTAAAGAATGGGAATTTAGATCAAAACCAGCGTGGCAAAGATTAATCATTATGCTAGGTGGCGTTGTAGTAAATGTGGTAGTAGGCTTTATCATTTACATAGGTCTTATCGCTTATGATGGAACTAATGAAGCAAATGGAACAGATTACAAATATGGATTTGGTTTTCCAGAAACATTAGAAAAAATAGGATTTGAACAAGGAGATCAAATCCTTCTTCTTGACAAAGACACCATCGCTTATGCACCATCTTTTAATCATAAATTAATTTTTAGAGATATTAAAACAGTAACCGTTCTAAGAAATGGCCAGCCTGTTGAAATAACGATACCAGAAGATATAGGTAATAGATTGTTTGAAGCTGGTGTTTCTACATCTTTAGAAGCAAGGTTTCCTTTCAAAATAGATTCTGTACAGGCTGGCACTATAGCTGCTGAAATAGGCCTAAAAAAGGATTATAAAATTATAAGTGTTGCAAATTACCCTGTAGAATTTAATACGGACTACACTTATGCAATCAATCATAAAGTTACAGACAGTATTCCTTTTGAATTAGTTTATCAAGATTCCAATGGTACAGAATTTATAAAGACTGTAGATTTTAATGGAGAGCGGAAAACGCTGGGCATTTATAAGTATTCAACAGATAAAAATTATGCCAAGGTAGAAAGAAAACAATATACTTTTTCAGAAAGCATCACGGCTGGTATTTCTCAAGGTTACTGGACCATGCACGATTATATTGTACAGTTCAAATACGTATTTACTAAAAAAGGAGCTAGTCAGTTAGGTGGTTTTGGAACGATTGCAAAACTTTATCCTGACACATTTGACTGGGCTGGTTTCTGGGCAACGACGGCATTCATATCGTTCATACTAGCAATAATGAACATCTTACCTATTCCAGCATTAGATGGTGGACATGTTATGTTTTTGCTTTATGAAATTATTACTGGTCGCAAACCAGGAGACAAATTTTTAGAGCGTGCACAAATTATAGGGATTGTTATTTTACTATCGTTAATGTTGTATGCTAATGGTAATGATCTATTTAAAGCCATATTTGGATAATTTATTTAAAAAAGATGATTTTTTTCATTTAAAAGTTTGCTACAAATAAAAAACATAGTAAATTTGCCATCGCTTAAGCAACTAGCTTTAGTTTGTGTATATCACAGTCCTCTTTAGCTCAGTTGGTTAGAGCATCTGACTGTTAATCAGAGGGTCCTTGGTTCGAGCCCAAGAAGAGGAGCAAAATCCCAATCAGCAATGGTTGGGATTTTTTTATACCTAATAATTCATGCCTGTAATTTGTATTTTACGACTGCATTCTAGTAAGAAATCACAGGCATCAATTCACAATATCCCACACTTTTAATTGTTATATTTACAATTCAAGTAATGACTTCAATTGAACGACTTATTCGTTTCAATTTCAATATATAGAGAATACAAGAATGAGCTGTAATAGTTGTGGAACTGGTGGTGGAGCACCTGGTGGATGTAAAAATCACGGTACCTGTGGTACCAGTGGATGTAATAAATTAACGGTTTTTGACTGGTTAGCAAACATGGAGTTGCCAGATGGTCAAAAAATATTTCCTTACGTAGAAGTACGTTTTAAAAACAGTCGCAAAGATTTCTTCTATAACAAAGAAAACCTTCAACTAAAGATAGGTGACGTAGTCGCGACACAAACAGAGACTGGTCATGACATAGGGATTGTCACTATCACAGGCGAATTAGTGCGTGTGCAGATGAAACGCAAACGTGTTAAAATAAATGAAGACGTGCCTGTAGTTTATAGAATTGCGTCAGAAAAGGATGTTCAGAAATGGGTTGCAGCTCGTGAAAGAGAAGAACCGATGAAAGTGCGTGCACGAGAGATTGCCATACGCTTACAACTCAAAATGAAAATCTCTGATATAGAATTTCAAGGAGATGGATCAAAAGCCACTTTTTATTACACTGCAGATGAACGCGTGGATTTCAGAGAGTTGATTAGAGAATATGCTAGCGAGTTCAAAACAAGAATAGAAATGCGTCAAATAGGACTGCGTCAGGAAGCAGCTCGTTTAGGTGGTATAGGTTCTTGTGGACGTGAATTATGTTGTAGTACCTGGTTGACAGATTTTAGATCTGTGACTACAGGAGCTGCCCGCTATCAAAACTTATCTTTGAATCCGCAAAAACTTGCTGGACAATGCGGTAAACTAAAGTGTTGCTTAAATTATGAGCTCGATTCCTACATGGATGCGCTGAGTAATTTTCCTAAGCAAAATCAAAAACTCTACTTTACTAAAGGAACAGCTATCTGTCAAAAAGTAGATATTTTTAAAGGTTTGATGTGGTTTTGCTATGATGGTGAGTGGATGAACTGGCATACATTAACAACTGATCAGGTTCATGAAATTATAGCAAAAAACAAAGCAAAGGAAACCGTTGCTAGCATTGAAGAATATGCAAACGAGTGGATAGTTGAAGAAGAAGTGAGTTTTGAAAACGTAGTAGGACAAGATAGTTTAACGCGTTTTGACCAGCCTAAATCGCGCAGTAAACGCAGTAAAAAGCGCAAGCCTAGCAATCGCAACAGAAATAACAAAACTGCATCTTCTGTAGAAACAGCTACAAGAACAGCTCCGGCATCAAAAGAAACACGCCCTAAACGCAAACCGAGACCTAACAAAAGAAATAAAGATACAAATAAACATAAATCAGAAAGCGCACCGGTTAAAAAGAGTACAACACCTAATCCTAAAGCTAACCCTGATAAAAACGCAAAGTCTAATAATCCTAGACCCAATCGTAACAAAAATCGCAATCGTAATAACGATAGCAATAAGCCGCCTAAAAAGGAAGATTAGTGAAGAAGTTATTATGTTTACTAGCAATTATGAGTCTGATCTCCTGCGATGATCAACTAGTTAGTGCAGATTATTATGATGTGCCACCATCTGGCTGGGATATTAAAGACATGGTTAGTTTTCAAATAGAACCACAAGACAGCACAATCGCTTATGATCTGTTTATCAACTTACGCAATACTCACGATTATGAATACAATAACCTTTGGTTGATATCACAGATAAAATTTCCGCAAGGAAAAGTCGTTACAGACACATTACAGTACCGCATGACAGCATCAGATGGTAAATTTTTAGGAACTGGTTCTAGCGATGTGTTAGAAAATAAACTTTGGTTAAAAGAAGGTATCCGCTTTCGCGAAAGCGGAACTTACCAACTAGCACTTAAACACGCTATGAGAAAAACCGGAGAGGTAAATGGCGATGCTCAATTAAAAGGCATTCTCAATGTTGGATATAGTATAGAAAAACAAGTGCAAAATGGCAGCAACTAAAGCACAAATAGGAAAAGAAAACGAGGAAAAGAAAAAGAATATTTCATTATTCTGGAAATTATATGCTCTTAGTATAGGACTTTTAATACTATTATTTTTACTCGCCGCATGGGAAGTATTCGGTGATTTACCTGATCACACCGCATTAGAAAACCCACAAACAGAGCTAGCAACAGAAATCGTAACTGCAGATGGTAAAACTTTAGGAAGTTTCTATAACGAGAATAGAAAACCTGTAAAATTTGACGATTTACCTACACATCTTGTAGACGCATTAGTATCCACAGAAGATGAACGTTTCTGGGATCACAGTGGTATTGATGGCTATGGAACTACTAGAGCAGCTGTTTATCTAGGATCTAAAGGTGGTGCCAGTACTATTACACAACAACTAGCAAAACTTTATTTTACAGAAGAAGCTAGTAAAAACAAACTAGTACGTGGAATTCAAAAAATTAGAGAGTGGATCATCACCTCTAGACTTGAAAAACAATACACAAAAGAAGAAATCATCACCCAATACTTAAACGAGTTTGATTTCCTAAAACAAGCCATAGGAATACGATCTGCTGCAAATATTTATTTTGGTAAGGAACCTAAACAATTAAATGTTTCAGAAAGTGCCGTTCTTGTAGCTATGCTTAAAAATCCTAGACAGTTCAATCCTTATAGAGAGATATCCAAAGAGAAATCCCTTCAAAGACGTAATCAAGTTTTTGTACAAATGGTACGCAATAATAAAATGACTGAAGAAGTTAAGGACAGTCTTAAGCAAATACCTATAAAACTGGACTACAACTCTGCCAGTCATAGTGAAGGAATGGGGACCTATTTCAGAGAACATTTACGTAGTGAATTAAAATCATGGGCAAAAGATCATATCAATCCAGAAACAGGAGAACCATTTAATTTATATAACGACGGTTTGAAAATAAATGTTACCATTGACCATCGTATGCAAAAAATGGCTGAAGAAGCAGTTTATGCGCACATGGAACGCCTTCAAGCCGAATTTGACCACCAACAAAAACGTAATAAAACAGCTCCTTTTACTGATATTACAGATGAGCAAATTGAAAGTACTTTAAGATCTGCTATGAAAAGATCTGAAAGGTGGAGACAAATGAAAGCTAAAGGAATCAAAGAAGCTGATATCGTTAAAAGTTTCAACGTAAAAACAGACATGACTGTTTTTGATTGGAAAGCAGAATTTAGAGAACGTGATACTGTAATGACGCCTATGGATTCCATACGTTACTACAAAAGGTTTCTTCACACAGGTTTAATGTCTTTAGAACCGCAAACCGGTCATGTAAAAGCATGGGTAGGTGGTATCAATCACAAACACTTTAAATTTGATCATGTAGAGACAGGAAGAAGACAGGCAGGATCTACTTTCAAGCCATTTCTATATTCTACCGCTATCGATTTATTACATTACAGTCCTTGTAAAGAATATCCAGACGGTGAATACACTATACCAGCAGGAAAACATGGCAATACTAAAGACTGGACCCCAAAAGATTCTAACGGTGATTATGGCAACTTGATGACACTTCAAGAAGCCCTAGCAAAGTCCAAGAATACAATTTCAGCAAGGTTAATGGATCAAGTAGGACCACAACCGGTCATTGATCGAGCAGCACAATTAGGCATCAATATAGAAAATATAGATGCAGTTCCATCTCTAGCGTTAGGAACTGCAGATGTTAGTCTTTATGAAATGGTAGGTGCTTATGGAGTTTTTGCAAATGGTGGAATTTATAACACACCAGTTCTTGTAACCAGCATAGAGGATAAAAATGGTACCATTCTTTTTCAATACGTGCCTGAAAGTAGGGATGTAATGAATCCTGAAACTGCCTATGTAACCGTAAGTCTTATGGAAGGTGTTACCAGAATAGGAAGTGGTGCAAAATTAAGAGGCAATAGCACATGGGCAGCTGGAACTGATTTTTATAAAGAAGTAATCACTGATTATCCTTATGATTTCAAAAATGATATCGCCGGAAAAACAGGAACTACTCAAAACAATTCTGACGGATGGTTCATGGGAATGGTACCTAATCTAGTAACCGGTGTTTGGGTAGGTGGTGAAGATCGGTCTGTACATTTTAAATCTACAAAATACGGCCAAGGTGCTACTATGGCTTTACCTATTTGGGGTAGTTTTATGAAACGTGTCTATGCAGATGAGACTCTAGAAGTATCAAAAGAACCATTTAAAAAACCAGAAAACCTTTCCATCGAGACAGATTGCGATGAATATCAAAAAAATCAAGGAGGCGATCCTTTAAAAACAGGTAACTCTGAAAACGACAGTTCTAACGAATTAGACATGATATAATGATCTCAAAACTTTCCATAGAAAATATATTGTTTCTAGATATTGAAACGGTGCCACAACAGGAAAGTTTTGAGCAGCTTGACGATATAGATCAGCAGTTATATGCTGACAAAACTAAATACCAGCGTAAGGAAGAATTTACTCCTTCACAGTTCTATGACCGAGCTGGTATCTGGGCAGAATTTGGCAAAATAGTATGTATCTCGGTTGGGTACTTTGTTAATAGAGAGAATGGACAGCAATTTAGGACGCGCAGTTTTTTAGGTGATGAAAAAGAGCTATTAGGAGAGTTTAGCTCTTTACTTAATGAACACTTCTCAGGAAAAAATCATTTGCTTTGTGCTCATAATGGTAAAGAATTTGACTTTCCTTACATCGCTAGGAGAATGATTATTCTAGGTTTAGAAATCCCTTCAAAACTTAATTTATTTGGTAAAAAACCATGGGAAGTTCCACATTTAGACACTTTGGAATTGTGGAAGTTTGGCGATTATAAACACTACACCAGTCTCAAATTATTGACACGTATTTTAGATATTCCTTCGCCCAAAGATGATATCGACGGATCTCAAGTAAGAGACGTTTTCTATGAAGAAAAAGACATACGGCGTATTGCTACTTATTGTGAAAAAGACGTTGTCGCAGTAGCCCAAATTGTTCTCAAATTGCGTAAAGAACCTATTCTTACCGATGAGCAAGTCATCTCAAAATAACACAGTAGCCTCGATAAAAGCACTGAACGTCAGTTTTTCAAATGGAAAGCAAAACGTTCAAGTGTTACACGATATCTCTTTAGATATTTTTAAAAATGAAATTGTTGCAGTAGTTGGTGAGTCTGGTAGTGGTAAGTCTGTCACAAGTAAAGCTCTCATGGGCCTTTTACCAGATCAATCTGCCCAGATTCATGCTGTAGAACTTTCTTTACAAGGTAAAAATTTACTAGAGTTAGAAGATGGAGAATGGTCTCGCTTTCGCGGAAGCGAGATAAGCATGATCTTTCAAGAACCTATGAGCTCTCTTAATCCAACCATCACTTGTGGAAACCAAGTGATAGAAGTGATGGTACAACATCAGAAAATAAGTGCTTCTAAAGCTAAAAGAGAAGTTCTTGATCTTTTTGAAAAGGTAAAATTACCTACTCCTAAAACGACTTTTTCAAAATATCCACATGAAATAAGTGGTGGCCAGATGCAACGCGTCATGATAGCAATGGCTATAGCATGCAAACCAGTCTTACTTATTGCAGACGAACCAACCACCGCACTGGACGTAACAGTACAAAAAGAAATTATACTTTTATTGAAAGAACTACAAAAAGAATATGGAATGAGTATTCTTTTTATATCTCATGATCTTTCTTTGGTCCATTCTATAGCTGATCGAATTATAGTTATGTATCAAGGTAGAATTGTGGAACAGGGATTTTCTAAAGAGATTTTTGATCATCCAAAAGAACAGTATACCAAAGCACTCATTGCATCCAGACCTAGCACAACAAATAGGCTCAAGAATTTACCTACCATAAATGATTTTGTAACAAATACGGTTTCCAGTGAACTGATTTATCCGAAGCAACGAGCAAAATCACATAACGAGATTTATAGCAAAGAACCATTGCTACAAGTTATTGATCTAATTAAAGATTTTCCTTTAAAGAAAAAAATGTTTCGGAAACAGGAATATTTTAGAGCGGTAGATGGTGTAAGCTTTCAATTGTTTGCAGGAGAAAGTCTAGGTCTGGTAGGGGAAAGTGGTTGTGGTAAAAGCACTTTAGGAAATCTTATTTTACGCCTAATTGATAGCACAAAAGGCAAGATTATTTATAAAGATCAAGACATTACTAGATTGAAAGGTAAAGCCATGCGTGAATTAAGAAAAGAGATTCAAATTATTTTTCAAGATCCTTTTGCTTCATTGAATCCAAGACTTACCGTAGGAGAAGCTATTATCGAACCAATGAAATGGCATGGTATAGGTAAAAACAACGCTGATAGAAAAGAAAGAGTTCTTCATCTACTTAAAAGAGTAGGGTTAACAGCAGAGCATTACAATAGATATCCGCACGAATTTAGTGGTGGACAACGTCAACGTATAGGAATTGCAAGAACTGTTGCTCTCGAACCTAAATTGATTGTTTGTGATGAAAGTGTGAGTGCACTTGATATTTCTGTACAAGCACAAGTATTGAATCTATTAAATGAGTTTAAAGCAGACTTTGGTTTCTCTTATCTATTCATTTCACATGATCTAGCAGTAGTAAAATACTTTTGTGACCAAGTCATTGTAATGAACAAAGGAAAAATAGAAGAAAAAAATGAGGCCGATGCTTTGTATTCAAATCCGCAAAGTGATTATACAAAGAAACTGATTGCTGCAATACCAGAGTGAATTGGCTTATAACCTTTCTATTAAGACGTCGTAATTATCCCATAAAAAAGCACCTTTAAATTAAATTTAAAGGTGCTTTTGATTTATTGAGTAAATACAGATGTTTGTTACAGCCCAAACTCGTATCTGATACGTAGTCCTGCCATATTAAGCATTACCTTATCAAATAATGCATTTCCTGAGATTTGATTAGAAGCATTTAAACTGCTATTATTTATGAAGTCTAATGGTGTGTTTTGATTGTATTCAATCATGCTGGTATTATTGTTCTCCATTAAGTTGTTAAGACCATATTCTGCAAACACTCCAAAATACATCCAGCCAGAACCTACATTCTCCTTTATCCCTATCTCTACAAAAGCATTGAAGCTATTTTTAATGTCTATATCACTTTCTGAAAATTCAATATCATTAAAAGTTCCAAATCCAGCAAATCTCGGTGCGGTTAACTCGGCATTGAATCTTTCAAAATAACCACTAGTAGTTAATTGGTCTGCTTCTCCTTGGGAG